>DASXKI010000312.1:0-2276 GCA_036496945.1 Streptosporangiaceae bacterium | reverse complement strand
CCCAACAGCCTGCTGGCCGCCACCTGCGTCGAGCAGGCCGCGGTCAGCCCCGCAGCTACCGCATGCGGCGCCGGTGACGTGCACCCCGCTGGCCAAGACAACCGACAATCCCGCCGCAAGAGCCCATCGGCGACCGAATCGGCGTATCAGAACGAGCCGGTGAGCCATTACGCCATCATCGCGTATACCAGCCATTCACGGAAGCAATCCCGAAAGCGGAAGAGCCTCAGCCGCTTATCGGCATTTATGCCGGCGAGCGAAGATCACCACATCGCCCTTCGGGCTCGGCATAAGTCCTGGTCATATATATGATCGCGACGCAGCGCGCCTCGATCCCGGCGCCATACGGTCACAGGCATATCAGCCGTGAGCGGTAATTGTTGCGGGCCCGCGCCGGTCACACCGCGCCACATTATTCATTATGGCCTCATCCTCCAGCAAGGCCGCCAGACACAGAAGCCGATCAGATCGGCGGATCTTTCGCGGTGGACCTCCAGCGTGTCGGCGATTTGCCAAGTTGCGCTGGCCTTGGCTGCGGCCGCGGCCGGGTTTGGGGTCGGTCACCTGCGGCGCAGCGCGGTTGCTGGTGGCACACTGATGCGATGGCGCCGTGGCGGGTTCGCGATTTCCATGCTGACGACCTTGATGCCGCCGTCCGGTTGTGGGACAACCCGGCGGCTAGCAGCGAGGCGCCGGCGTTCAGCCTGTCTGACCTCATTGCGGCCGTCCGGTCGCATGAGCCTGCAGTGGTTGCGGTTGTCGGTGAGGAGCTGGTGGGAGTCGCGGTCGCGACGGTGGGCGGTGACCGGGCGTGGGTGATGCGGATCAGCCTGGCGGCCGCGTGGCGGCACCGGGGGATCGGCAGCGCAATGCTGGGCGAGCTGGAGCGGCGGCTGGTGGCGGCCGGGGTGCACCGGATTCAGTGCCTGCTGGGGGGCGAGAGCGAGATCGGGGCGCTGGCCCTGGAGCACGCCGGCTACAAAGGGCGCCGGGGAATGGTCTTGTATGAGCGGCTGGAGCCTGTTGATGCCGGCAGTGCCGGGGTGCTGGGCCAGCTCGGCGGCCGGATGGTGCGGGCCGGTGCCTGGGATGAGCTCCGCGGCATGGTCAGGGAGAAGGAGCTGATCGAGCGGCGGGTCATATTGCCGCTGGCGCACCCACAGCTGGCAGAGCAGCTGGGCCTGGTCCCGCCGCGGGCGATCGTGTTGTTCGGGCCGCCCGGAACGGGCAAGACGAGCTTCGCCAAGGCCACCGCGTCGCGGCTTGGCTGGCCGTTCGTGGAGTTGTTTCCGTCGCGGCTGGCCGGCGAGTCCCCGGCCAGCCTGGCGTCTGCGCTGCGCGAGGCGTTCGCCCTGGTCGCCGATCTGGATAAGGTCGTCCTGTTCATCGACGAGGTGGAGGAGATCGCCGGGACGCGACAGCCGCGCACCGTCTCCGTGGCGCAGGGGGTCACCAACGAGATGCTCAAGCTCATCCCGCCGTTCCGGGAGCAAGACGAGCGGCTGCTCATCTGCGCCACGAACTCAGTCCGCGCCCTGGACAGCGCGTTCTTGCGGCACGGCAGGTTCGACTACGTGATCCCAGTGGGCCCGCCCGACCTGGCCGCGCGGGCCGCGATCTGGGACAGGTACCTGGCCCAGATCCCGCATGGCGAGCTGGACATGGCGGCGATCGTGGAAGAATCGCGGCTGTTCACCCCGGCCGACATCGAGTTCGCCGCACGCAGAACCGCGCAGCTGGCCTTCGAGCGCGTCCTGTTCGAGCGCGGCGAGCAGGAGGTAGCCACGGGCGACGTCCTGCTCGCAGTCGGCCAGACCCGCCGCACCCTGACTTCGGAACTCGTGGCCGACTTCGAGCAAGACATCCAGGACTACGCCAGGGTGTGACCGGCGCCGGCGCATCTGGGTACCTGCGACCCGGACGAAGGCCCAAACGCGTGCCGTGCCGACCGTGGCGCCATCTCACGATACTTGCCAGACGCCGACGCCATTCTCCGGCGCAGAAGCGCTCCATAACGCCGATGTAGCGCGGCTCGGAGTCGACTCCGCCTTGATGGCCCACACACGCAGATCCACCAGTTCTGAGTGTGTGAAGCCGATAGCACACCGTCTGAACCAGTCGCCATGGGTATACGACTCGCCTCGGTGGTTCTCTGACGCGGCTGATTCTCCTCAGGCTGGAACAACGCCGACTAGGTTGCCTTCGGAGTCCTTGAACCACGCCGCCTCGCCGCCACCCGGCATCCGGGCAATGCCGTCCTCGGTCCGCGTCTCCGG
>DASXKI010000311.1:0-1955 GCA_036496945.1 Streptosporangiaceae bacterium | reverse complement strand
AGTTAGACATCCCAGGCGCTAAGGGTGTCAAGCAGCGGAGCTGATTTGCTGGCTGGCGGGCTGGGGCCAGGCGGTGGCCTCGTCGTAGAGGGTCCTGTTTTTGAGGCAGCCGTGCAGGATGCCGGTGAGCCGGTTGGCGAGCTGGCGCAGCGCGGTGCGGTGGCTGATGCCGCGGGCTTTGTGCTGGTCGTAGTGGGCGCGGGCGCCGGGCGAGATGCTGAGGGCGGAGAACGCCTGGCTGTGGAGGGCGTCGACGAGCCGGTCGTTGTGGACGTACCGGGCCAGGACGATCTTCTTCTTCCCGGACTGGCGGGTGATGGGGCTGGTGGCCGCGTAGTTCTTCCGTGCTTTCGCCGAGGCGTAGCGGCGGGGGTCGTCGCCGAACTCTGCGAGCACCCGGGGACCGAGGATGTGTCCCAGGCCGGGCTGGGACAGGATGATCTCAGCGTCCGGGTGCGCGAGAAAATGGGCGTCCACCTGGCCTTCCATGACCGTGATCTGCTCATTCAAGGCGTTCAGGACCGCGGTCAGCGCCCGGACCACCGCCGCGCACGCGGCCGTGACCTGCGGTGGCTGGGCCAGCTGCGGCGACCGGAGCGCGGCCCGGATGACGGTGGTCCGCTCGGAGATGTTGCGGCGGCCGGACCGCTTGAGCACGGCGGAGACCTGCGCGGTGGTCAGCTTCGCGGCCGAGGCCGGGTCGGGGGCCCTGGCCAGGAGCTCCAGGGTGTCGGGGGCGGCCAGGTCGTCGAACGCGTCCAGCGCGGCGGGGAAGAAGTCCCGCAGCTGATGGCGGAGCCGGTTCAGGTGGCGGGTCCGTTCCCAGATCAGCGTCTTATGCGCTCGCGCCACCACCTTGACCGCCTGCGCCGCCGGGGTGTCAGCGGCGACCTGCCGCAGCTGGTGGGAGTCGGTGCGGACCATGTCGGCCAGCACGTGCGCGTCGGCGGTGTCGCTCTTAGCGCCCGACACGCCGTGCCGTTCCCGGTACCGGGACGTCTGCAGCGGGTTGATCGCGAACACCCGGTAGCCGGCCGCGGCCAGCGCCATCACCCACAGGCCCCGGTCCGTCTCGATCCCGACTGCGACCTCCAGGTCATCACTGTCGTCGCCGGCGTGCTCGCCGATCATCGCGTGCAGCCGGGCCATCCCGGCAGCGCCTTCTTTCAGCCGGGCCCTGCCCAGGACCCGGCCACCGGCGTCCATGAGCTCGACATCATGATTCTCTTCCGACCAGTCATCTCCGATAAACAGCACGCGTTCTCCCGTCCGCAACGCCAGATCAGGGCAGCCTGCGGGAGAGCCATCAGCGACCTAATAGACCAGTGCTCACACCACGATCAGCGGGCACGACATCCCAGCAGCGATCTACTCTCCCGGCCACCGGCAGGGGCACGATCTAACTCTGGGGCTTCCCGAAAGAGCCCGGGCCGTGCCAGTGCTCACCTGCCGGCGGCTACCAGAAGCCGAGTCTGCCGCAACGGCCGACCGGCAGCTCCTATTAGGCTGGATAGCGTGTCCGATCACTACCGCGCGCCCGGCTGGTTCACGCGCAATGTCTTCAACCAGTTCGTGGCGTTCCTGACCCGGCAAGGCATTAGCGTTCTCGGGTCGCGGGTCCTTGCAGTGAAGGGCCGGACGAGCGGGCAGTGGCGTACCACCCCGGTGAACCTGCTCGCCTATGAGGGCCGCAGGTACCTGGTGGCGCCCCGCGGCGAGACTCAGTGGGTGCGCAACCTACGCGCCGTCGGGACAGGGGAGCTGCGACTGGGCAGGCGCGCCGAGCAGTTTCGCGGCCGAGAACTTACTGACGATGAGAAGGTGCCGGTGCTGCGCGCCTACCTCAAGAAGTGGAAGGCGGAGGTCGGGATCTTCTTCGAGGGCACCGGGCCGGACTCCAGCGATGATGAGATCCGCAAGATCGCGCCCAAGCATCCGGCATTCGAAGTGCTAGC
>DASXKI010000310.1:0-14740 GCA_036496945.1 Streptosporangiaceae bacterium | reverse complement strand
ACCTTTCGAACATCTCGTCGCTCCTCACAGCGCGGTGGGTGAGGCACCCGAACTGCCCCGTCCCTTCCGCATGTTAGCCCGTGCGCCGGGCGACGCCATCGCGTGCGACATGGCGCACCACTCAAAACGTTCCCCGCCAGTAGGGCGTTCATCCCATTCAACCTAGGCTGAAGGGGCAGTGTTCCCAGCTACGCCCGCAGCGAAAGCAAATACCGGTGGCTACGCCAGCAGCGAACGGCCAGGTCCCCGCACCAGTATCCCACCCGCAAGAAACATCGCTATTAGTCCGTTATGCCCCGCTGCGGACCCTAAGAGTAGGTGGCTTCTGCGCCGGTCCACCCCAGCCCGCGTCCGCAGGCATTAGGTCCTTTGGCGGCGCTGCGAGCTCCAGGCAGGATGTTCACGGTCGGCGACATGCAGGGCGTAAGAGCTACGCGCAGGGCGTAAGAGCTATATGCGGCATTTGACAGCGCCGTGACGATTCGCCATTCGTTGATCTTGGTCGACGTGAGTCTTGCCCCGAGATCACGCCGCCAGCGGCCGACCGGAGGCCTTGGACGGCCGCCGGCGCTCGGGCCACGGTCCGAGAACACGCACACGAGCGCGGTCCGTGTCCCCCAACACGGGTAAGTCGTGTCATATCGCGCGGACCCCGGCAGCCATTCATCGTCACGAGCAAGAGTCAGAGCCGGGCCCCGCTCCTGCCCGACTTGACTCATTCTCGCTGGCTGCGGCGATCCATGTCGCGCCGCGCACTGAGCCACCCGATTTCCGGTGCCTGCCTGCCAGTCAACCTGGATAGTCATATCAGCGACAGGCCACCAGAATAGAGCAGCACTGGTTAGTGAGTGGCTTCGTATTCCTGAATGATCGACGCCGGAATACGACCGCGCTCGCTGACCTTCTCGCCACGCTCACGGGCCCACTGCCGAATTTCCGAGCTGCGCTCGCGGCCTGGCCCAGAGCGAGTCTTGCGCCGGCGGACGCCACCACTGAGGCGCCTTGCGTGCTCGATGTAAGTGCTGAAGATCTCGTGTAGTTCCTTAGCGTGAGCTGAACACACATCGATCTCGTAGGCGGCGTTGTCGACAGCGAACGAAACCGTCTCGTTGCCTTCGATCTCGCCATCGTGAGGTAGATCACAAACTACCGTCACCACGGTCTTCTGTACCATCATGCTGCCTTTCATCGAAGTCTTTTAGGCAGCCAAAGATATACCATGCCTTGCGGTGTTGACAATTCGAGATTGCCGTTTCGCGTATCGCCGAACCGCTGCTTGCAGCCAAGAATGCCCGCGTCAGCTGTGACAGAGAGTAATCGTCATCCGCGATACCTGCTAGCCATCTCGGCTGCCAGAAGCAGCGGCGTCTGAGTCACGACCTGCAGCTTCGCCAGGTTCGTCCGCCGTTTTTGGCGCCGGGGCGGAATTATCATCGCCATCAACCCGCCTATCGGGACGTGCTCGGCCCATCTCGTGCCGCAAGAAGGCGACAATCGCGACGACCACTACCGCGCACACGAGGAACGGCGGGGTGAGTACAGCCAGGTCCTTCATCGGGCTGCGGTCCGTTCCGGCATGAATACCAGCTTAGCCGGGACCAGAAGGCTGGCCTGCGCGCGACGGCTGCTCACCGCGGACGACAGGCGAGGCCTGCGACCTGGCTAAATGCGGCCAGAATGCACAAGTGGCGTCGCATGCTTCGGGTTCAGATCGGGACCGCAGGCCGCCGCGACCAACGGCGGCGCCGCGTTGCGGGCGCGCTTACATTCGCAGCAGCATGCGCGTGTTACCCAGCGTGTTGGGCTTCACCCGGTCAAGGTCCAGAAACTCGGCGACGCCTTCGTCGTAGGAGCGCAGAAGCTCGGCGTAGACCTCGGGCGCGGCGGCCTGGCCTGAGATCTCGGTAAAGCCATGGCGACGAAAGAACTCCACCGCAAACGTCAGGACGAAAACCCGGCTCACGCCAAGGTCCTTGGCAGTATCGAGCAACGCTAGGACTATCTGATTCCCGGCACCGCGGCCCTGGTGCTTCTCCGCTATCGCTACTGTGCGGATCTCGGCCAGATCCTCCCACATCACATGGAGTGCGCCGCAGCCCGCGATTTCGCCATCTTGCGCGCTCGCCACCCAGAACTCCTGGACGTCCTCATACAGCGCGACCGTGGGCTTATCGAGGAGTCGGCCAGATCGCACGTTGGCGTCCACCAGTGCCCGGATGACCCGGACATCGCTGGTCCGGGCTCGCCTGACCGCGTAGTCCATCCACTATCCGCCTTCGCCGGTCGACGCCGCGCAGCCGCTGCGGCCTTTCGGGGGAATCTAGAATCTAGGCGGCCGTCCGCCCGGATGTCAGCATCCCAAAAGAAGCCGCTGACTGCCAAAACTATCCGCGACTGAGAGTTACTGCGCCGGTACGTTTTGCTGACGAACTCGGCCCGTTCCGGTAATCGAGCGCAGATCACGCGCAGATCACGCGCTGCCGACGTTCCCCGAGACACGCCGTGTGACCTGCGGCGATACAGCCTGGCACGGCATGGCGGCGGCGAGCAGGGACTATGTAGCGATGAGGCCGTCAGTAGCCGCAGGCAATACGTCCGATGCGACCGGAGTACGACCCCGGACATAATCTTCGGAGTTTCGGCCCGCGACAACGACAGACTCGATTAGTCTCCATCGCTGATACCCCGTTACAGGCGCCGGACAGCCGGGCCGTCTGTGGCGACCCGCCGAGTTCCTGATTGCTCGCACGAGTTGTCAGGGAGCCGGGGACCCATGTTCCCCGGGGTGAATCGGCGCGCCGGCGGCAGGCTCGCTCCCGGCTCGCCGTAGGGCTCCTCCGGCCCGAACCCGTCAGCTAACCCGGTAGGCGGCCTAGAGAGGAGATGGTACGTGAGACGCATGCCGCATAGCAGGCATGTAGTACGGCATTCAGCGTCACGTTCCACTACCGCAGGCGCGCACGTCGCGGGTCGGCCCGACGCAGATGGCGCCACGGTGCACGCCAGATCCCAGGGCGGCACCAAGGCACGCAGGACGATCTCCCGCCGGGCCGCCGTGGTCGCGGGAGCAGTCGCTATGTGCGCCGCCGTCCTGCCCGTCGGGGTAGCGGGCGCCACGACAGCATCTCCGGCCTCTGGCACGCCCAGCCTGAACGCGATCATGGCCAAGGCCAATGCGCTCTCCCAGCAGATCGATAGCCTCAGCCAGCAGTACGACAGCCTGAGGATCCAGCTCCAGCAGGCGCAGGCCGAGGCGAAGATCGCGAAGGAAGACGCCGCAAGAGATCAGCGTGCCCTCGCGCAAGACCAGGCTTACATCGGCGCCATCGCTGTCGAGGGCTACATGACGGGCGGCATGAACCCGTCGATGCAGCTACTCGAGACGTCCTCGCCGCAGAACCTGCTGAACCGGGCATCGATCATGACCCAGCTTGAGCAGGAGAACGGCACCAAGGTCAGCCTCGTGGCAGCCGCTAATACCGCTGCACTGAGGGCAGAGGCTGCTGCCGCCCAGCAGCAGCAGCGCGCCAAGACGCTGGCCGCGACGATGGCAAGTAAGGTCCGCGAGATCCAGACGAAGGAAGACTTCTTCAACAGCCAGGCGTTCCAGCAGGCTGCGGCGATCTTCGCCAAGACCGGCCACTACCCGGATATTCATCCGCAAGGCCGCTCCATCGGAGTGCAGGCGCTCAAGTTCGCGCTGACGAAGCTAGGCGACCCGTACGTGTGGGGTGCCGCCGGGCCCAGCTCGTTCGACTGCTCAGGCCTGGTGATGTGGGCGTACGCGCAGGTCGGCATCAGCCTGATGCACTTCACCGGCGACCAGTGGAACGAGGGCGAGCACATCTCGCGGAGCGAGCTCCAGCCCGGCGACCTGGTGTTCTTCTTCGCCGACCTCGGGCACGTGGGCATGTACATCGGGAACGGGCTGATGGTGGATGCGCCCACCTTTGGGCAGCCGGTCCAGGTCCAGCCGGTGTTCTGGTCCGCCTACGCGGGAGCCGTCCGCATCGTCGCCTAACTTCAGAGCTGTCTCCCCCCATGACTGCCCGGCCGGATCCCCCCTCTGGCCGGGCAGTCGCCTGCTGGGCCGGGAGAGGCCGCCTGCGCCTGGTCAGGTCGGCTTGACCAACGGGAACAGCACGGTCTCGCGGATTGGGGCGCCCGTCAGCATGATGAGCATCCGGTCCATGCCCATGCCCATGCCGCCGCTCGGCGGCATGCCGTACTCCAGGGCACGGAGGAAGTCCTCGTCGAGCTGCATGGCATCCGGGTCACCGCCAGCCGCCAGCAGCGACTGCGCCGTTAGCCGGGCCCGCTCCTCGGTGGGGTCGACGAGCTCGGAATACGCGGTCCCTATCTCGGCGCCGAACGCGACGAGGTCCCACTTTTCCGCCAGCCGCGGTTCGTCCCGGTGCTGCCGGGTCAGCGGCGCCACCTCGACCGGGAAGTCACGGTAGAACGTCGGCTCGACGGTCACCGCCTCGACCAGGTGCTCGTACAGCTCCAGCAGGACCTGGGCCTGACCCCAGCCAGGCTGAAGCTCAATGCCGCGCGCCGCCGCATGCCTGCGCAGCTCCTGCTCGCTGGTATCGGGTGTCACCTCGACGCCGAGGGCCGCCGACAGCGCCCCGTGCACGGTCTCCTCGCGCCAGGTGCCGCTGATGTCGACCTCGGTCCCGTCCGGTCGGATGGCCACCTGGCGACCATGCGCAGCCTCGGCCGCCGCCTGAATCAGCTCCCTGGTCAGGGTCGCCATTGTGTCGTAGTCGCCGTAGGCCTGGTAGACCTCCAGCATCGTGAACTCGGGATTGTGCGTCGCGTCCACGCCCTCGTTCCGGAAGATCCGGCCGATCTCGTAGACCCGCTCGATGCCGCCGACGACCAGTCGCTTGAGGTAGAGCTCCAGGGCGATGCGCAGGTAGAGGTCCAGGTCAAAGGCGTTGATGTGCGTGGTGAACGGCCGGGCGTTGGCGCCGCCGTGCAGAGTCTGGAGCACCGGCGTCTCGGCCTCCAGGTAGCCGCGCGCGTGCAGTTCCTCGCGCACCGATCGCGTGGCGGCGGCACGGATCTCCGCCATCCGCCGGGCCGACGGGTTCGTCATGAGATCCACGTAACGCTGCCGGACCCGCGACTCCGCGTCCGTCAGTCCGTGGTATTTGTCCGGCAGCGGCCGCAGCGCCTTCGCGGTGATGGCGAACGAATCCGCCAGCACCGACAGCTCGCCGCTCCGGGACGAGATGACCTCGCCCGTGACGCCCACGTGGTCGCCAAGGTCGATGTCCTGCTTCCAGGCCGCCAGGGCGTCCGGGCCGACACGGTCCAGCGAGATCATCACCTGGAGCTCGCCGCTGCCGTCTCGCAGCCTGGCGAAGCACAGCTTGCCGCTGTTGCGGGACAGCACTACCCGGCCTGCTACGCCGACCACTTTGCCGGTGGCGGCGTCGGCAGGCAGCTCGCCGAACTCGCCGCGTACCTCGGCGATCGTGTGCGTGCGCGGGTAGCCAACCGGGTAGGGCTCGATGCCGGCCGCGCGCATCCGCTCGACCTTCGCCAGTCGCACCTGCATCTGCTCGGGCACATCCGAGCGGGCGGCAGCCCCGCTCGCCTGATCGTCCGTCATCTGCCCGAGGTTACCGGTGCCGGCCTCAGCCGGTCACCGCAGTATCACCGCGCGCCGCGCCGGCCCGCTCCGCCACACCCCCGCGCTCGCCCGTGGTCCGCTCGCCCGTGGTCCGCTCAACAGTGGTCCGCTCAACAGTGGTCCGTTCAACAGTGTTCCGCTCGTACGTCAGCCGCAGCCCGATCAGCGTGAGCCACGGCTCATAGGCGTCGATGACGGCAACCTCGTCGATGACGAGCGGCGCGAGGCCCCCGGTAGCGATGATCGTGACGGAATCCGGATCCGACGGCGCCAGCTCCGCGGCCATTCGGGAGGCGATGCCCTCGACCTGCCCCGCGAACCCGAAGATGATCCCGGACTGCAGCGCCTCGACCGTGCTCTTGCCGATCACGCGGCTCGGCCGGGCCAGTTCCACTTTGAGCAGCTGGGCGGCGCGGCGGGATAGGGCGTCGACCGAGATCTCGATGCCGGGCGCCAGCGCACCGCCGACGAACTCGCCCCGCTCGCTCACCGCGTCAAAGTTGGTCGAGGTCCCGAAGTCCACCACGATCGCCGGGCCGCCGTACAGGTAGACGGCGGCGACCGCGTTCATGATCCGGTCGCTGCCGACCTCCTTGGGGTTGTCGTATCGCAGCGGCACACCGGTCTTCACGCCCGGCTCCACGATGACCGCAGGCACGTCGCCGTAGTACCGGCGGCACATCTCCCGCAGCTCGTGCAGCACCGAGGGCACGGTCGAGCACAGCGCGATGCCACTCACGTCCGGCTCGGCGAACAGAGTGCTCTGCCGCAGCAGTCCCTGGATCAGCACCGCGAGCTCGTCAGCCGTCCGGACGGGGTCGGTGGAGATACGCCAGTGCTCAACGACATCGGGGCCGTCGAACACGCCGAGCACTGTGTTGGTGTTGCCGACGTCAATGGTCAGTAGCATGTCGCTCCCGATCCGCTAGCCGGCCTGAACCAGGTCCAGGCCAATGTCGAGGGCGGGCGCGGAGTGGGTCAGCGCCCCGACCGCAAGATAGTCCACGCCTGTCTCCGCGACCGCGCGGGCCGCGGTCAGGGTGAGGCCACCGCTCGCCTCCAGCAGCGCCCGGCCGCCGGCCAGGCGGACCGCCGCGGCCAGCTCCGGCACATCGAAATTATCCAGCAGGATCAGGTCAGCACCGGCCGTCAGCGCCTCGGCGACCTGATCGAGGGTGTCGCACTCGACTTCGAGCGGCAGCCCTGGCGCCTGCGCCCGGACCGCCGCGAACGCCGCGCCCACCGAGCCGGCCGCCGCCACGTGATTGTCCTTGATCAGGGCGGCATCCGACAGCGACATGCGATGGTTGACCCCGCCGCCGCAGCGCACCGCATACTTTTCCAGCGCCCGCAGGCCGGGCAGCGTCTTGCGGGTGTCGCGGATGCGGGCACCGGTCCCGGCGACAGCGTCGACCCACCGTGAGGTGAGCGTGGCGACGCCGGACAGGTGACAGAGCAGGTTCAGCGCGGTGCGCTCGGCCGTCAGGATCGGGCCGACCGGACCCGACACCGTCAGCAGGGCCTGTCCAGCCGCCACCCGGTCGCCGTCAGCCGCGAGCGGCGCGCACTGCACGTCCGCTGAGACGAGCCGGAACACAGCCTCCGCGACGGGCAGTCCGGCCACCACACCGGCCGCGCGGGCGACCAGGTCGGCGCGGCCGTGCGCCGCCCGCGGCACGGTGGCGGCCGTCGTCACGTCGATGCCGCCCGCCAGGTCCTCGGCTAGCGCGGCCACCACGAACGACCGCACGGCGCCGGGATCGAGCCCGGCTGCACTCAGCCGCTGCGCTAGGGCGGGATTTAGATCAGGAACGGGGCCGCCATAGTTCGCCGCCGCCCCCATGCTGGCAGCGCCCGTGTTTGCATCCACCGTGTTTGCATCCACTGTGCTTGCATCCACCGTGCTTGCATCCACCGTGCTTGCACCCACTTTGCTGGCTTCCAGCGGCGGCTCAGTCATCGAGCACCGGCTCGAACACCGAGCTGAGCCCGGACTCGCCCAGGGAGACGATCAGGTGCCCTCGCCAGGCCTCGCTCGTCTCGGCGAAGTCTTCCCGCCAGTGACTGCCGCGGGTCTCCTCACGCGCGAGCGCGGCCTGGACGAGGCCAGTCGCGACCAGGTGCAGGTTCGTGGCCTGCCACGCCTCGGCGTCGGGCTTGTCGTAGTGCCGACGACTGAGGTCGGTTAGGGCGGCGGCGGCCTGAGCCAGCCCCGTTCCCGACCTAAGGACGCCAGCGTTCGCCGACATTAGCTGCTGAAGTGGGCGGACGATCGCCGGATCCAGGAGGCCTGGCGCTCTGGCGTCATTGGCGGGCTCGGCGGGCGGCGGGAGGCCACGTGCGAGGGCAACCGCGATCCGCTCGGCGAAGACGAGGCCCTCCAGGAGCGAATTGGACGCCAGCCTGTTGGCGCCGTGCACGCCGGTGCAGGCTGCTTCGCCACAGGCGTACAGGCCCGGCACGCTGGTTCGGCCGAACAGGTCGGTGCGGACGCCGCCGCTGACGTAGTGCGCGGCCGGGACGACGGGGATCAGGTCGGTGACCGGATCGATGCCGTGCTCACGGGTGCTCGCCAGGATCGTCGGGAACCTGCGCTCCCATTCCTGCGCGCCGAGGTGCCTGCCGTCCAGGAACACGTGATCGGTACCGGCGGCGATCATCTCGCGCATGATCGCCTTGGCGACGACGTCGCGGGGAGCCAGGTCGGCCAGCGGATGCTGGCCAGTCATGAAGCGCCGGCCCGATGCATCCACCAGCACCGCGCCCTCCCCGCGGACGGCCTCGGAAATCAGCGGCTGGCGGCCGCGCGAGTCCGGGCCGAGCCAGAGCACGGTCGGGTGGAACTGGACGAATTCCAGGTCGGCCGCCTGCGCCCCGGCCCGCAGGGCGAGCGCCAGGCCGTCGCCCGTCGACACAGGCGGGTTGGTCGTCGCGGCGTAGACCTGGCCGAACCCGCCGGTTGCCAGTACAACCGCGCGGGCATACACGGCGCCGACTCCGTCTGTCTGGCCTTCGCCGAGTACGTGCAACGTGATCCCGGCCGCGCGGCCGTCGGCGGTGCGCAGCAGGTCGATGGCCAGGGCGTGCTCGATCACCTCGAGTTCGGCGCTCGCTCCGGCCTCGGCCAGCGCGACCAGGAGTGCGCGCGAGATCTCCGCGCCGGTGGCATCGCCGCCAGCGTGCGCGATCCGGCGGCGCAGGTGCCCGCCTTCCCTGGTGAGTGCCAGCGGACCTGACGGCTCGCGGTCGAACTGTGCGCCGAGGTCCATGAGCCGCCGCACCGCGCCAGGTCCGTCGGTGACCAGCGCCCGGACGGCCCGCACGTCGCAGATGCCCGCGCCTGCGATCAGCGTGTCCTTGAGATGGTCTTCCGGCGAGTCGCCGGGACCTAGTGCGGCCGCCACGCCGCCCTGCGCCCACCGGGTTGACCCGTCATCCAGCACGGACTTGGTAGCGAGGAGGATCCGGGCGGCTGGCAGCGCCCTGCGGATCGCCAGCACCGTCGTCACGCCAGCGACGCCGGACCCGACGACCACCACGTCGGTATCCTTGCGCCAGCCCGGCGGCGGCGCTAGCAGCGTCTCGGCGATCACGGGCGGCCGCCGATTCGCAGGCTGACGTTGTCGATCAACCGCGTCGTCCCGACGCGGGCCGCGACCAGCAGCACGGCTGGCCCGCGGTGCTCTGGCCCGACCTCGGCGAAGGTGTCCGGATCGGCGAGCACGAGGTAGTCAAGTTCCACCGGCGGTGCTGCCGTCGCGGCCACATCAAGGACCCTCCTGGCCGCGGCGACCGCGGCTGCCGCGCCCTGTCCGGCGACTGCGGCCGCTGCGGCGATCGCGCGAGAGAGGGCGAGCGCCGAGACTCGCTCAGATGCCGACAAGTAACTGTTGCGGCTCGAGGCTGCCAGCCCGTCCGGATCGCGGTGCAGCGGCGCGGCCGCGATCTGCACACCAAGGTCCAGATCGGTCACCATCTGCCGGATCAGGGCTAGCTGCTGTGCGTCCTTCGCGCCGAACACCGCGGCGTCCGGCGCGGTCAGCTGGAACAGCTTGAGCACGACGGTCAGCACGCCGTCGAAGAAGCCGGGCCGGGACCTGCCCTCCAGCAGTCGCCCGACCGGACCGGGATTGACGGTAACCATCGGCTCGGTCGGATACATCTGCGCCCTGCCCGGCGCGAAGACCGCGCGGACGCCTTCCACGGCGCAGATGGCGAGGTCGTGGTCGAGCGGCCGCGGGTAACGGTCAAAGTCCTCGGTCGGCCCGAACTGCAGCGGATTGACGAAGATCGACACCAGCACGCTGCCGCCAGGGCCGGCCAGGTCGCGGGCCAGCCGCAGCGGCGACCGATGCCCGTCATGCAGCGCCCCCATCGTGGGCACCAGGACCACGGGTCCGGGGAGGGCCCATCGCGCCGCGGCGAGCCCCTTCCTTGTCCGGACCAGCATCGGGACCGTCGGGGCTGCCGTGGCTTGCTCCTCGGCCTGGTGGACAGCTTTCATCTAGCCAGCTCCGTCATGTCGCCAGCCCGGTCATCTCGGTGCCTCGGCCAGCACGTCGAGCAGGCGCCGCGCATCTGGTGCCGTGAGCATCCCGCTCGCCAGCGCCCTGGTGGCGGTAAGCCTGGCCAGCGCTAGATAGGCGGGCAGCGCCTCCGGCGCGGCGATCCGGAGCGCCTCCAGGTGACCGGCGACCGTCTCGGCGTCGCCCCTGGCGACTGGCCCCGTGAGGGCCGCGTCGCCGAGCCGCAGCGCGTTGTCGAGCGCCGCCGACAGCAGCGGGCCAAGCATCCTGGACGGCTCGCCGACGCCGGCCTTGGTCAGCAGGTCGGCCGCCTGGACGACCTGAGTGACCAGGTGGTTGGCGGCGCCGGCGAGCGCCGCGTGGTACAGCCCCCGGTCAGCCTCGGCAATGAAGACCGGCTCGCCGCCCATCTCCATGACGAGCACCTCGGCTGCGGGCCGCAGCACGGCCGGTGCGGTGACGCCGAAGCAGATGCCAGCCAGCCTGTCGGCGTCGTCCGGCCGCCCGGTGAACGTCATGACCGGGTGCAGGGCGAGCGGCAGGGCGCCGATTTCGACGGCGGGCGCGAGCACCGCCAGGCCGTGCAAGCCGCTGGCGTGCGCCAGCATGCGTCCGGCCAGTGGCGCACTGGTGGCAGCCAGGCCGCGCACGAGGCCGTCCAGCGCGTCGTCGGGGACCGTCAGCAGGACAAGGTCAGCCACGGCGACGACGTCTTCTGGCTGCATGACGGGCGTGCCAGGCAGGAACTTCTCCACTCGCTGCCGGGACGCTGCCGAGACCGCCGAGGCGCCGGTGACTCGGTGACCAGCGCGGCTCAGGGCGACAGCCAGCGCAGCCCCCACACGCCCGGCGCCGACCACGCCGACATCCAGCCGGGCCGGATGCTCGTGACCTGGCCGGCCAGCCTGGCCGCGAGGGGCAGGCTTAGAGGTCATAGGCCGTCACATGCCGAGGCTCATAAAGGCCGATCTCCCCGCCGCCAGGGATCTTGATCGAGGTCAGCCGGCCAAATCCCGCCTGTGTCACCGGCCCGGTGAACTCCGCGCCCCGGGCGGTCAGCTCGGCCATGGTGGTGTCGATGTCGTCGCACATCAGGTACAACTCGTGGCGGCCGGTCGGGTCTGCCTCAGGGTGCACGGCGAGCTCGGAGGGCGGCTGCTTGAAGATGAGCCAGCCGTCGTGGGCATCTACGAACGGCAGACCGAGCAGGTCACGCAGGAATGCCCGCGCCGCGGGCGCGTCGCTGGCGTAGATGATCGAGTGCATGCCCGTGATCATCTGCTGACCACCCTCTCTCGCCGCCCGTGCGATGCCCGCCCGAGAATCCTGCCGGATCCGGCTGGGCTGGCCGCGGCCGGGTCCGCGTATGCGCAGGCTAGGAGTGCCATTGCCAGCTATCGCGCGGGCGATCTGAATCGTCATCGGCATCGTCGGGCGGCTTCGGGGCACGACAGCAGCGCTCCAGGTAGAGCGCGGCGGCGATCAGCAGCAGCGCGGCCGCCAGCGTCGCGCCGGCGACCTTCGCGTCCCTGGCCGGCACGCTCTTGTCGAGCTCGCGCAGCACGAAGATCAGGTATCCGGCGGCCAGGCCGCCGAGCGCCGCCGCAGCGGCTGAACTTGCCTTGGCCAGCGCGACGAGCCTAGCCACGGCGATCGGCGCCAGGGGCTTGGCGACCTTGCGGCCGGTCAGCCTGTTGCGAACGTTCCGGCCGATGAGAGCCTCGGCGAGCGCGAGGGCCGCCAGCGCCGGAACGGCCGTGATCGGCAGCAGCGGCAGGCCGGTAAAGGTGGCCCGCACCGCCAGCCAGGCGACGATCGCGCAGATCGCGAAGATGCCGGCCAGCGTGCCGGGACGCGTCATGTGCATGGCAGGCCCGCCTCTGTGTCGGCGCCAGACGGCAGGATGAGCACGAGCTCAGGACGCCGCCGCACGCCAGCCGTTCCGATCGCCGCCAGCAGGTCGGCGACCTTGCCCCACCCCGGCAGTACCGCGCTCGCATCGAGCTCCAGCCAGGGCGCCAGCACAAAGGCGCGCTCGTGGGCGCGCGGATGCGGCAGCATCAGCTCCGGGGCGGCGCTTGCCTCGTCGCCGCGGGCGATGATGTCCACGTCCAGCGTCCTCGGTCCCCAGCGCACGGTCCGCACGCGGCCAGCTGCCGATTCTGCCGCGATGCACAGGCGAAGGATGTCATGCGCCGGCAGCGAGCTGGCGGCCAGCAGCACGGCGTTCAGGTACGAGTCCTGCTCGGGGCCGCCCACTGGGTCGGTCTCGTACACTCCCGAGACCGCTGGGCAGGCGAGACCGCCAGCGGTGAGGACGTCGACACCCAGCTGGAGGTTCGCCATCCGGTCGCCGAGGTTGCTGCCCAGCGACAGCACGACGGCGCACTGCCCGTTGTCACGCTGCCCGGTCATGGCCGGCCCCGGCGGATCGTGACGGCAATGTCGGCGAACTGCTGTTGCACCGGCGCCTGCGGCTTGTGCACGGTCACCTCGGCCTCGCGCACTACCTGGTCCTCGAGGCACGCCGCCGCCAGCCGCTCCGCGAGCGTCTCGATCAGCGCCACTGGCGGACCGGATACGATCTTGGCCAGCCGGTCGGCGATGGTCCCGTAGTCAGCAGTAAGGCTAAGGTCGTCAGCTGCCGCCGCGGCCGCGGTATCAAGCCACAGCACGGCGTCGACGACGAAGTCCTGGCCAGCCGCCCGCTCGCAGGCGAAGACGCCATGGTTGCCGCGAGCTCGCAGGCCGACGATCGAGATCCGGTCCAGCATCAGCCAGCGCCCGCCCTGCACTCCTGCCGCCACCGCGTCGCTACCCGCACAGCGTCCACGTTGCCCGGCACGGCGTGCACCCGGACGCACCACGCGCCGGCGGCGACGGCCAGCGCGGTCAGCGCGATCGTGGCATCGTCGCTGCGCGAGAACGGCCGTGGGCGGCCATCCGGGCCCGCCAGTAGCTTGCCGAGGAAGCCCTTCCTGGACGCCGCTACCAGCACCGGGAACGGCACGGGGTAGCCGGGCAGCCGGGCAATGCGGTCCAGGCTCGCCAGCAGCGTCCAGTTGTGCTCCGGCAGCTTGGCGAAGCCCAGGCCAGGATCGAGTATCAGCTGGGCCTGATCCACTCCGGCCGCCACAAGCGACTGCACCCGCCGGTCAAGCTCGGCCCGCACCTCGGCGACGACGTCGGCGTAGACCGCGGGCCCGTACATGTCGGAACTGTGCCCGCGCCAGTGCATGACCACGTACGGCACGCCGGTGGCGGCGATCACCGCGGCCATGTCCGGATCTGCCAGGCCGCCACTCACGTCGTTGACCATCATGGCGCCCGCCGCCAGCGCCCGGCTGGCGACCTCGGCCCGCATGGTGTCGATGCTGACGAGGCGGCCTGCTTGCGCCAGCGCCTCGACGACGGGTAGCACCCGGCTTAGCTCTTCGTCCATCGGCACGCGCTGCGCGCCAGGCCGGGTCGACTCGCCACCCACGTCGACGATGTCGGCGCCCTGGCCGGTCAGCTCGAGGCCGTGGGCGATGGCCTTGTCCGGGTCGAGCCAGTTGCCCCCGTCGGAGAACGAATCGGGCGTGACGTTAACCACGCCCATGACCAGGCAGCCTTGCGCAGCAGGCAGGCCGACCACGCGCGGTCGCCTTTCGCTGCCCTCTGTCTCAGCGGTCATAGCAGCCAATCTACGTTCGTCCTGGCGGCGTTCAGTCCGAGACCCTGACGCTTCAGTCAGTGCAAATGCCGCATAGTTACGGTCGGGACCACGGGCACTGTCGAGTATCAACTGTGGAGCGCCAACGGGCGGTGTCAACGGCCGCTTCCAGCTCCGGACGGGCTAGTGGCGGCCGGGCGCTCGCTTTGCCGCGCTCAGCACGTGCTGATGGAGCCGGACGAGGCCCAGCTTGCGGGCGATCCGGCGGATCTCGACAGTTGGCCAGACCAGGAAGGCCTCAGCCTCCAGCGCGGCGAAGCCGATGCGGGGCGTGTCCCTGCTGCTGGGGAACACGACGAATCTGGGCACCCATTCCGGGCTGAACTTTGCGTTGAACTTGTACAGCGACTCGATCTGGAACCACCGCGACAAGAACAGCAGGAACCCGCGCCACGCCTTGAGCACGGGGCCGGCTCCGATCCGCTCGCCTCGCTCCAGCGCTGCGCGGAATACCGCGAAATTTAGCGAGATCCGCTTGACCCCGAGCTCGTTAGCCGCCTTGATTACTTCGACGATCATGAAATCGTTCAGGCCCGGCGCGGCCGACTTATCCCTGCGCATGAGGTCAAGCGACAGCCCGTCATCGCCCCACGGCACGAAGTGCAGCATCGCGCGCAGGGCGCCGTCCTGCATCGCGGTCGCGATCACGCAGCGGCCATCATTGCAGTCGCCGACACGGCCCAGGGCCATCGAGAAGCCCCGCTCTGTCGGACTGCCACGCCAGCTGTCGGCCTGGCGCACCATCGACGCTATTTCCGCTGGCGGGATGTCTTCCAGCCGGCGGACCTCGGCCGTATACCCCTGCCGGCAGACCCGGCTGACCATCTGCCGGACATTGCGCATGGCCCGGCCCTC
>DASXKI010000309.1:0-26229 GCA_036496945.1 Streptosporangiaceae bacterium | reverse complement strand
CCGGCACTCGGCTGCGACCGCGCAAGGCGGAGAGATCCCACTGCGGCAGCACCCGTACATCATGCCGTCTCCGGCACACTGCCGGTGCCGGTCGGCTCCGGATCGTCGGCCCGAGGTCGAGGTCAACCTCCTGTTCATCGTCTGGCCGCATTGTAGTCATATCCCTGTTTGTCGGAATTCGGAGATCGCTGTGATAGTGCCGACACTGGCACCGTCGCAGCAAGCGGCCGCCGGCACGTGGTGAACAGGAGAAACATGAAGAGCAGAGCTCGGACCCGGCTCAGACTCGCGGGACTTGCCACGGCGAGCCTGACCGCACTTGGACTCGCGCTGGTCCCGGCGCTGTCGGCGTCCGCGCAGAGCGCCTCTTCCGGCGGGCTGCCCGTGCGGCCCGGCGCCATCCAGCACATCATCGTCGTCGAACTCGAAAACGAGAGCTTCGGCTCGACGTTCGGCCCGTCGTCGCCGGCGACCTACCTCAACGACACGCTCGTCCCGCAGGGCGAGCTTCTCAAGAGCTACTACGGGGTCGGACACGTAAGCCTGGACAACTACATCGCCCAGGTCTCCGGCCAGGCGCCCAACCTCGTCACTAACAGTGACTGCGCGGGCGGCTACAACGACGTCACGCCGGGCACCCTCGATGCCAACCAGGCCCTGTATCTCGGCCAGGTCGACGGCCAGGGCTGCGTCTTCCCCAAGAGCGTGCAGACGATCGGCAATCAGCTCGACCGCGCCTATCCCTTCACCATCGGCAGCGACTGGCGGCAATACTCCGAGGACATGGGTAACGACCCGGCCAGGGATGGCGGCCAGGCAGATCCGCTGGGCGGCACCGACTGTGCGCACCCGACCCAGACCACCGGCGTCGCGACTGACGACACTAACAACGCCGAGGGCCCGAGCGCGACCGGCTCGCAGGTGAAGTCCGCGATCACGGACCAGTACGCGAACCGTCACAACCCGTTCGTCTGGTTCCACTCGGTGACCGATAACACCTGGCTGTGCAATCACGACGTCGTTCCCCTCGGCACGGCGGCGACGCAGTCCGACGGAGCGGTCAGCTACCAGGGTCACCTGGCGCAGGACCTCAAGCACGAGTGGACGACGCCCAGGTTCGCCTTCATCACTCCGAACCTGTGCAACGACGGCCACGACGCCACCTGCGCTGGCACCAACGACTCGGGCACCACGGCCGGCAGCCTCGTCGGCGCCGATGACTTCCTCCGCACGTGGATGCCGCTCATCCTGAACTCGCCGGCCTACCGCAGCGGCCACACCCTCGTCATGATCACCTTCGACGAGGGCAGCCTGGGCGACACCGCTGCCGGCGACAACGAGCAGGCTGGCCCGAACAACGACAACCCGGGTTACTCACCGCTGCTGAACACCCCGATAGCGGCCTTCGGCGGCAAGACCTTCTACGAACTGCTCGGGGTCACGGGCATCACGCCGAACGTCGAGCCTGCGGCCGGGACCATGCCCGGTGGCGGCCAGGTCGGCGCGGTGCTGTTCAATCCCGACTGGATCAAGGCAGGCAGCACGGCGGACGCCGTCACCTACAACCACTACTCGGCGCTGCGCACCTTCGAGGATCTCCTCGGGATCAGGTTCGGCGGCGCGGACGGGCACGGTCACCTGGGCTTCGCGGCCACTGCGACCGCCTTCGGACCGGACGTCTTCAACGCCCATCCGACGTTCCCGTAGGTAACGCACCGAAGTCGATCTTCATGGGTGCCGAACTGCTGGGCATATATAGCGCCAGTAATTCGGCACCCATGAGATCGTCGGCCAGACGCCGGCCTGCCAGAGCCGGACCAGGACTCCGTCCGCTGTGGCCTCCTCCCGCGGCCGTGGCGCGTGCCGCCTTCTCAGCACGAGTACCTATCGCTGGCCGCGATGGCCGGCGGCGGGCCGATGACTTCGAGGCGGCGAGTAGCCCGCGGCAGTGCCCTTAGCCCGGCGAGGAGAGGTCGGCCGCAGCACGCTCAGCCAGCGCATCGAGGACCGGGAGTCGTGTCGCTGGCACCGCGACGTCCAGGACGAGGCTGCCAGCGGCAGCGGTCAGCGTGAACGTGAAGAACGAGCAGCACGATGTCTCCGCCGCGGCCAGCTCAGCCACCCGGCTCGCGACGGCCGGGCCTGGCTCGAGCTCGAGCCGCAGCCGGGTGCGTTCCGGCCGCTCGATACGCCGTACGGTCTCGGCGAACATCGCGCTGAAGTCCGCGGCCCGTGCCTGCCGCCCGGCCGGCGAGAGGCTGCAGTCCGCCGGTGCCCACTGCTGATCGGCGCTCGTGCTCATGGTCACGACGTTAAGCCGTGTCGGGGTTCAGCGCCAGCGCAGGCCGATGGCGAGCACTACCGTGGGGATGTGACCGGATCAGGTGCTGGCTCGCTGACGGCGGCCGTACAGGCGGGCCTGGCCGGGGTCGGTCTCCCGAGCCTGTCCGCGGGCGTCCAGCGCCTGATGGCGGCCTACCGCTCCGGCGAGGTCCCGGCCGCGCCCGTGATGGCAGCCAGGGTGGACGCGGCTGCTTACGCTGCCTACCGGATGCCGGCCACGGTGGCGGCGACGGGCCAGGCCCTGCGCGAGCTGCGGCAGTCGCTGGCTACGTGGACGCCGCGCACGCTTCTGGACTTCGGCGCCGGCACGGGTGGTGCCGCCTGGGCTGTTGCCGACCAGTTGCCGAGCGTCGAGTCGATGACCTTGCTGGAGCAATCCGCCGACGCGATCAGGCTGGGCAAGGCGATCCTCGCGGCAGCGCAGGCACCCAGCCTGCGCACGGCCACCTGGCGCCCGTGGCTTCTACCGGCGGGCGCCGCCGAGCTGGGGACGTCGCTGGCATCGCTGGGCGGCGACCTGACTGCGGCCCCGGGGTCGGCGGGCGCCGACCTAGCGACCGCGGCTTACGTTCTCGGCGAGCTGACACCAGCACAGCAGTCGGCGCTTGTCGCGCTCGCTGCCGAGGCTGCGCCCGCCGTCCTACTCGTGGAGCCGGGTACGCCGGCTGGTCACCGCCGAATCCTTGCGGCACGGGCGCAGCTGCTCGCGGCCGGCTACGTGGTCGCCGCCCCGTGCCCGCATCAGCTCGGCTGCCCGCTGGAGGTGGCGGGGGACTGGTGCCATTTCGGCGCCAGGCTTCAGCGCTCGGCCGTGCACCGGCAGGCGAAGGGCGCCGAGCTGTCCTACGAGGACGAGAAGTACAGCTACGTCGCGGCCGTCCGGCCCGATGGCCTGGCGGTAGCCGTGGCGGCGGGCCGGGTCGTGCGCAGGCCCCAGCAGCGCAAGGGCCTGGTGACGCTCAGCTTGTGCGCGCGCGACGGCACCATCCGGCCTGAGCTCGTCAGCAAGAGCAAGGGCGAGGCGTACCGGCAGGCCAGGAAGATCTCCTGGGGCGACCGCTGGCCGCCCGCGAACCAGGCTCATTAAGCGCGGGACCCTAGTCCTGCGACGGAGTGACTGCCTGGCCGTCGGGCTGGAGTGGCAGAGCGATACCGGCGAACAGCTCGTAGCTCCATGTCAGCGATCCGCTGCGCAGATCGGCGATAACGCCCTCTATCCACGCCAGCTCCGCGGTGACCATCGCGCGCCGGTACTCGTCGTCCATCAGCACGACGCGTGGCAGGCCGGCGGTCTCGTCGAGGTCCGCATCGATGCCGGCTAGCTCGCCGCGCAGCGCCATTGCGCGCTTCTCTAGCGTCGCGGCTGCATCCGCCGGACTGAGCAGCATGACGAAGGACAACGCCGCGGGGAATTGGGGGTACTCGTTCCGCGGCCGGGCCAGCATCTCGGTGAGCCAGTCCGCCGCCGCCTGGCGCCCGGTCTCGGTCACCTCGTAGACGGTCCGCTCCGGGTACTGCTGATCCCGCTCGGTCTGCCGCACGGCGATCAGCCCGGCCTGATCGAGCCGCTTGATCGTCTTGTACAGGTTGGCGCGCTGACCGACGTTGATGACGTGGTCCTTGCCCCAGAGCTTGAGCAGGCGCTGCATGCCGTAGGGATGCAGCGGCGCCGCTTGCAGCAGGCTCAGCACCGCTAGAGCCAACGGCGACGACCGGAACTCGCTATCCACCTTCCCAGTCTACTAGTTCTTGGCGCACTAGTAGCGACGGCGCACGATGCTGCTCTCTGCTAGTCGCTAGATCACTAGTCGCGTAGAATCAGGTTGCACTACAACTAGTCATCTGGCTACTATCGACTCACGATGTAACTCGTTGGATGGGCCGACGAGCGGTGAGCGAAGGAGCAGAGCAAAGATGAGTACCGGCGCAGACGTCCCCCCGCTGCTGGAGGCGCACGGCCTGACCGTGCGATTCGGCAAGGTGACAGCGCTGGACGGACTGGAGCTCACTGCTCCGCCCGGCCAGGTGCTGGCGATACTCGGGCCCAATGGA
The DNA here is from genome assembly GCA_036496945.1 of Streptosporangiaceae bacterium. GTDB lineage: Bacteria > Actinomycetota > Actinomycetes > Streptosporangiales > Streptosporangiaceae > JAJYUU01. The sequence continues at coordinate 21,834 of DASXKI010000309.1, read as the reverse complement.
GCTGGTAAGACAACTTTTGTCCGGACCATCGCCACGCTGGTCCGGCCGACCAGCGGGTCGCTGCTCGTGCGCGGGCGTGACGTCGTGCGCGACGACGCCGGCGTCCGTCGCGAGATCGGGCTGGCTGGTCAGTTCGCCGCTGTGGAGCCGACGATGACGGGCCGGGAGAATCTCGAGATGACGGCGCGGCTGTTCGGCCACGGCCGGGCGGCAGCCATGCAGGCGGCCAGGGCGGTGATCGAGCAGCTCAGCCTCGGCGAGGTCGCCGACCGGCGCAGCGGCACCTACTCGGGTGGCCAGCGCCGTCGGCTCGACCTCGGCGCGAGCCTGGTCGGCGGCCCGCGGCTGCTTCTCCTGGACGAGCCGACGACGGGACTGGATCCGGTGAGCAGGCGGGAGGTCTGGGATGCCGTGCGCAGGCTGGCGGCCGAGGGCACGGACATCCTGCTGACGACGCACTACCTGGACGAGGCCGACGAGCTGGCTGACCACGCCGTGGTGATCGATCACGGCCGGGTCATTGGGTCTGGCACCCTTAGCGAGCTGAAGTCCGGCATCGGCCAGGACGTCATCGAAATGACAGTCGCTGACCCCGCCTCGCTGAGTTCAGCGGAGCAGATCCTCGCCGACGTCACCGCTCACCAGGTCCGGATCGAGGTCGGCGGACGGCACGTCAGCGCGCTGGCGCCCGGCGGTCCAGCCGCCCTGGCAGTCGTTATCGGCCGGCTCGCCGACGCCGCCATTGGCGTCGACGAGATCAGCTTGCGGCGGCCGACGCTTGATGAGGTTTTCCTCACCCTTACCGGCGATGAAGCACGCACCCCGGCGGCAGCCGGCCAGATGAGCGGGAGCACGCGATGACGACAACTCAGATAGCCGTGCCGCAGGCACTCGGCCGTCCGGCCCGTACGCCAGGCCTGGCCAGCGCCTCCGGTCAGGTGGCGCTGCGCGCGCTGCGCAAGTACATCAGGACGCCCGGCCTGAGCGTCATGGGCATCGTGCAGTCGGCCCTGTTCCTGTTCTGCTTCCGGTACGTGTTCGGCGGCGCCATCCATGCCGGGGCGACCAGCTACGTCGAGTTCCTGGTGCCGTCGTATGTGGCCATGATCGTGCTGTTCACTGGCGGCGGCATCGCTGTGGCGGTGGCCGAGGACAAGGTGCAGGGATTCACCGACCGGATGCTGTCGCTGCCGGTGCCCCGGTACTCGCTGGTGCTCGGGCGCACCGCGGCCGACGCGACGACCAACGTCTGGTCGATCCTGACGACAGCCGCGTTCGGCTTCCTGATCGGGTTCCGGCTGCCGGGCACCTGGCAGGAGGGGCTGGCGGCCCTCGCCCTGTGCGTCGGTTACGCGGTCGTCTTCACGGTCGTCTTCATCGTGATGGGACTGTTCGCGCCTAACGCCCAGGCCGCCCAGGGGATGTCGCTGATCGCGTTCGTATTCGCGTTCATCTCCAGCGCGTACGTGCCGGCCACCTCGATGCCGGGCTGGCTCCAGCCATTTTCCAAGTACCAGCCGATCACCCCGATGGTCGACGCCGTCCGTGCCCTGCTGGTGGGCTCGACCAGCGATGTTGGCCTGGCGCTTGCCTGGTCAGCGCTGCTGCTCGTCGTCTTCACGCCGATCGCCGTGCTGCGGTACCGGCGGGCGTGACGCGAGGCCGACCAGCGCTCCGCCGGCTTGGCGCCGCTCGTTACCATGGGTTGTGGCAGGACGAGGCGGCGGGCGGCGCCGGCCCGGCAAGCGCTCGATGGAGAAGGGGAGCCTGGATGTCGAAGGTTGCGGTCGTGGGATTCGGCCGGATCGGCAGGTCAACGGTGAAGGCGGGGCTGAGCGCCAAGCTCTTCACCCCGTCGGTGATCGTTGACATCGTGGCCGCTGACGCGATGGCTCCCCTGTTCGAGTTCGATAGCAACTACGGCCGATGGCGGGATCCGGTCAGCGCCGAGGCCGACGGCCTGCTCATCGGCGATGCGACCATCAGCTGGATTGATGCCCGGCAGTCGGCGCCGGACTGGAAGGCCCTCGGCGTCGATATCGTGCTGGACTGCACGGGCCGTGCCACGACGCGCGCCGGAGCGCAGGCGCACCTGGACGCTGGTGCCAGCAGGGTGCTTGTCAGCGCCCCCAGCAAGACGCTTGATGACTGCGACGCGGTCCTGCTGCCCGGCATCAACCTTGACTCCTACGACCCGGGCAAGCACCGCATCGTGAGCATGGCCAGCTGCACGACCAATGCGCTGGCGCCGGTGATCAAGGTGCTGCGGGAGACGGTCGGCATCCGGGACGGCTTCTTCACGACCGTGCACGCCTACACCAACACGCAGTCGCTGACCGACCAGCCGATGAAGGAGCGGCGCGACTCGTGGGCGGCGGCGGAGAACATTATCCCGTCGTCGTCTGGCGCCGCGAAGGCGCTCAAGTTCATCTGGCCTGACCTGCAGGTGACGGGTAAGGCCTACCGGGTGCCCGTCCGGACCGGCAGCATCGTGGAGCTCACGGTCCGTACCAGCAAGCCGACCAGCGCCGCTGAAGTGAACGAGGCGCTCGCGGCCGCAGCCGGCTCGGGGCCGCTGGCTGGCATCCTTGGCGTCCTGCACGACGGCTGGGCGTCGGCGCGGATTGTCGGCGAGACGAGGTCCTCGATTGTGGACCTGCCGCTGACGTCGGTGAGCGACGGCGACCTGGTGACGGTCGCTGCCTGGTACGACAACGAGGCCGGGTACGCGACGCGGCTGGCAGAGACCGTCGCACAACTCGCGGTCGGCTAGCAGGCCGCACGGCAGTCACGCGTCGTCAGTCACGCGTCGTCAGGCGAACCGCGCTGTCAGCCGAATCGCCGCGCCAGCCTCCGGAAGGTACGCGGCGAGGTGCCGTGTAGCCATGCCGGGATTCGCAGCCAGCCGGGCACGAAGACCACGTCCAGGTCGCGCTGCGCGGCCGTGACGATCGCGCGCGCCACCTGCTCGGGCGGGATGGGCGCTGGCAGGCGCCGACCGTACGGCTGCCCGCGGCGCCCGAAGAACGGCGTGTCGACCACTCCTGGCAGCACGACTGAGACGCCAGCGCCGGTCCCGGCCAGCTCGTAGCTGAGGCTTTCGGCAAGGTAGTTGAGACCGGCCTTAGTCGCCGCGTACACGGCCTCGTGCCGCACCCCGGTTATGCCTGCGATGGACGATACGAAGATCAGCCGGCCGAAGCCGCGCTCGACCATGCTGGGCGCGACGAGTCTGGCCAGCTGGATCGGTGCGAGCAGGTTCACTGTCAGCAGTTCGGTCGCCTTGCTCCGCGGCAAGTCGCCGATGGGCCCGGCCCAGCCTGCGCCTGCGTTGCTGATCAGTAAATCGATCCGGCCTGCCTGGGCGAGCGCGGCCTCGATCAGCCGGTCGGGCCCGTCTGGCTCGGCCAGGTCAGCGGGCAGCGCCAGCCCGCCGGTGCGCACTGCCACGGACCGAAGCCGTTGCTCGTCACGGCCGGTCAGGATCAGTCGCGTACCTGCCCGCGCCAGGGCCACAGCCGTAGCCGCGCCTATGCCCGATGACGCGCCTGTGATGAGCGCGACGGCGCCGGCTAGCCGCATGGCTCACCGCATACATGGTTCAGGCGCGCGGAGCCGGCACGCCGAGAGCCGTGCCAACTCGGCACCCAAGAGGCAGCAGCCCGGTTCTCCGCCACGCCGCCACAGTATCCGCGCTTGCCGTGCTTATGGCTGCCATCCCGGCACTCGGCGCTGCGCCGTCCGAGGGCAGCGGCGTCCGTGGAACAGGCCTAGACGGACGCGGTCGCGGAGGCGCCCGAATCGGCCCAGCAGCGGACGATGTCGCGCATCGACAGCAGGCCGGCGACATCACGGTCTTCCACGACGATGAGGTGGCGGAAATTGCCCGCTGCCATTGCCGACGCGGCCTGCTCCAGGGTCCATTCCGGTGAGGCAAAGACGACGTCTGAGGTCCGGTGGTCGGCCACCATCTCGGTGTCCGGGTCCTGGCCGGCCCCGACTGAATCTAGAATGTCGCGTTCCGTCAGGATTCCGATGCCGGGATGCGTGGGATCCACGACGACGGCTGCCCCGACCCGCTGGGCAGACATCAGCCGGGCAGCTTGCCGCAGCGTATGTGCTGGCCCGACACTCAGGACAACCTTGGTCATGCCGTCCCGTACGTTCATGCTTGCTCCCTCCGCACGGAGCGCTGCCGCATCGCATCGTCGCGTCGGACCGCACGCCGGGAGCCAGCTAGCGACCCGGAAGGCCGTGGCGACGCATGCCGCAGCGAACCTGCCCAGCGTGCTTGTGCGCTTGTGATTGCCAGTGCTGTCCAGCATCCGCCCGATTGGCGCTTAGGGCAAGTCCTGATCCTGAGTCGCGAGCAGGCTGAGCACCTCGGCGTGCAGGAGTCCGTTGGTGCAGACGGCGCTACCGCGATCGGGGCGTGGCGTGCCCTCGAGGTCGGTGAAGGCTCCGCCGGCCTCCGTCACCACGATCTGCAGGGCGGCGAGATCCCACAGGTTGACGTCCGTCTCGACCGAGATGTCCACTGCGCCCTCGGCGACGAGCATGTGAGACCAGAAATCTCCGTAGGCGCGGGTGCGCCAGACCTTCCGGCTCAAGCCGAGGAACTCGCCGAGGCGGCCGCTCTGCTCCCAGGTGCTGATGCCTGAGTACGACAGCGACGCGTCCGACAGGCTGGCCACCTGCGACACCCGGCATGCGGCGGCCTTGGTCATGCTCCGGCCGGTCCAGGCACCGCCGTCGCGGGCCGCCCACCACCGACGGCCGAGCGCCGGCGCGGTGACCACGCCGACAATGACCTCGTCCTCGTGCATCAGCCCGATCAGCGTGGCCCAGACCGGTACGCCGCGAACGAAGTTCTTGGTGCCGTCGATCGGATCGATGACCCAGCAGCGCTGGCTCGAGCCGCTGTGACCGAATTCCTCGCCGAGCATCGCGTCCCGCGGCCGCGACCGGCTGAGCACGTTGCGCAGGGACTCTTCGACGGCGAGGTCGGCATCAGTGACCGGCGTCAAGTCCGGCTTGGCCTCCACACGCAGGTCCTGCGAGCGGAAGCGGCGCATCGTAATGTCGTCCGCGGCGTCCGCAAGGACGTGCGCGAACCCGAGGTCGCCGTCATAACCTGCCATCCCGGGCAACGCTAGCGGTAGCTGGCTCACGCTGGCCACGCCACTCCAGGATTTGTGGCCACCGGCCTGGATTTGGCCGGCTGCGGCTGGCTAGGACCCGGCCGCTTCAGCCGGATCCGCAGGGTCAAGGCCCTCGCGGCTGCGCAGTAGCCGTCGCAGCGAGTCCAGGCGCGCGGCCTCGGCCGGTCCGCCATGCTCGGCTACCCAGTCATCGAGCGCGCAGTCGGCTTCGAGGTGACTGCATCCGGGCGAGCACTGCTCGATCGCCTCGGCGAACTCAGGGAATGCGGACACCACGCGGTCGGCCGCGACATGCGCGAGGCCGAAGCTGCGCAGGCCCGGCGTGTCGATGATCCACCCGTCCCCGCCGAGCGGCAGCGCGACGGCCGACGACGAGGTGTGCCGCCCGCGCCCCGTCACCAGATTGACCGATCCCACTGCCCGAGCGGCGTCCGGCAGCAGCGCGTTGACGAGGGTCGATTTGCCAACTCCCGAGTGACCGACAAGGACGCTGATCCGGTCCGCCAGCAGTGCCCGCAGCTGGTCTAGCTGGTCGGCGAAGGGCCGGCTGAGCGCGATCCACCGGACCCCGAGCGGCTCGTAGGCGGCGATCAGATCGTCTGGCGCGGCCAGGTCGGCCTTGGTCAGGCACAGCAGCGGGTCAAGCCCTGCGTCAAACGCGGCGACCAGGAACCTGTCGATCAGCCGCGGACGGGGCGGCGGGTCGGCGAGGGCGGTGACGATCACGAGCTGCTCTGCGTTGGCGACGACGATCCGCTCGGTCGGATCGTCGTCCTCGGCCGACCGCCGCAGCACAGACGTCCGCGGCAGTACCCGCACGACCCTGGCGAGCGATCCCGGCTGGCCGGACAGGTCACCGATGAGCCGGACCCTGTCGCCGACAACGACGCCGCCGCGGCCCAGCTCCCTGGCCTTCATCGCAGTGATCATCCGCTCACCGGTCCAGCAGTGATACCGGCCACGATCGACGCCGGTCACGAACGCGTCGATGGCATCCTCGTGGGCCGGCCGTCGTCGGGTCCTGGGTCGGGAGCCCTTGCCCGGCCTGACCCGCACATCGTCCTCGTCCAGCCCTGCGTGGCTGGCGGGCCTGCTCAGGGTGCTTGCCCCAGCATCTGCTGCCAGAGCGCCTGGAACGCGGGGAACGTCTTGGCGACGGTGGCTGGGTTACTGATGCGCAGGCCGGGCACGGCGAGCCCGAGCACGGCGGCGGCCATGACCAGTCGATGGTCGTCGTGGGTGTCAAACGGGTCAGTCCCTGCGTGCAGGGGACGCGGCTGTATCCGCAGCCCATCGGGCAGCTCGCGGACCTGGCCGCCGAGGGCGCCGATCTCGCGGGCGAGCGCGGCCAGCCGGTCGCTCTCGTGCAGGCGCATGTGCCCGATGCCGGTGAGCTCGGACGGCGAGTCGGCCAGTGCCGCCAGTACGGTCAGCACGGGTGCCAACTCGTTGATGTCGCGCAGGTCCGCAGTGATGCCGTGGATCACGCCGGTGCCCTCGATACGCATGCCGGTACCGGACGGCTCCCATCGCGCGCCCATCTGGCCGAGTACGTCCATGATCTGACCGGCTGCCTGCAGGCTGCTGGCTGGCCAGCCAGGAATGGTGACCTGCCCGCCCGTAACCAGTGCTGAAGCCAGGAACGGGGCCGCATTCGACAAATCAGGCTCGATCGTGATGGTGCCTGGTGCGAGTCGGCCAGGCCGGACCCGCCAGAAGTCGGGCACCTGCCCGCCGTCGCCGCGGACGATACCAGTCTCCACCTCGGCGCCTGCCGCTGTCAGCATGGCCGTGGTCATGGCGATGTGGTGGGCCGACGGGACGCGGCCGCCGCGGTGGGTCATTTCCAGGCCCGCCTCGAAGCGGGGCGCGGCCAGCAAGAGCCCGGATACCAGCTGCGAGGACGACGAGGCATCGACGCTCACGGCACCGCCCGCGACCCGGCCGCGGCCCCGTACGACGAACGGCACCGCGCCCCGGCCGCCGTCGTCGATCTCGACGCCGGCCTGCCGCAGCCCGGCCAGCAACTCGCCCACCGGGCGCTGCGCTGCGCGCGGGTCGCCGCTGAACTCGACGTCTGCTCGGGTCAGACCCGCTACTGGCGGCGCGAAGCGCAGCACCGTGCCCGCGTTGCCGACATCCACCAGGGCCCGGCCCGAAACCTCCCCCGGCCGCACCGTCCAGGCCGGCAGCTCAGCCGCTCCGGCCGTGGCGCGCGGATCGACGGTAGCGCCCATGGCGACGATCGCCGCGGTCATCAGGTCGGTGTCGCGGGCCTGAAGCGGGCCGACGATCGTCGTGGGTGTGTCCGCGACTGCAGCCAGGATCAGGGCCCTGTTGGTCATGGACTTGGAGCCGGGCAGGCGGACGGTCGCTGCAACGGCCGAAACCGCGGTCGGAGTCGCCCAGACGTCGGGGCGGCCGGCGTCGGTTTGCCCAGGTGCTCGCATGCCTCCAGAGAGTACTGGCTGACACCACGTCTAGACGTGCCCGGCCGTGGAGAGCGACAATCAGACACCGCGACGCTGCGAGGACCGGAATGAGTCCGGATATCTCCGCAAGGTTTGGCATAGCCGTATCTCGGTTATGAAAGGCACATTCTGAGCTTCGCTGAGTCGGCTGGATGCTTTGTCAGGTGAGGGGTATGTGCGGTCGGTATGCATCAACGCGCAAGCGCATTGAGCTCCTAGAGGAGTTCAGCGTGCAGCGCGACATGGTGGCCGAGCCGCTGAAGCCCGACTACAACGTCGCGCCCACCAAGCCCGTCTACGCGGTCCTGGACCGGGTGGAATCGGCGTCTGCGGACCTGCGGTCGGCAGATGGCGTCGACAGCCGCGATGATGCTGCCAGAGAGCAGTCTCGGGGCAAGGGGGCCGCCGGTCAGGCCGAGCGGGAACTGCGTATCGCGCGCTGGGGCCTGGTGCCGTTCTGGGCGAAGGACGTCAAGATCGGCAGCCGCATGATCAACGCCAGGGCCGAGACCCTCGCCGAGAAGCCGGCCTTCCGCCGCGCTTTTGCCAAGCGACGCTGCCTGCTCCCGGCCGACGGCTACTACGAATGGCAGCCTCAGCCGGGCGCGGCGAAACAGCCGATCTACATCAGCCGTGCGGACGGCCGGTCGCTCGCCTTGGCCGGCCTGTACGAGCTGTGGCGCGAACCGGCGGTAGCTAGGGACGACGAGGACTCCTGGCTGTGGACAGCCACCGTCATCACCACGAGCGCGCCAGACGAGCTCGGCATGATCCACGACCGGATGCCGATGATCATCGATCCGGTCGGCTGGGCCGACTGGCTCGACCCGGCGAACAGTGACGTCGCCGACCTGCGTGCGCTGCTGTCGCCGGCCGCAGCGAGTGGCCTGACGACGTACCCGGTCTCCACCGAGGTGAACTCGGTCCGCAACAACGGGCCACAGCTGATCGAGCCGATCGGCGGTGGCACGGTCGCCCCCTTAGCTGGCATCGGGGCGGATACGCGGGCCACCCGGACGAGCGCCGGGGATCGCGGAGACGACGGCACCGGAGTGCTGTTCTAGGCCAGTTTGTTGGCCAGGCAGCACAGATCCCCTGATGGTGCTGTCGGCAAGGTTGCAGAAGGAGGCGGGGATCAGATGGACGTCATGACCGCGCGGGAGCGACTGGAACAAATCTGCACCGAGCTGGATAGGTCGATTACCGTTCTGAACCCCGCTAACGGGCAGCAACAGTTTGCCCGCGAATACCCCCAGGATCCGGCCGACGCGGGTGCCAACCTGTCCGAGAGCGAGCGGTCTGAGGCCGTGCTGGCAGTCGCCAGGAGGCAACGGTCCGATGTGCTGGCCGCGCTCCACCGGATTGACCTCGGCACCTACGGCACCTGCGTGGACTGCGGGAGCATGGTTCCCGAGGGCCGCCTGGAGGCTAAGCCGGAAGCGGCCAGGTGCGTGGCCTGCCAGGGCAAGCGGGACCGGCTGCGCCGGTAAACCGGGTCGCCGCCGCCGGTAAAGGCTTGATCGCAGCTGGCACCGCCGGCCAGGATCGGCGGAATGAAGATGCCAGACCTCGTGTTTCAACGCACGTGTCTCTTGCTAGCTGTCAGACCAGGCCGGAGCCGTCCGGGGCGGTCGCGCGCGAAGTGATGAGCGTGGGCGTTGTATCCTCCCGGCGAGGCGGCTCGCAGTCTGGTCGGCTGGGGCCCTCGATTCCGGAAGGGGTGGGTCCGGTCCCCGAGACACTAGAGCAGCGCAGTCATCGGTTCGAAGAGGACGTGCTGCCTTACCTTGATCAGCTGTATGCGGCTGGTATGCGGATGACCCGCAATCCGGCCGACGCCGAAGACCTGGTCCAGGAGACATTCGCCAAGGCTTATGCGTCTTTTCACCAGTTCCAGGTTGGTACGAACCTGAAGGCGTGGCTGTTCAGGATCCTGACCAACACGTTCATCAACAGCTACCGCAAGCGGCAGCGTGAGCCGCAGCGGTCGGGCACTGAGGAGATCGAGGACTGGCAGCTTGCCCGGGCCGCTTCGCATACCTCCGCCGGCCTGAAGTCAGCTGAGTCCGAGGCGCTGGAGCGCCTGCCGGATTCCGATATCAAGGCGGCCCTTCAGGCGCTCCCGGAGGATTTCCGGCTGGCTGTTTACCTCGCAGACGTCGAGGGATTCGCCTACAAGGAGATCGCCGACATCATGGGTACTCCGATCGGGACCGTCATGTCGCGGTTGCACCGCGGCCGCAGGCAGCTTCGCGACCTGCTTCAGGACTATGCGGCGGAGCAGGGCATGTTTGCCACCTCGCCTTCCGCCCCGGCCACGGCGCGCACAGATGGCGACGCGTCAGGGAAGGACGCGAAATGAGCTGCGGCAAGCCGCACGACGTGCCGTGTACCGAGGTACTGGCGCTGGTGTACTCCTACATCGACGGTGAGATGGAGGGCAGCGGGTCCGCCGAGATCAAGGAGCACCTCGAGGAGTGCGGGCCGTGCCTGCGGGAGTACGGCCTGGAGGAGCTAGTCAAGCGGCTCGTGCACAAGTGCTGTGGCCAGGAGGCGGTGCCTGGGGAGCTGCGCACCAAGGTGCTGACGAGGATCGCCGCCGTCCGCCAGGAGCTGGAGAGCACCGAGGTCCTGGCCGAATAGGCCCGCGGAGCCTCGCGCGTCCCGCTTCGGTCTGGCGACTTGTCGCCCACCTTGTGCGTGAGCTCACAGGAGTCCTTACGATCGCGTTACCCTAAGTGGCGATGCCGGCCAGCCGTGCCGGCACCTCTGCAACGAGGGGGTCTGGGCGTGGTCTCCAGGGCCGCATGGCTCTACATCATGCTGGTCGTGGCCGCCACCGGCGTGCTCGTCGCCGCCACGCACACGAGACCGGATCCCATATTTCATCCGTTAGCTGCCCTGGTTACCCTGCAGGCCCTCTTCATTGTGTGCGACTCAGCCAAGACGCCGCTGACGTCGCGGCAGACGAAGTGGTCGCCGAGCTCGGCGGCAACGCTGGCCGCGGTCGTTTTGCTGGGACCGATTCCCGCCGCGCTCGTGGGCGCGTCCTCGCTGATCAGCCCTCGTCGCCAGCTCCTGCTCGCTGAGCGGCTGTTCAACGGCGCGATGCACGCGCTGGCCGGGCTCGCGGCCGGGGCTGTCTATGTCCGGCTCGACGGCCCGCTCGGGCCGCCCCACCCGGCGATGTGGCGGCAGATCGTCATCGCCTTCGCCGCAGCGGCGGTCGTGCACGTGCTGGCCAATCAGACGCTCATCTGGGGCGTGTACCGGCTGAATCGCGGCAGCGGCATGCTGCGACGCGAGGGGCTGGAGTCCAGCCTGCTGCTGCTGCTGGCCTCCGACCTCGGCTACGCGTGCCTGGGCCTGATCATCGCCTCGCTCTGGCCGGTCATTGGCTGGTTCTCGGCGGTGCTCGTGCTCGTCCCGTTGTTCGTGGCGCGCTGGGCGATGGGGCAGTTCGCCGAGCAGCAGCGCGCGTACGCGGCGACCATGAATGCTCTCTGCCAGGCGGTGGAGACCAAGGATTACTACACCAGAGGTCACGGTGATCGGGTGTCCCGCGGGGCGGTCATGATCGCGCGGCGGATCGGGATGAACCCTGACCGGACCGACGCCATCAGGTTCGCCGGCATGCTGCACGACGTCGGCAAGCTGGGCGTGCCGACACAAGTGCTGCAGAAGACCGGTGCACTGACCGAGGACGAGTACGCGGCCATCCAGCTGCATCCCATGCGCGGGCTGGAGATCGTCCGGGAGATCGGGTTCCTGTATGAGGCGCTGAACGGCATCATGCATCATCACGAGCGCATCGACGGGCGCGGCTATCCGATGGGCCTGGCCGGCCACGAGATCCCGGAGTTCGCGCGCGTCATCGCGGTCGCCGACGCCTTCGACTCGATGACGTCTACCCGTTCCTATCGCGAGGCCAAGAGCATCGACCTGGCCATCGGCGAGCTGCGCCGGGGCGCGGGCACGCAGTTCGACCCGCTGATCGTCGAGGCCTTCATCGCCGCGCTTGACGTCGAGGAGTGGCCGTTGCCAGGACCGGCGATCGCGCCGGACGACCTGACCACCGTGACCGTCCAGGACCACGACGACCCGACAGCGCCGCTCGAGGTGGTGATCCCGTGACCGGCGGTGCGGTGGCCGGGCGCCCGCCACCAGACCGGATCGCCTACTGGCAGGCGCTGGACTCGGGCCGGCTGCTGCTGATGGCCCTCGCCGCCATGCTCGTCACCGGGGCATTCGCCGCGACGGCGATCGAGGCCCGCCCTGCTGCGCACCACGCGATCTACTGGACGCCCGCGCTCGCGTTCGGAGGCTTCATCGCGTTCGGCGAGCTGCTCAGGCTCGCCCTGCCGGGCGGGCGCGAGGCAGCCCCCATCGCCATGGTCGGCGCGATGTCGTACGCCCTGCTGCTGGCCCTGCCCGGCCACGTCCCGGCCACGCAGTCGCCCTTGCTCGTCATCGCGGTGGCCGCGGTCGGGATGACGGTCGGCGCCCTCCCGCACATCGCCGCCGGCCGCAAGGCCGGAGTCACCGGCATCTGTACGCGCATCGTCGTGGTGGCGTGCGTGGCGTTCCCATTCCGGGCGCTCGTGACGATGCGGTTTGTGCACCGGCCCTGGGAGCTGGCGTTCTCGATCATGGCGCTGCTGGTCTTTTTCGGCTGGCTGGTCGACACCCTCGTCGTGGCGCTGATCCGGGCAGACGATGTCGGCGCCAGATTCGCGGTGGCGATGCTGGACGAGATCAGGCTCCAGTGGCCGCTGGGCCTCGCGGTGGGCGCATCCGTCATCATCACCGTCTTCAGCACCGAGCGGATGGGCCTGTTCATCCTGGCCGTCTTCACCGGGCCGCTGCTGGTCACGCAAGTCGCGTTCCGGCGGTACGCCGGGATCCGCGCTACTTACCTCCAGACCGTCAGGTCGCTTGCCCGGGTCACCGAGGTCGCCGGGTACGTCGAGGCCGGCCATTCCCGCCGGGTCAGCAGGCTGGCGGTGTCGGTCGGCCGCGGCCTCGGCATGGCCGAGCCCGACCTGCTCGCTCTGGAGTACGCGGCCCTGATGCACGACATTGGTCAGCTGTCGCTGCGTGACCCTATCCCCGGCGGCGCCACCGTGCTGGTCTCGGCCGCCGACCAGGATCGGATCGCCGAGCTTGGCGCGGATGTCATCCGCGAGGCCAGGGTCCTGGACGATGTCGCCGACCTGGTTCGGTACCAGAGCTGGCCGGCTCGGGGTCATAAGCCGCCGCCGCCGCTCGGCAGCATGATCATCAGGGCCGCCAACGCCTTCGACGATATGGTGGGCGGCTCGACCGACCGGGACAGGTCGGCGGCCGCGCTCGAGCAGATGCGGCTCGACCCCACCGAGTACGACGCTGGCGTCGTGGCCGCGCTGGCCGAGGTCGCGGGCCGACGGGTTCTGTCCCGGCTGTAGGCTGCCGGGCGTGCTTGAATCGGTCCTTGTCGCCAATCGTGGCGAGATAGCCAGGCGCGTCATAGCTACCGCCCGCCGCCTCGGCGTGCGGTCGGTCGCCGTCTACTCCGAAGCCGACGCCGAGCTGCCCTATGTGCGGGAGGCTGACGCCGCGGTGCTCATCGGCCCGCCGCAGCCAGCCGGGAGCTACCTGAACGGGGCGGCGGTGCTGGCCGCGGCGCAGCAGACCGGAGCACGCGCGATCCACCCGGGCTACGGCTTCCTTGCCGAGAACCCTGCCTTCGCCGCCAGCGTCATCGCGGCCGGCCTCATCTGGGTCGGTCCGGCGCCCGACTCGATGACGCAGATGGGCGACAAGATCAACGCCCGCAACCTGATGGAGGAGGCGGGAGTGCCGGTCGCGGCCGGCACCCGGCAGCCGGTCGCGAACGTGACAGCGGCACTCGCGGCGGCCGATCAGATCGGGTATCCGGTCATGATCAAGGCGTCGGCCGGCGGCGGCGGCATCGGCATGAGCGCGGCAGCCGACCCGACCCAGCTGGCGACCGGGTTCGAGACCGCGAGATCGCGCGCCGAGCGCTTCTTCGGCAGCCCGGCCATCTTGCTGGAGCGCTTCGTCCCGCGGGCACGCCACGTCGAGGTCCAGATCCTCGGCCTGGCCGATGGCCGGGTGCTGGCCCTGGGTGAGCGTGACTGCTCGGTCCAGCGGCGCCATCAGAAAGTCGCCGAGGAGACCCCGTCTCCGGGCGTCAGCCCCGGCCTGCGGGCCCGGATGCTGGCCGCCGCGGTGACGGCAGGCGAGGCGGTCGGGTATCTCGGCGCCGGCACGGTCGAGTTCCTAGTGGACGTCGAGGCGGGCGACTTCATGTTCCTGGAGATGAACACCAGGCTCCAGGTCGAGCACCCGATCACCGAGCTAGTCACCGGCATCGACCTGGTCGAGCAGCAGTTCCTGATCGCGTCCGGCGAGGACATCAGCTTCACGGCCGGCGACGTCGCGCCTTCGGGGCACGCGCTGGAGCTACGCGTCTACGCCGAGGACAGCAAGCGCTTCCTGCCGAGCCCTGGCACCATCACCAGCTGGGTGCAGCCGGCTGGCGCCGGCGTCCGGGTCGACGCGGGATACGCCGCAGGCAACACCGTCACGCCGTTCTATGATCCGTTGCTGGCCAAGCTCTGCGTGCACGGAGCCGATCGGCCGCAGGCACTGGCCCGGGCCAGGGCAGCGGTCGAGGCCTTCGAGATCAGCGGGCTCAAGACCAACCTGGAGTTCCACGCGGACCTGCTCGCGTCCGCGGAGTTCTCTGGCGGCGACTACGACACGTCGCTGGTTGGCCGGCTGCGCCCGTGACGGCGCGGCGACAGCGATGATGGAGCGCAACCGGCAGGGTGCGACTGACAGGCAGGAGGGCACATGAGCGAAGTGCGCGCGGAGATGGTGGCTAACGTCTGGAAGGTCGTCGCGGCCGAGGGCGACGCTGTCGGCGATGGCGACACCCTGGTCATTCTTGAGTCCATGAAGATGGAGATCCCGGTGCTCGCCGAGGACGCGGGCACGCTGACCAGGCTGGCCGTGGCCGAGGGCGACGTGGTGCAGGAAGGCGACCTGATCGCCGTCATCGAGTAGGGCTGGCAGACCTCATACGCCAGTTGTCGATCGCGGATAGGCGTCCGTCGGGTCGGTGATGACATTGACCAGGTACGGGACGCCCGCCTCGAACGCGCGCCGCAGCGCGGGACCGATCCCGTCCGCTCGCGTCACTAGCTCACCGCCGCCGCCGAGCGCCGTCACGACCTGGTCGTAGCGGCAGCCAGGCTGGAGGTCAGCGGCGACGTCATAGCCGTACAGGGCCTGCATCGGGTGCTTCTCCAGGCCCCAGATCCCGTTGTTACCGCAGATCATGACCACCGGCAGGCCATGCCGGACCAGCGTGTCGACGTCCATGAGGGAGAATCCGGCCGCGCCGTCGCCGAGCAGCAGCACGACCTGGCTGGCTGGCCGGGCCACCCTGGCGGCGATGGCGTAGCCGAGGCCGGTGCCCAGGCAGCCGTATGGGCCGGGGTCAAGCCAGCCGCCGGGCTGCTGCGGCTCGACGTACTTGCCGGCATAGCTCACGAAGTCGCCGCCGTCACCGATGACGACAGCGTCAGGCTCTAGCAGCGCGGCGAGCTCGCCGTAGATCCGCAGCGGGTGGATCGGGCTCGCGTCGCTATGCAGCAGCGCCACGTCCGCCTCGACCGCCCGGGCGGCTACCTGCTGGAGCCGCGGCAGCCAGTCCTGCACCCAGCGTCCTGCGGATCCGGCGCCGGAGCCAGCGGGGGTGGCCTCGGCGATCAGGCCAGCGAAGATCGCGCTGAGGTCGCCGGCCGCCGATCCAGCCAGCTCGCAGTGCGTGGCGACCTGTTCGGCAGCATCAGCGAGGTGGACCACGCGGGCCGGAGGAGTGCCGTTCTTGCCGCCGAACTGCCCGTACCCGAGCCGGAAGTCCAGCGGCGTGCCTGCCACGATCACGAGGTCGGCCTCGCCAAGCGCCACCGCCCGCGCGCGTGTGACGAGGAGCGGATGCCCGGCGGGCAGGATGCCGCGCCCCTGGCCGTTCGCGATGACTGGCAGCCGGAAGCGCTCGGCCGCGGCCCTGGCGGCGTCCTCGGCGCGGTCGAGCCAGACATCAGAGCCGAGTATCAGCACAGGGCGGCTAGCGGTGGCCAGCAGCCGGGCGATCTTGCTCACCGCGGCCGCGTCGGGGACGTCAGTGTCGCCCGTGCTTGCGACGACTGGGCCTGCGACAGCCGTCCTTGCTGCAACCGCGCTTGCCACAACCGGGCCGACCGGATCACCGTGCCCGTACAGGGCCTCCAGGCTCGCGTCCAGGAACACCGGCCCGCGATGCCGGGCGGCCGCCAGGGTGAAAGCGGCATCGACGGCAGCGCGCACCTCACCGGGCGCGTGCGCGGTCCAGGCACGCTTGGTCACCGGGGCGAGCAGCGGCGGATGATCGAGCTCCTGCAGGCTGCCCGAGCCCCAGCGGCCGTCCGGCGCCCGGCCGGCGAGCACGACCAGCGGCGAGCCGTTGAAATGGGCAGTCGTCACGGCGCTGACGCCGTTGGTGACGCCCGGTCCGGCGGTGAGCACGGCCAGGCCGGGGGAGCGCGTCAGCCGCGCGGTCGCCTCGGCCGCGAACACCGCGGTCTGCTCGTGCCGCACGTCGATAATCGGCATGGGCGGGTCGGCGGTCACCGCGCCGTCGTACAGCGGGAACACATGCCCCCCCGACAGGGTGAACATCGTAGTCACGCCGTGCTCGCGGGCCGCCGCCACCGCCTGCGCGCCCCCGTGCGCTGGCCGCTGATCCTGACTCATGCCTCGGCACGTTACCAGCAAGTAGGCGGTCGGCATCAGGCATCAAATGCCGGGGGAACGGGGAGGCCTGCGCATCGGGCGGCCCGATCATCGCGGCCGGACTGCGATGATGACTAGGTGCCTACGCTGACCCACCTTGCTAGCCGGGCCGGGATCCGCGGCGCGGACCTGGAGTGGCTGCACGCCCTGATCTCCGACTGGCAGCTGCTGGCTGACCTGTCGTTCGCCGATCTAGTGCTGTGGGCGCCGCTGACGGGCGGCGAGGGAGCCGGCGGCGAGGATGACGGCGGCACCTGGCCCGAGGGCGCCAGCTGGACCGCCCTGGCTCAGATGCGGCCGACGACGGCACCGACCGCCTTGCCGGACGACATCGTGGGCACAGTGCGGCCGGGCAGTGAGCAGCCGCTGCTGGCGGCCGCGTTCCTGGAGCGACGAGTCTGCCGGGAAGGCGATCCGGAATGGACCCGCGGGGTCCCGGTCCGGCACGAGACCATCCCCGTCAGTCGCGACGGCCGGGTGATCGCCGCGATCGAGCGATCCACGAACCTCAGCTCCGCGCGCACCCCGAGTCGACTGGACCTGGCCTACCTGAGTGCGGCCGATGACCTGACACAGATGGTCGCCGCCGGCATCTTCCCGGCGCCAGGCGAGGAGCCAGCACTAGTCAGGTCGCCGCGGGTGGGCGACGGCATGCTGCGGCTGAGCCGGTCGGGCAAGGTCACCTACGCCAGCCCAAACGGGCTGTCGGCCTACCGCAGGCTCGGGCTCACGGCTGACCTCGTCGGCAAGCAGCTGGGCCCGCTCACGGCCCGGCTGTGCGTAGGCCGCGCGCCGCGCGACGACTCGCTGATGGTGGCGGCCAGCGGCCGGTCGCACGCCGAGACCGAAGTCGACGCCAATGGGGCCGTCGTGCAGCTGCGCACCATCCCACTCGTCGTCGACGGGGAGCGGGCCGGTGCGCTGATCCTGCTCCGGGACGTCACCGAGCTACGGCACCGGGAACGCGAGCTACTGACCAAGGATGCGACCATCCGCGAGATTCACCACCGGGTGAAGAACAACCTCCAGACCGTGGCCGCGCTGCTGCGGCTCCAGGCACGGCGGCTGCGCGCGCCGGAGGCAAGGGCGGCGCTGGAAGAGGCGGTCCGCCGGGTCGGGTCCATCGCGATGGTGCACGAGACGCTCTCGCACGTGCCGGACGAGATCGTGGACTTTGACGACATCGCCGGCCGGGTGGCCATGATGGCGGGGGAGGTGTCCGCCGCCGAGGCCGGGGTGACGCCGCGGCTGGTCGGCGAGTTCGGTCTGCTCCCAGCGCTGGTCGCCACCCCGCTCGCGCTGGTGCTGACCGAACTGCTCCAGAACGCCCTCCAGCATGGGCTCAGTGTGCCCGGCCAGGCCACCACAGGCTCGCTAGAGATTTCTGCCGTGCGCGCGCCCGGCCGGCTCACCGTGACAGTCTCAGACAATGGCGCCGGGCTGCCCGATGACTTCGACCTGGACTCGACGTCCAGCCTCGGCCTGCAGATCGTACGCACGCTCGTGCTGACTGAGCTCAATGGCCGACTTGAGATAGAGCCGCGGGCGGGTGGCGGGACGAGGGTGCTGGTGGAGCTGCCGCTTGGCGAGCTTCCGCTGCACGAACCCGACGCCGCAGCCGTCTGAGGCGGCGCTCGGCGGGCTAATCACCACGGCGCTAATCCAGCAGTGCTAGTCCCACGGGCCGTCCCGCACCCTGGGACCGCGCGCTCAGCAACGGCGACCTAGCGGCCAGGTGCCGCGAGGGCGACCCGGCCACAACGACCTAGAGCTGCGCCGCATTTCCCAATCGGGAGGCGGCGCAGCTCGCTCGTCGTCAGGCTCCCGCGCGCGCGGCGACCCTGCCGCGGCGCTTGACCGCGCGCCGCTCATCCTCGCTAAGTCCGCCCCAGACACCGGCGTCCTGGCCACTCTCGAGCGCCCACTGCAGGCAAGGCTCCATGACCTTGCACCGCTGGCACACTTGTTTGGCCTCGTCGATCTGGAGTAGCGCCGGCCCGGTGTTCCCGATCGGGAAGAACAGCTCCGGGTCCACGTCACGGCAGGCGGCATGATGACGCCAGTCCATGAGTCCACTCCTCCTTGCGTCGAGGTCCTGACCGGGCCTGCGACGCTCAGTCGCGCTTGTGAATGATTTCACGAGCTATGTTCTATGTGAGATATGTGCTGTTCTAATCCTGGCTTGCGGTCTAAATCGGCGATGCTGTACTTGCCCGGCGTCGTCGCATTTGCCCGGCGACGCTGGCGGCTAAGCTGCGACGCGGCGACTACCGACTGCGAAAGCTGCCGGATCTACCGCGTCTGGGCTCGCGCCTTCATCACTCTCAGTCCTACGAGCCAGACAGCGGCCACGTTCCCGTCGCCGACCCGGCATGGCGCGCGCGAGCGCACCGTTCACCAAGAGCGTTACAACCTTCTCAAGGTCGGCTATCAACCGCAAGACCCTGGGGCAAAGGTTCGGCAGGATTTCGGTGTCAGATCAGTCACATGGCTGGGATGAGCATAGTGCCCGACCTGGGTGCAGCCGCCCGACCTAAGTGCGGTGCCCGACCTAAGTGCCGCCACCCCAACGTACGTGCAAGCAGCCCGGCCGCGCCTTTTACGCCATTGGCGAACTATTTACTAGTTTATGAATGCTCAGCGGGCGAATCCGTCCCGTAGCTTAGCGCGCGACATTAGCCGATGACCCTCAGGGCGTGCGGAACTGAGCGGAATCGTACCTCCTCGACCTCGCCCATGTACTCCCCGTCCAGCTGGAACGCCACCGGCCGGTCGGAGGCGAGCTGGAGCTCGGGAAGGTCGTGGCCCGCCACCAGGCTGCGCCCACGCGGCGGCTCGCTGCGCTCAGCCATCATCTGGCGCAGGGTACGCATAGTGGCGATCGTCCCCATCCGCCGGAAGGCAAGCAGGTCCAGGCCAGTGTCGAAGCTCGCGTCCGGGTTGGTGTTGACCGGCCGGTGGCCTAGGTAGGTCCACGGCGCCGAGTTGGAGACGATGCACAGGTACACCGGGTCGGCGGACAGCTCGCTTGGCTCGCCGATCACGATGGCCGGGTGCCGCCGGTCGGTGACCCGGTAGTACTGGCGCAGCGCCGTCCGGAAATACAGCGTCGGCGTCAGCGTCCGGCCGGTTGCCCGGCGGCCTTCGACCGCGCGCACGACCTCGGCATCAAATCCGAGCCCGGCGTTGAAAGTGAAGTACCGGCCGTTAGCCGTGCCGAGTCCGATGTAGCGCTCATTGCCTGCCGCCAGGTCCTCGATGAGCCGGGCTGCCGCGTCGACCGGGTCGGTAGGCAGGTGGAGCGAGCGGGTGAATACGTTGGCGTTGCCGCCTGGCAGCGCGGCGAGCGCGGGCAGGTCGGCGGGGTCGGGGGGCAGTGCGGGCCCGGCCGCCAGGGCGGAGGCGCCGGTCTCGGCCGCCTGCGCGGGATGGGTGCTTCGCGGCGCTTGCGCCCAGGCGGTGCCGCCCAGGAGGCCGTTAACGGCCTCGTTCACAGTGCCGTCCCCGCCGAGGGTCATGACGAGCCCGAATTTGTCAGACGCGGCGGTAGCTGCGAGCCTGGTGGCATCGCCCCGGTAACGTGTTTCCACGACCTCAAGGTCAACGGCAGAGGCGAGGGCCCGGACGATGACATCCCGTCGCCCGCGGGTTGTGGAGGTGGCGTGTGGGTTCACGATCAAGAGCGCGTGCACGCGCCCAGGTTAGCCAGCTATCGACGCAACGGTCACCTGGGGCCCAGCGGCCAGCTCAGCAGGCTGCAACGCCAGTGCAGCAGACACCAGTGCCGCAGACACAAGTGCGGCAAACAGCAGTGCCGCAAACAGCAGTGCCCCAGGCGCCCGCGCCGCCGCTACCCCGATCGGTGCTCGCCGCCGCCATAGTCCAGGCTGTCGAGGCCGTAGGCGTCCTGGCTGCTTCGACGGTGGCCGGCATCGAGACCGCGAGTGGCCATTCCTATCAGCGCACGAGCGGCATCGCTATCACCTTGATCGGCATCGCCACCGCGATCGCCCTAGCCTTCGTCGCGCGCGCATTGCGGGCGGGCCGCCGATGGTCGCGCACCCCGGCGATGCTGACCCAGGTGTTCACCGGGATCGTGGCCATTTACGTGATCCAGTCGGGTCGACTTGACTGGGGCATTCCTGTCATTGTGCTGGCAATCGCCGGGTTGGCCGCACTATTGACGCCCGCGAGCATCGAGCTCCTCACACCCGGACGAGTCGGTAAATCCTGACAAAGGCGGCCCGCGAGGGCTAGTCCTCGCTGGTCAGGCCCTCGCGGAGCTGAGCTAGCGTCCGCGCCAGCAGCCGCGACACGTGCATCTGCGAGATGCCGAGCTCCGTGGCGATCTGGGACTGGGTCATGTTGCCGAAGAACCTGAGCAGCAGGATCCGCTTCTCCCGCGGCGGGAGCTGCTCGAGCAGCGGCTTCAGCGACTCCCGGTATTCCACGCCTTCGAGGGCCTCGTCGACCATGCCCAGCGACTCGGCGACCGCCGGCGCATCGTCATCGCCGGAGTCGGGCGCGTCGAGCGAGACCGTGGAGTAGGCGTTGGCGGACTCCAGGCCTTCCAGGACCTCTTCCTCGCTCATCTGCAGATGCTGGGCCAGCTCGGCCACGGTCGGCGCCCGGCCGAGGTTCTGGGCGAGTTCGCCGATGGCCTTGGCCAGCGCCAGCTTGAGCTCCTGCAGCCGCCGCGGCACGCGTACGGCCCATCCCTTGTCACGGAAGTGGCGCTTGATCTCGCCCACGATGGTCGGGGTGGCGTACGTCGAGAACTCGACGCCGCGCTCCAGGTCGAACCTGTCGATGGACTTGATCAGGCCGATGGTGGCGACCTGGGTCAGGTCGTCCAGCCACTCACCCCTGTTGCGGAACCGGCGGGCCAGGTATTCCACCAGCGGCAGGTGCAACTCGACGAGCTCGCTACGGATCCGAAGCCGCTCGGCGTCGCCTGGCGGCAGAGCGCACAGCTGCTGGAATAGCTCGCGCGCATAGCCTCGCTCCCGCGGCCCATGCTGCGCGCGTGATGGCACAGGCAGATCCTCCGGGTCCGCAATCTCCACGACCCCGGCGAGTTCCTCCGCGTCACTGAGCTCCAGTACGGCAGGTACGACGCCGTCGGTGTCATCAGCCGCAGGTCCCTCCCTGGCCGGCGCTGTCGACATCATCTCGAACTCCTCGGTCAAGGTGACCTCTGTCTCCCCCGTCACACAGACCCCGAATGCGGGCGGCTCTTGCGCATCACTATGGCGAGCCTGTCTCCCGGTCCGACTTGAGCTTCGACGGTGCCAGCCAGGGCCGAAAGGACAGTCCAGGCAAATGTGTCACTAGATGGGGGGCGTGGGTTCAGGCTG
>DASXKI010000308.1:0-7087 GCA_036496945.1 Streptosporangiaceae bacterium | reverse complement strand
CGCCCCGTCAGCCGCAGGCGCGTCGCCGTCTGCGGGCGGTCCGACGCCGCACGTGCCGAATTCGACCCTGTTCCCTAGGAAGCGACACACGGGCGGCGTGCTGCCCATCCTGCTCAAGTCGCCTGCGCCGAGCCCGTCCCCGTCGTCTTACAAGCCGCACCCGTCGCCAGCGCCGACGTCCAAGACCCCGTCGCCATCGCCGAGCCCCACACCGCCGAGCCCGACGCCGACCGGCACGCCCTGACGACTAGCTCGCTGCCTCGAATACGGCCGCAACACCCTGACCGCCGCCGACGCACATGGTCTCCAGCAGGTACCGGCCGTCTCGCCGCCGTAGCTCGCGCAGCCCGGTGGCAAGCATGCGCGCACCGGTGGCGCCGATGGGATGGCCTAGCGAGATACCCGAGCCGTTGACGTTGAGCTTGTCCGGGTCATTCCAGTTCCAGCCCGCGAGCACGGCGAGGACCTGGACCGCGAAGGCCTCGTTGAGCTCGACCAGGTCGATGGCGCCGAAGTCCAGGCCGGTCCGTGCGAAGAGCTTGGCGACCGCCGGGACTGGCCCGATGCCCATCGTCGCGGGCTCGCACCCGGCCGCGGCCCAGCCGACCAGATAGCCGAGCGGCTCTAGCCCGAGTGACTCGAGCTTGTCCTCCGCGACGACGAGACAGGCGGCGGCGGCGTCGTTCTGCTGGCTGGCGTTGCCCGCAGTCACGGTGCCGCCCGGCATGATGGTTCGGAGCTTGCCGAGCGACTCAGCGCTGGAGTCGGGGCGGACCCCCTCGTCTTTGCTGACCGTGACCGGCTCGCCGCGTCGCTGTGGCACCTCCACCGGCACGACCTTGTCCTTGAACAGGCCGGCGTCCCAGGCGGCTGCGGCGCGCCGGTGGCTGCGGGCGGCGTACGCGTCGGCCTCGTCCCTGGTGATGCCGAACTGCTCGGCCAGGTTCTCGGCGGTCTCGATCATCCCGGAGATTTTGCCGAACCGCCATTCGGGCTGTGACCGCTCGCGGCCGCGGTCGATCCGGTCGTACAGGAACTGGCTCCCGGACCTGGCACCCCACCGCATCGACGTCGTGTAGTGCTCGACGTTGCTCATGCTCTCCACGCCGCCGGCCAGCACGACGTCGGCCGCGCCGGTCTGCACCATCATGGCCGCGGTAATGACGGCCTGCAGACCTCCGCCGCAGCGCCTGTCGATCTGGAAGCCCGGCACGCTGACCGGCAAGCCAGCCTGCAGCGCGGCCCACCGGCCGATGCACGGGGTCTCGCCGCTGGCGTAGGACTGGGCGAACGACACGTCCTCGATGAGCTCCGGGTCGATCGCGGTGCGCGCCAGGACTGCCTTGATGACAGTCGCGGCAAGCACCTCGACGGGTACGTCACGCAGGCTGCCGCCGAACGTGCCGACGGGCGTGCGCAGCGGTGCGACGATCGCGGCTCGGCGCGTAGTCATAGCAAAGCTCCTTCTGGTTCGTCGCTGGCGGCGGCCGCCGCCGCGAGCGCGGGCCTGTGATCAGGATGGGCGATCCCGAGCATCCGCTTGCGCCGCTGGGCCAGTGTCAGCCCGCGCAAGTCTGCTATTCCATACTCGGTCACGATGACGCCGGCGTCAGCGCGGGCCAGGGTCGCCGGCCCGCTGAGCCTGGCCACGATGCGGCTGGCCCCGATATGGCGAGCACTGGCGGCCGTGGACGGCAGCGCGATGATCGGGACGCCGCCGCGGGATCGAGCGGCACCGCGGGCGAAATCCACGGCGCCGCCGACGGCGCCGACGTACCGGCCTGCTGCCGTCTCGGCGTTGACCTGCCCGGTGAGGTCGACCTCGGTGGCCGAGTTGATGGCGATGAGCTGGGTCTGCGCGGCCAGGATCGCCGGGTCATGGGTGTACCGCGTGTCACGTAGCGTGATGGCGGCATCAGCGGCAGCGAGCCTGATCAGCTGCTGCGTGCCCATCAGGAAGCCAGTCACCACCAGCCCCCGGTCGATGCTCTTGCACGCGCCGGTGACGACGCCGGCCTCGATCAGCTCGGCGACGGCGTCGGTGATCAGCCCGGAGTGGACGCCGAGGTCGCGGTGGCCGCGCAGCCGCCGGGCCACGGCCGACGGCATGCTTCCGATGCCCAGCTGAATCGTCGCGCCGTCCGGGACCAGGCCGGCGACGTGGGCCGCGATGGCGTCCTCGATGTCTCGCGGCGCCGTCGCCGGATACTCAGCCGGCGGCCGGGACACCCGGACGACCACGTCGAGCTCGTCCGGGCTAAGCCGGCGATCGCAGCTGAGGTCGGGCACCTGGTCGTTGACCTCGGCGATCACGACCCTGGCCTGGCCGACAAGGCCGGCCGCGTAGTCGGCGCCGAGGCCGAGCCCGTAGGTGCCGTCTGGGCCCGGCGGCGGCAGCGACAGGAACACGACGTCGACGCGCTGCGGGCCCGCGCTGAGGATCCCGGGCAGCTCGGAGTAGTGCGTGGCCAGGATGTCCAGGGCGCCCGCCTGGATCAGCGCTCTGTTGGCGCCGGCCGCCGTGTAGGAGGTGAACGACAGGTAGTCGCAGTGCTCGGGGCGCAACGCCGCCGAGCTGGAGATGCCGGTGAAGCAGCGGATGCCGCCAAGGCGCGCGCGCTGCTCGGCCAGCGCTTCGGTGAGGGTGAGCGGCTCGGCGCAGGCCTGGCTCCAGGCCACGGTGTCGCCGGGCCGCAGGTAGTTCGCGAGGTCGAGATCGCCGACGCCGCCAAGGTGCGCAGTCACCCTGTGCCACTCACCCTGGGCCGGCTAGCGCAGTCACAAATGGCAGCTTAATCGCCATAACCGCACCGTTGCGAGGCGGCGGGACGGCTGCGCCTTGCCCGGATCCGCTCCGCGCACACTCGCCGCGGCGGGCCTGGCTGTCGATCCACTGGGCGATCAGTGGTTGCGGGGATCCGGTCAGGGACGATGACCGGGCTTCACGCCCGATCCCAGGGGTCACTGTCGTCGGGCATCACCGTCGGCGATTCAATTGGCGGAGCATCGCGGTGAGTTCGGGGTCGGGCAGGAACTCCCGGACCTCTTGCGCACAGCGGCAGGCGACGGCGATCTTGGCAGCCCATTCCAGCGCCTCCTCGCGTGAGGGCACGTCGACGACCGCCAATCCGCCGATGACCTCCTTGGTCTCCGGGTATGGGCCGTCGGTCACCGTCCGGTCGGTGGCCACGACGCTGGCCTTCTGGCTTTCCAGCCCGCCGGTGAACACAAACACGCCGGCGTTCATGGCCTCCTGGATCACCGCGTGCGCGGCCTTGCCCACGGCGGGCATGTCCTCCTCGGGGATGTGGTCCATCGCGCCAGCATCGAACGAGATCAGGTACTGCGTCATCCCATGACTCCCTCGTTCCGGCGGCCTACTTCGGCCGCCTCTCACCTCATATACGAACGCCTCGCTCCGGATTCGACACTATTGCCAGAAGGAAATCTCACAGGACCTCCGCCGTTCGGCCCCCGCGGGGCTGCCGGGACGGCTGACACCAGTGCCTGCAGTCACCTGAATCCGCAGTTCATTGGCGTGACTGGGTCCGCTTGGGTACGGGCTGTCAGCTTGTGCGCAGTTCGTCGAGCACGCGCTGGATGCGCCGAGTGCGCGTCTCGGTGGTGCGTGCTGCGGTGATGTAGAGGACGTGCCGCCGCTGGTTGCTGTGGGACAGGGCGGCGAACCGGTCGGACGTGGCGGGGTCGGCGCACAGGGCGTCGGCGAGCTCGACCGGGAGGTCGACCGCGCGGGGCGCGTCATCGTGCTCAAGTTCCACGGTGATGTTGTCGCCCGCGGCGATGCCGGCGGAGGACCGCACGTCGGCGCTCACCGGGATCTTGGGCTCGCCTCGCATCGTGGCGATGGTGCTGGCGTAGCGCGTGCCGTTGATAGTGACGCTGACCGGGATGCGCTTGCCGCCGCCCAGCGCCGCCACGACCTCGTCGGGGACGCGGATGCCGGTAGCGGTCTTGCCGTCGAGCTGCAGCGTGGTAGTGAATTCCATGGTCGTTCTCCCGTCTCTGTCGTGGATGGATGCCGAGGCGGCCGGTTAGGCCACCGAGGGCCCGGCGCGGTGGTACAGGTGTGTGCTGACCAGGGCGAGCCAGGTCCAGGCGAGGATGACGGCGGCGGTGAAGGCCAGGACGCCCAGGCTGCTGGCGGCGCCCCCGGTCGCAATCGCCGCGAAGGCCGCGAAGAACAGCACTCCCGTGATCAGCGAGAAGAACGCCCAGCTGAGTTGGCGCAGTCCGCGGAACTGCCAGGCCAGCACGAGGCAGGCCGTGATCAGGCCGAGGAAGCCGATGCCGCCGAAGACGATATGCAGCGTCCCGTGCCAGCTCGGGGTAACCGTAGGGCCGAGCGGCGCGCCGGCCGGGAAGCCGTCAGCGGGGTCGGCAATGAAGAAGCCGGCGCCGACGACGCCGGCGGCATAGACACCGAGGAAGCAGCCGCTCGCGGCGTTCGCCCGCTCCGCGCGCCGCTGGCGCACGACGCCGACGGCGGCGGCGCCGACCATCAGCCCGGTGAGCACGAGCACCAGCACGTGGATCCACCCGAGGGCGCCGTTGGCGAGCAGGCTCCAGTCGTTGCGGGCCAGGCTGAAGCCGGAGCGAGTGAGCGCCTCGGCCAGAGAAGCGGCGACATAGAACGGCCCGGCGACCACGCCGTACCCGAGCAGTGACTTGGTGACCCGCACGGGTGCGGGCGGGCAGTCGGCGGCCGGGCCGCCGTTCTGGACAGCTGTGGCGGGCATTGGAGCACTCCCCTCTAACTGAACTGCACTGACCAGTACATGAGTAGAACGCTACTGTACTGTACGGTACAGTTCAGTGCCAAGGAGGTTCTCATGGCTGGCCGGAAGGGCGCACTGATCCTCGACACCGCGCGGCAGATGTTCTTGGAGAGGGGCTACGACGCGACGAGCCTGGATGATGTCGCCGCTGCGAGCGGCGTCTCGAAGACCACCGTCTACAACAACTTCGAGGACAAGGAGGGCCTGTTCAGCGCGGTCGTGCTCTCGGTCACCGAGCGCGCGGAGCAGATCATCTCGGAACTGGGTGCCACCCTCAGCGGGGACGAGCCCGTAGGCAGACGGCTGACCGCGGTCGCCCGCGCCCTGGCGCACGGCGTGCTGCTGAACCCAGCCGTCGTGCAGTTGCGGCGGCTAGCCATTTCCGAAGCCCTGCGGTTCCCCGACATCGTCACCGCATACTGGGACCGCGCTCCGGCGCGAACACTGGCCCTTCTCACCGAATCGTTCACACAGATGGCCGCCCGGGGCGAGCTGGACACCGACGATCCAGCGGCGGCGGCAGCGCTTTTTGCTTATGCAGTCCTGGGCTTGTACCTGGACCAGGCACTCCTGCAGCCGAGCCGCCCACTGGCTCGCGCCGACCTCGACGAGCACGTCGACAAGGTGGTCGCCGCGTTCCTGCGGGCCTACGCGCCGATCGCGCACCCCAAGGCTGCACCCAGGTAACCAGAACTCAGGTCTTCTCGCACCGTCGCGATCGTGCACCTTGAGGACTCTCTCTCGCGTGGCCATCGGCCCTCAGAACGGCTCGGCGCGCTGTTATCAAGAACTCTAAGCACCGTTTGCAATTCCGACGACAGCCGAGTTGGACGGGCAGCCGGGCCGTATGTTTTATGCATCACCA
The DNA here is from genome assembly GCA_036496945.1 of Streptosporangiaceae bacterium. Lineage (GTDB taxonomy): Bacteria > Actinomycetota > Actinomycetes > Streptosporangiales > Streptosporangiaceae > JAJYUU01. The sequence goes on along the minus strand of DASXKI010000308.1, from coordinate 1,426 downwards.
GCGCGGGCCTGAATGCGCGCATCTGCCGCGAGCGGCGCTTTTATATCTGGCGAGACATCTAGGTGTGCATCTAGCGCCGCTGGCCAGCGGGGATGTCCGCTGGACAACGAAGGGATGCCTTATGGAGATCATCAATCTGGGCGAGGCGGATGGGCTGCCGCCAGTGGATTGGGCCGCAGTTGTTGAGCAGCTCGCTGCGGGGTCGGCGCCGGCTCCGCACGCGGTGAACTCCCGCACGACATGGCTGTCCACAGTCAACGAGGACGGTAGCCCGCATGTGACTGCGGTCGGTGCCCTGTGGCTCGACGGCACGTTCTGGTTCCAGACGAGCGCGGGCACACGGAAGGGTCGCAACGTGGCGCGGGATCCGCGATGTTCGATCGCAGTGTCGATCCGCGACGCAGACGTCGTAATCGAGGGTGACGCTGCGCGAGTGACCGAGCCTGGCGCAGTGGCGCGTGTTGCGAAGGCGTGGGCGGACAACGGCTGGCCGGCCGAGCCCGACGACAGCGGGTCGGGCATCACTGCACCGTTCAACGCACCGTCGCAAGGACCACCACCGTGGAACGTGTACCGCATTGAGCCACGCTCGGCGATCGTGACCTTGTCCGCGGAGCCGGGCGGCCTGACTCGCTTCCGATTCTAAATCCCGGCGCGCCGGGCCAGTCATCCGCTCTATGCCGCGAGGTGAGTGGACTCTCACTTGCTCGAGACAGTGAGTTCCCGGAATAGCACCGCGCGCCAGTCGTCGTGGCCGACGCCCCCGTGTGGATGCAGGAGATCCGCCGTTTCAAGCCGTCGTTCGCTCTCGTCGCCATGCTCGGGCTGCTCGGTCTGCGGATCTCCGACTACACGAGCTGACAGTTAACATCAAGTGCCCTGTTCAGCTATCTAAGCAAAGCAAGACGCCCGCCAGCCGTGGCCAACGGGCGTCCGCTCTTTCAGCATTCCGCCTTGCGGCTCGGCTAGCAGCCGTTGCCGATGCAGCGCACGATGGTCCCCGAATTTGAGAAACCTAGATCACCGAACTGGAAATCGCTCGGGCTAAGTGTGTTGCCCGCGATGGTCGCGGCGGCGGTGGCGGCGCGGTCTGTTCCGTTGAAGTGGTCGTTCTGGCTGAACCCGGCGGTCCTGAAGTGATCGTTGCTCACACCGCGGGTGATTGGGCCTTGGCCGGTCCAGGTCACCGTCAGATCAATGGCCGTGGCGGTGCAGTTGATGTCATTGCCGTTGGCGTCGACAGCGCAGGTTGTGGCCGGGATGCCGGACCCGCTCGTGCTGCCGGTTGTCAGCTGGGCTTTGTCGGCGGTGAAGGAAAAGCCGCTCGTCACGTAGGCGAACGTGTCGGTCCCGCCGGTGATGTTGCCGTTCGCGTCCGTGTTGGCGGTGAACTGATCCACGGCCAGCTGAGAGCCTTGCGACTGCT
>DASXKI010000307.1:0-25371 GCA_036496945.1 Streptosporangiaceae bacterium | reverse complement strand
GCCTTACGGTCAGCATTCGGTCGGGTGGGCTTAGTCGAATCATCAGATGGTGATGACGACCTTCCCGCGCGCGTGACCGTCTTGCATGTACCGGATGGCGTCGGGCGCCTGCCTGAGCGGGTAGGTCTTGTCGATGACCGGCGTCACCTTGCCGGAGGTGATGAGCTCGGTGAGCACGTACAGGTCGGATGCGTTCTCCGAGCACATGAACGTGGCTAGCTCCTGGGTTACGAACCGCGACAGCACAGGTGCCCGCAGGCTGCGGTCAAAGCCGCCGAGCCACCGGCCGCCGGTCTCGCCGCCGACGATTACCAGCGTCCCGCGAGGAGTGAGGGCGCTGCGAAGCTGTCTTAGCTGGCGGTTCCCGCCGGTGTCGATTATGACGTCGTAGCGGTGGGCTCCGTCTGCGAAATCGGCGCGCGTGTAGTCGATGACGTGGTCGGCTCCGATGGACTGGACCAGGTCTGTCTTCGTGGTGCTGCACACGCCGGTGACATCCGCGCCGTAGGCCTTGGCGATCTGCACGGCGAACGTTCCGACGCCACCTGATGCGCCGATGACCAGTACCTTCTGCCCGGCCTGGACGTGCCCGTGGTCGCGGACGGCCTGCAAGGCGGTGAGGGCTGAGACGGAGACGGCTGCCGCCTGCACGGCGCTGAGGTTGTCCGGCCGGCGGGCGAGCTTTCCCGGCTGGGCGCATGCGTATCCGGCCAGGGCGCCTTCGGCGATGCCGAACACCTCATCGCCTACCCGGAACGTCGTCACGTCCTTGCCGACCGCGTCAACCTGGCCTGCAACCTCCCGGCCGCGGACGCGGGTCTTGGGCGCGCGGATCCCGTAACCGGCTAGCCGCACCGGGTAGGGCAGACCGGTCATGAGGTGCCAGACGCCGCGGTCGACGCCTGCTGCGCGCACGCGCAGCAGCACTTCTCCATCGCCGATCACCGGCTGGGCGGTCTCTTCCAGATGCAGGACGTCTCGCGCGTCGCCGTAACTGTCCTGGACGATCGCCAGCATTGTCGCGGTCTCCTGCGGCGGGCTGTCATGCGTAGCGGTGTTCATCGTATCTCCGATGCTCGTTTTACTTACGCTGTAAGTGAGACTATGCTTACGATGTAAGTAAGTCAAGACGGCAGGAGATGAACGCAGATGGCGCGACCAGCCAGGCCGGCGGCAGAGCCCAGGACACCGCTGAACCGCGAGCGTGTGCTGCGCGCCGCGCTGGCTATGGCCGATGCCAGCGGCATCGAGTCACTCAGCATGCGCAAGCTCGGCGCGGCTGTCGGGGTCGAGGCAATGTCGCTGTATAACCACGTCCCCAGCAAGGCGGACCTGCTGGACGGGCTCATCGACCTGGTGTTCAGCGAGATCGAGTTGCCGTCCTGTGCCGCCGGCTGGAGGACGGCGATGCGCGAGCGGGCGATCGCGGTACGGGCTGCCTTGTCGCGCCATCGCTGGGCCATCGGCCTGATGGAGTCGCGGACCTCACCCGGTCCCGCGACGCTGCGCCACCACGACGCAGTCCTCGGATGCCTCCGGCAGGCGGACTTCCCGGTCGCGCTCGCCGCCCACGCCTACTCAGTCCTCGACAGCTATATCTACGGGTTCGCGCTGCAGGAAGCGAGCCTGCCGTTTGACACCGGCAACGAGACCGCCGAACTCGCCCAGGCCATGCTCGCGCAGTTCCCCGCCGGAGAATACCCGCATCTAGCCGAGTTCACCTTCGAACACGTGCTCCGGCCCGGCTACGACTACGGCGGCGAGTACGAGTTTGGCCTCGACCTTATCCTGGCCGGCCTCGACGGAGCCCTCCGAGTCGCCCTGCGATCATCAGCCGCGGACGCACACCGGGCTGTCTAGCTTCAGCGGCTATCACCGGAGTTCGGCGCTCCCCTGGGCGTAGTCATGCCGTCGGCAACAAGCCCGGCCAGGGCCTCGTGCCACTGCTTGCTGTGCAGTGTCGGCCGGAGTGCGACCACAGCATGGATCTCGCCCGGTCCCGATTGCCTTCGGAGGGACGCGTGCCGGCCGGAACGATGATCGTCTCCCCCTGCCTGGCGACGCGTTCCTCGCCGTCGAGGGTGACGTGCGCTTCGCCCGAAGTGACGATAAACCGCTCCTCCTGGTGCGGGTTCGCGCTCGCGATCAGCCTGTACACCATTGCCGTCATGATGTGGCGAGCGGTGGCGGCGGCCGCCGCGCTGCTCGTGGATTGAGTTCTGCTGCTGGCGGTCGCGCAGGATGACACGCGGAACTGGGCGCTGACGATCTCCGACGCCGCCGGGTACGCGGCGGCCGTCCTGATCGTGGGCTTATATATCGGCACCCGCCGGGCTTACCTGGCCGCGCTGCGCGACCGGGCCCGGCGGCTTGAGATCGAGCGCGACCAGAGCAGCGCGCTGGCCGCTGCGGAGGAACGAGCCCTCATCGCCCGCGAGATGCACGACAGCGTGGCCCACCACCTCACCGTCATCGTCGCGCTGTCGGACGGGGCGCTCCGCGCAGTCACCCGCGCTCCCGCCGACGCGGCCGACGCGATCAGGGACGTGTCGAGCACTGCCCGCCAGGCGCTCGCCAAGACCCGCCCCCTGCTCGGCGTGCTATTTCGGTTCAGGGCCCGGTCCCGCGGGCCGCGGCCTGACCGGGATGCGCGAGAGCATCAGCGCCTTCGGCGGCGAACTGGACTTCGGACCTCGTGATCCGCGCGGCTGGCATGTCACCGCCCGGCTCGAACTCGACCCGGCGGCGGCATCATGATCAGCGTGCTGCTGGCCGACGACCACTCCCTCATCAGAGAAGGCTTCCGCCTGATCCTCGACGCCGAGCCCGACATCGACGTGGCCGGCGAGGCCGCCGATGGGACCACGGCAGTATCGATGACGTCCGCGCTCCGCCCCGGCGTCGTGCTTATGGACCTCCGGATGCCCGGCCGCGACGGCATCCAGGCAACCCGCGACATCGCCGACGCCCTCCTGCCGTCGAAAGTGCTGATGCTGACGACATTCGACCTGGACGACTACGTCTACGCCGTGGCTAGCGGCTTCCTGCTCAAAACACCCAGCCCGACGACCTGGCCGCGGCCATCCGCACCGTCGCGTCCGGTGATGCCGTTCTCGTACCCGGCGCCACCAAACGCGTCATCCGCAAGTGCGACCGCCGCAGGCGTTCCCGCGCGACCGCGCGGCGGCACTCGCGGCTCCCTGCCGCGCCGACTCCGGCTCGGCCATTGGAAGAGCGGCAGCCGCCGGTTTGCCTGGCTGCCGCCGCCAGTCGGTAAGGGCGCTCCGGCGAACGCCTCCGGTCACCAAGTGGCGGCGCAGGACGTAGTGGACTCAGGGCGCGAGTCGGAACAGCGGATACGAGTCAGTGACCAGGGTCAGTGCGTGGCAGTGGGTCAGGGCTCAGGCGGCGGAGCGCTCGCCGGCCGGCCGGCGGCGCAGGCTCTGGTTCGAGAGAGCTGGCGGTGTGTAGGCCACGTCATTGGGGCCGGCGTCGGTGCCGGGCGGAGCGATCTCGTCGATCTGATCGATGATCTCGTCGTCCAGGGTGACGTCGGCGCCGGCGAGCAGGTCGTCTAGCTGTTCCATGGTGCGCGGCCCAATGATTGCCGAGGTAACGCCCGGGTGGGCGATAGCGAACGCCATAGCCAGGTGGGTCATCGGCAGGCCGGCCTTCTCGGCGACCGGAACGAGTTGTTCGACCACGTCGAGCTTGCGCTCGTCGCTGAAGTGCTGCGGCATGAAGCCGGACCGGTGGGTGCCGGCTTGCTGCCCCTTTCGGTACCGGCCGGTGAGCAGGCCCTGGCCCAGCGGGCTCCAGACCAGCGTGCCCATCCCGTAGCGCTGACAGACCGGCAGCACCTCGCGTTCGATACTCCGATTGAGGATCGAGTACGGCGGCTGCTCGGTGCGGAAGCGCTCAAGGCCGCGCCGCTCGGCGACCCACTGCGCCTCGATAATGTCCGAGGCCGGGAAGGTCGACGTACCGATCGCGCGCACCTTGCCGCCGTGGATCAGATCGGACAAGGCCGACAGTGTTTCCTCCACCTCGACCGTCGGGTCGGGGCGGTGGACCTGGTAGAGGTCGAGGTGATCGGTCTGCAGGCGGCGTAGCGAGTTCTCGGCTGCGGCGATGATCCAACGCCGCGAGTTTCCGCGGTGGTTCGGGTCGTCGCCCATCGGGTAGTGCACCTTGGTGGCGAGCACGACGTCGTCGCGGTGGCCGTTAAGTGCCTTGCCGACGATCTCCTCGGATTCGCCCTGAGAGTACACATCGGCGGTGTCGATGAAGTTGATTCCTGCGTCCAGTGCTCTGCGGATGATCCGGATCGAGTCGTCGTGGTCGGGGTTTCCCATGGCCCCGAACATCATGGCGCCCAGGCAGTAGGGGCTGACTTGAATTCCGGTCCGGCCCAGCGTGCGGTACTTCATTTAGTTCTCCCCTTCAGCGGCGTTCGGTAGTTGGTCGGTGCGTGGCCGGGCCCGACCGCGCCGATTCCCGGGTTCGGTCTACCCGGACTGCGCCGGGGACGCCGTCCGCAACTGTTCGTCGTCGAACACGATCTCGACCAGCGGGCTGCGCGCGAACCAGTCATCGAAGTCCTGGGGCTCGCTGACCCGGGCCGCGATCTCCGGCCGGTTCTGCAAGTCAAGGACCGCGGTGAGCACCCGTCGTCGTGTCGGATCGTCGACTGGCCTCGCGGTCGCGGGCAGGTCGGCGGTGACCCCGTGCTTGAGATGCACGATGAACCCCGGATGGGCGCGCATGTTCGCATACCAGCTGCGAGGCCCGGGCATGCCGGTCAGGTACCAGCGACCGTCGACACGGTGGAACCACACCTCGATGCGGCGCGGAATGCCGCTGCGTGCGCCCAGCGTCGTGATGTCGATAGTGCGCTCCGCAACGCTCGAGTCCGGCCCGATGGCGAGGGCGCGGACGACGGGCGAGTCTTCAGCGACCGTCATTGCCGGCCTCCTACTTCGTGGTGACTGTCCCGGAATCCTTGGCCTGTTCCGGTACCTCCATGAGACCAGCGCCGCGAACGCGGGGCTAGCAAGATCGTCGCGTGTGCTTGCACGATCCTCTTCGCTTAGGCGCCTTTCATGGCAGCACCGCGGCGGCGGGACCCGCTCCCCCGCGCAGGCGTACGGCGTCACGGCTGGGCGGAGCACCAAATAGGCGCCGGTACTCCCGGCTGAACTGCGACGGACTGTCGTATCCGACGCGACTCCCTACGCCGGTGACGTCGCCAGGGTTGCTCGCCAGCAGCAATCTCGCCGCCTGCAGCCGGATGTGCTTCTGGAACTGGATCGGGCTCATCGCTGTCACCGCCTGGAAGTTCCGGTGGAACGCCGACACGCTCATCCCCGACAGCTGCGCCACTTCCTCGACTCGGAACGGCAGGGTGTAGTTCTCCCGGATCCACCGCACCGCCCGCGTGATATGGCCCAGGCGGCTGTCCGCCAGGCCCAGCTGACGGACCGCATCACCCTGGTCCCCCGTCATCAGCCGCCACAGGATCTCGCGCTTGATCAGCGGGGCCAGTGCCCTCCGGTCCCGTGGCCGGTCGAGCAGGCGCAGCAGCCGGACGATCGCGTCCAGCAGCTCGTCCGGGGCGTCACTGACCGCGATTCCCGGCCATGCCGTGCCCGGCGACGGCGGCAGATCCCCCGGCCCGGCCTGCAGCAGCAGCTCCGCGATCGCGGCAGGTTCCAGCGTCATCCCGAAGGCGAGCGCGGGGCGGCCCGGCGCAGCGTCGATGACATGCCCCGTTACCGGCAGGTCGACCGAGGCGATGAGGTACTGGCCAGCGCCGTAGTCATACACCCGGTCCCCCAGCGCCAGGCGCTTGCCGCCCCGGGCGACGACCGCCACCACCGTCCCCGACATCCCGGACTCTGGCAAAGCGCCATGCTCGGTCTTGCAGATCCGGACGCCGTCGACGGCCGTGGCCAGATCGGCGCGCGCATGCCGCTCCAGCAGCTCGCGAAGTTGGTCCAGAGACATATCACTATTGCAACACAAAACCCGCGGTGACCGCCCCGCAGCGAGAGGATCGTGCAAGAACTCGCGAGGTTCGTTCAAGCGTCCGTCCTGAAGGTGCTCGTTATAGCGCTCCAGACGCGGCAGCTCGCCGGACAGAGGGTCGTCAGCCCTGGCTGCTTTCGCAGAGGAACTTGAGGCCGATGTTCAGTGCTTGTAGCCGCGCTGAGTTTTCGAGTTCGTCTGGTCCCGGGCGCGCGGAACGAACGCGATCTTCCGCCGGGAGCAGCCGTCCGGCCGGCCTCACGCCGCCAGCACCGTCGCCGGTGTCGGCGACGGCGGTGACTGGCCTGCTGATGGCCTGCCGGAGCTGCCCGACTGAGGGAGCACCCTCGGCCTTGCCGCCGTTGCGGTACAGGCGGCAGGACACGCTGGCTGGCTGGCCTGGCTCCGCGAACGGGTCGATCCCGTCTACCAGGAGTGTCGGTGATCCGTGCATGCCTCGCCGGGCCGCCTGGCCGGGATCATCGACCACGCGGTGGCTGACGTTGACATCGGAGCGGCCTTCGAGCACCTGCGCCAGGCGCTGGTTCAGCAGCGGCGCGCTCGGGCAGTCGGGCACTGCCAGCACTATCAGATGCACTACCGGATCCTCCGTACCCACCGCGCCGAACAGCTAATGGGCCACTTCAAGGCGTTCCCGTTCATGACGCTCGACATCACGATGTCCAACGCGGACACCAGGCACTTGCTGGACTGAGAGCGTCCTTCGGCGTGGCTGGGCCTTGAGCAGTCGCGGCCGCCTGTCGGCGTCGATCAGGCGTATCTGCTTTGGGTCGTCGGTCCGGCGAGCGCCTGAGCGCGGAGTGCAGCGACCAGTCGTTCGGCGGCTGGGTGTGGCTGGTGCCGTTTGGGGAGGTAGGCGCCGATGTAGCGGGTGGGCTGAGGGTTGATCTGGAGGTCGCGCACCTCTGGGCCGCCGGTGAGAGCGAGGCTGGGCACCAGGGCGACGCCGACACCGGCGCCGACGAGGGCGCTCATGAACCAGTAGTCGCTGGAGCGGCAGGCGACATGGGGATGGAAACCGCTGAGGGCGGCCAGCATGTCGGTGACATCGCCGGTGTCGCCCCATCCCTGGATCCAGCGCTCGCCGGCGAACTCGGCCAGGCTGACCGCCGGCCTGCCGGCCAGCGGGTGGCCTGCGGGAACTAGCAGCCGGAGATGGTCAGCGACGAGCGGGATGTAGCTGCCGGGGCCGGCGGCGGCCGGCCAGGCGCGCGGCGTCTGAGCGGTGTGGAAGTGGTAGACGAGCGCAAGATCGGCCCGGCCGTCTCGGACCAATCCCAGTGCCTCATCTGGCTCGGCTTCGATCACGGTCATCTCGACGGGATGACCGGCGGCTGCCGTCATTGCGATCAAAGCCGGCGCAAGCAGCGGCTCCCCGGCGCTGGGAAAGGTGACCACAGTCAGGGCTTGCGGCCCGTCAGCGCTCAACGCGCGCAGCCTCTGGGCAGCCAGCTGCAGCTCGGCGTGGATCGCGTCGGCGGTGGCGAGCAGAGCCCGGCCCGCGTCGGTGAGGGTGACGCCGCGCGTGCTGCGTTCGACGATCACGACGCCGGCAGCTCGCTCCAAGGCGGCGATCTGCTGGGACACCGCGGACGGCGTGTGGTGCAGCGCCGCGGCCGCACCGGCGAAGCTGCCCGCGCGTGCGACTTCCCGCAGCACGGCGAGGCGGTGTGCGTCGATCAACAGTTCTCCTAATGGCGCCACTCGTAACTTACTAGTTCCGCTAATGTCCTCCAGATCCGAGGCTGTTCTCCATGAGTAGTCTGAATAAGCGGGAGCGCGCCGGCGCCGCGCTGGCTACCGGGTCGGTAATGCTGGTCGGCGGGTCGGTGGCCGCGTCCAGCCTGCTGGATGGCTATCCCGTCCTCGGCGGTCAGGGAGTCCGCTATCTGGCGGCGGCACTTCTGCTGGCGGCCTGGGCAGGGCTGCGGCACAAGCCTCTGCCTCGCCCGGCAGGCCAGGAATGGGCGTGGCTGGCCAGCCTGGCCGTCATCGGACTGGCCGGGTACAGCGGGCTGCTGATCGAAGCCACCCGGGTGGCCGACCCCGCCAGTGTCGGGGTCATCATCGGAGCGGCCCCGCTGGTCATCATCATCAGCGCCGCGATCGCCGCAGGCAAACGCCCCACCCGCCGGGTCCTCCACGCCGCAGCGGTGGTGACCGCCGGATCCGCAGCGGCTCAGCTCGGCGGCGCCACCGGACCGACCTGGAGCGCAGCAGGGCTGCTCTGGTCGGCCGGGGTGCTCGGCGGTGTCACGTGCACATCTCTGCTAGCCGCTCCGGTGCTGCGCCGGCTCGGGGCGCTCGCCGTCACGGTCTACGCGTGCGGCCTGGCCGGCGTACTGCTGCTGGCCGCCGCTGCGGTGGTCAGGTCCGCCGGCGGACCACCGATCCTGCGCACACCCACCGCGACCGAACTGGCCGCGCTGGCCTACCTCACGATCGCGGTCACTGCCATGGTGTTCATCGCCTGGTACGGGGCAATGGAACGCCTCGGGGTGGACCGCACCGGACTGTTCAACGGGCTGATCCCGGTAGCCTCACTGGCCGCTGTCGCGCTGGTCGGCACAGGCACCATTACACCGCTTCGATTCCTGGGAGCCCTCGCCGTCCTCGCCGGCGTGGTCCTCGGCCTCGGTCGCGCGCCGCAGGTTCCCGCCGGCACTGAACCAGGCCGATCACAGCGCTCAGCCCAGCCTAAAAACAACGCCCGCCTCATACGCTGACAAGACCGATGCCCTGGAATCGCCTAATCAGCGAGGTCTACAGCGACGGCGGTGACGAGGACCGACGGGCGCGGCATCTCGCCCGTTGCCGCTGCCGAGCCGAATTGAGCGTCGCCCATCACTGACATTCAGAGACGGTCCTGACCCGCGCCGATGGATGGCAGTGAACGCAGATGGACGAGGGATTCCGAGCTCTTAATCCGGGTTCGGGGTTCAAGTCCCTGCCGGCGCGCCCGCTGTGAGTTCCCTTGGGCAGCAGCACGGCGGGGGCTTGCTGGCGCAGCTCCAGCGAGCGGATCTTCCCGATGGCTGTGGCCGAATTGCAGGCCGGCCCAGTCGGGCGGCCCGGGAACAGCGAGCCGGTCGCCGCCCACGCACAGGGCCGTAGGCCTGGGCTGGCCGCGAAAGTGTCGCGCGAGGCTGCAGTAAACCTTTGAGTGCGTGGGCAGAGTGCCACACCACGGCACGGTTGACCCGGTCCGGGTAGCGCTCGATCATCGCCTCGTACAAGTCCTGGGCGCTCTCAGTACGCTGCGCTGCCGCTTCGAAGTCTTGCAGGTAGCGGCGGGTCCTGTCGATGTTGTCCGGGCTGTCGTCGGCGCCGTCGCGTTTGTGGCCGGCGATCACCGTGGACGGCTGCAGCGAGCTGATGGTATCGAGGGCGGCAAGCCATTGCTGGATGCCGCCGTGACCCGCCTCGGCGAGGTAGAGGTGGACGTCGTTGTAGACCGTGTCACCTGCGGCGACCAGACCGAGAGAGGGTAGGCAGAGCGCGGTCGTATTGTCGGTGTCAGTGTGGCCGAGCTCGACCGCCGCAAGTTGCTCACCCTCAAGGTCGATCGTGTGATCGGCCAGCGGCTCGGCGATGGGTGGATGTTCGGCGATCTGGCCGGGGAAACGTGTGCGCCAGAAGCCGTCGATCCATTGCTCGCTTACCTGCTCGCGCATCTTGTCGACCACACTGCCGGTCGCCACCATGCGCGCCTCCGGAAAGCGCTCGAGCACGGCTGAGGCGCCGAAGAAGTGATCGCCATGGCCGTGCGTGATGTAGATCGTCGTGAGGTTCTTTCCACTTGCCGCGACCCAGTCGGCCAGCGCCCGGCCCTCGCCGATGGTCAGCAGCGCGTCGACCAGGACGGCGTCGCGGTCTCCGTAGATCAGCGTGCAGCTGGTAGGTGACCACATCTCGCGCGTCTGCCCAGGAGGCACATCGTCGGAAACGACCGGCTTGGATGCGGCAACGTAAGTCGACCAGGCGAGCGATCCCATGGTTCCCCCAACCCAGCAGATGCCCTGTGCGTCCTACTGGACCAGCCTCTACCCCGGCTGCTGCGAACTTACCCGCGGGCCGGGCCGGCTGCTTTCGACGTTGGCACCCTGGCCAATCTGCCGCAAAAGCCTTTCTCGCTTCCGTCGTACATGCAGCGGGGCTCCCGAAGGCGCCCGGATCTAGGTCAGCGCCCGCCTCCCGGTCGGGGGCGAAAGCGGCCGCCGCTCATAGTGGAAGTGAAGGCCGGAGCACTTCCGCTATCGCCTGAACCTAAGGTTGTCCGCTATGCCGCGTAATAGGACCGGTCCGCTACGCACGGGCTCGGTCCGGGCCAGCCGTCGGATCACGGGGGCCGTTGCCGTGCTCGGCATCGTTGCCGCCATCGTCTCCGACGAATTCGCCGGCGGTTTCTGGAACCACCATTCGCTGCTCTCGGGGATTGTCGCAAGCGTGATCGTCGTCGCGCTGTCAGTCGCAGTGATCAATCAGGCGCTCGAGCGGCGGACGCGTCGGCGATGGAGGGTCCTGGCCCAGCACGTCATGCTCGAGCTGGCGCGCGACGCGCGTCTGACCTGGATGGGCATCATGGGGCTGACCAGCTTGATGCCACCGGCTGAATTGCCGTCGGCGTGGATTGAAGCTGCCGCGGGCATCGTACGCGACACGCCGCGCCTATCACAGGCGATGAGCGGGCTGGTGGCAGACGGCTCGCGAAGGCGAAGACTTCAAGACGAGATCGCATTTTTGGTGAGCCACAACGAGGAGGTCATCGGTCGGTGGGCGGCGGTGATGCTCAACGCCGATGCTTATGCGGAGCTCATCGACCGTCACGTCGAGCTGGAACGCCACCTCACGTGGCTGGGCAGTGTCCTCGACAACTTCGAGCCCCCCGATGACGTCCGTCGTCGAAGGCGAGCCCGTAGCAGTCCCGCGGCGCAGATGGAACCCGGCGTCGGCGACGAGTTGCTGACGCAGAGACTGGTCGTGATCACGCAACTCGCCGAGGAGCTCGACCGAGGCACGCTCGATATCGCTATTCGCATCGTCCCTTTCGAGTGGTGGGGAGCTCGGCTCGGTCCGACCCCTCCCGCAGGCCCACGGACTGTCGGGAAGCCGAACAGATGAGCGAGCGCAGCGGATCGCCGGACGACGGATGTGGCACTGGTCGCCGCCTTTTAACGGAGTTCGAGCACTCGCGAGCAGTCCTTATCGCGCACCACCTCGTTAGCTGAGGGCGAGCCGTTGGATGCCGGCGCGCTCGATGAGCTGGGTCTCGGCGGGTGTTACCGGATGGCGGCCGGTGAGCTTGGCGATCGCGGTTACTTGGTCCCAGCCGGTCTGTGCCCGCAGGCTGGCGGCGGCTGCGGAGGGCAGCAGAAGCTCCTCGGTGACGTGGGCTGCCAGAGCGGTCATCCATGGTTGCCGTTCCAGCGCAGTGGCCAGGTCCAGGCCGTGCACGGCCAGTTCCAGGACGCGTGTGCGCAGGAATGCGGTGAGCAGCATTCGGTCGCCGTGGCGGGTCTGCACGACACGCCCTGGCGGTGTCACCTGGAGCAGGGCCCAGGTTAGCTGCCGGGCCTCGGCCAGGTCGCGGGCACGCGCCTGCCCATCGGGCAGGGTCGCTGCCCCGCGCTGCGCGGACTGGATCCGGTCGGCGTTCGTGGCGGCGGAAAACCGCTGATCAGGCCGGTAGTAGGCAGCTGCGGATACCAGGCTGGTGCCGGCCGGCTCCGGCGCGGCGAGCATGCCAGGCAGCCGCCCGATGGTCATCCGCACGTGATAGACCAGTTCAGCCACGGTCCACGGGGCGCACAGAGTGGGGCGGGCGAAAGTGGCGTCATCGGTGCCCGCCACGACTTCTGACAGGACCTGTGATTCCGCACCGAACGCCTCAAGGATCATTTCCGGCGTCATCACCGGCATCGTAAGTGCTGCGGCCGAGATGGCGCACGTACCCGCCTGAAACAGCTACGGGCAAGCCGCCGATGAGACTTCCGGGCTTGAGCCGACGGACCGTCAGGTCACACCGGTCGAGCCGTCAGCGTCGATGCGGCGCAGCGCCCGGCCGGCCTTGCCGCGGTCGTGGACGGCACCGCCGAGAATCTGCCGTTTGCGGACGGCCGGCCGGAAGCGCTCCTTGACCCGGCCGCACGGAGGTCGCGCTCAGCGAGAGCTTTGTCGGCGCGGCCGTACACGACCGTGTGACACGGGACCTTAGCCGCGACAAAGCTCCCCTGGCCCACCACGCCGTAGAAGAACGGCTGATCTGCGTGTGCGACCAGGCGCAGGCGCAGAGCGCGAAACGAAGGCGCGCCCGGTCTCACACCGTTACGCCCGCGATCAACTGGTCGAGGACTTCGATCATCTCGGACCGTGCCTGCGCGTGGTCGGCCGCTTCCGCGACATACAGGGCGGCTTCGTCCCCGGCCCCCATGAACACATGCGCTAGCGGCCGTGCCGGTTGCTCGCGGATAAGCCCGAGCGCGATCCCGTGTTCCAGCAGAGTCTGCACCAGCCCGAAAACGTGCTGCTGGCACACCGCCCGCCAGCGCGACCAGCCCAGAACCGATGGACCGTCGACGAGGGCAATGCGATGAATCTCCGGTTCGACGCAGATGTCCAGCCACGTTCGCGTGGCATGCCGCAGCGCTTCGACCGGATCGGATATCCCGGCGGCGCCTACCGCGTCGGCGAGCCGGTGCGCAATGTCAGACTCGACCGCTTCCATGACGGCGTCGAACAGTGCCGTCTTGTCCGCGAACTGATGGTAGAGGGCGCCGCGCGTGACGCCGGCCGCCGTGACGATCGAGTCAGTCGGCACCTCCGCGAAGCCCTGGTCAGCGAATAGCCCGCGCGCCGCAGCTACCAGGGCGTCGCGGGTTGCGGCGGAGCGGTCGGCCTGCGTGCGCCGCGCCCTGGGCGGCGGGGAAGTACGGGATGGCATTCTCCGATTCTCCCCTTCCTCGGCTCGGTGCGCGACGCGCTCTCGACATACATACGTACTGCCTGTATGTTTTATTCCATGGAAACCACTACGTTGTCAGCAGGACTCGCGATCGTCGACCTGCCGCAGGGCAGACTGGAGTACCGCATCGCGGGCCCAGCTTCCAGCTCACGTCCGCCGGTCGTGTTCGTGCATGGGATTCTCGTCGACTCCCGGCTCTGGGAGCCCGTAGCTGAGCGCCTCGCGGCCGAGGGCATCCGCAGCTATGCGCCGACGCTGCCGCTCGGCGCCCATCAGTGGCCCATGAACGCCGACGCCAACCTGTCGCCCGGCGGGATCGCGCAGCTCATCTACGACTTCATCGCCGCACTCGGCCTCAGCAACGTCGTCATCGTAGGTAACGACACTGGCGGGGCGATCTGCCAGGTCATGCTCGGCGGCGACACGAGCCGGCTACGCGCCGCCATCCTGACCAACTGCGATGCGTTCGGCACGTTCCCGCCCCGGGCCCTCGCGCCCCTATTCTCCGCGCTCCGCCATCCTGGCCTGGTCAGGTGTATGGTCCTGGGGCTACGGCCAGCGTGGGTGCGGCACGGCCCGCTCGCGTTCGGTCCGCTCACCAGCGGACCGCTTGATCGCGGCCTGACCCGAGACTGGATATCGCCGCTTGCCCGCGGAGCCATCCGCGGTGATCTCGCCAGGTTCGCGGGCGCCGTCGACCCGCGCGTCCTGCTTGATGCCGCCAGCCGGTTCAGCCAGTTCACCGGTCCCGTACGGATCCTCTGGGGGGAGGCCGACCCGTACTTCCCCGTCGAGCTGGCACAGCAGCTGAGCGGAGCGTTTCCGCACGCCCGCCTCACCACAATCGCGGCTGGCCGCGCGTTCCTGCCGCTCGACTATCCGGGCGAGGTCGCCAGCGAGATCGTGGAGGCCGTCCAGGGCGCGCCATCATGACCGGGCCGGGCAGCTCCGCGACGTGCAGGAAGCGGCGTCCCGCGCCGACGCCAGTACCACGATGCGTTATGACCGGGTACGCGCGTCGCTCGACCAGCACACCACCTGTATCGTCGCCGCCTACGTCGCCGGTGCCGCCCGGTTGCAGCCGGTCAGCCTTCCGCCTGGCAGCCGCCATGCCGTCCAGGCGGATGCTGGTGTCGCGCAACGTGATCCCAGAAGCAATCCGGAACGGCCGATCTCTACGTTCACCTAATCGGGCCGATAGCCCAGGGACCAGGCTCTGCCCGGCCAGCCCCGCGCCACTGCCCATTAGTCCGTGCAACAGCACGAACGGCCGGCCGGACCCGACCTCCCGCCATGCCAGTTCAATGCCATCCAAGCTAGGAAGCCGTTGCACCGGCAACTCCGTCATGAGCACTGGTCTACCGCTCCCCAGAAAGGAGCGGCGCCTCGCCGGCCCGTGCCTCCGTCGCTGAGATGGCACGCGATCCGGCCCCGACCGGTCTGCCCTGCTTGGCACTGGCAGGTTGACCCGACGGCGCGGCACTCGACGGCGCCGCGCTGGTAGAAGGTTGGTGTAGCCCGAGCTGTCCTCGGCCGAGGCGATCGGGCTCCAGCCCGCGACCACCTGGCCTCGCCGCCGGGGGCATGCATACTCTCTGGCCGACCCGGCTACGCCCACGATGAACGCCCTGCACGACGGGGTTCTGGGCAGGCAGCATGAAAGTAATGAGACTGCTTGTACTCGGCGGAACCCACCATGTCGGCCGTGCGGTCGTGGAGGAGGCACTGGCCATCGGTCACGAGGTCACCACCCTTACTCGCGGAGTCAGCGGATCATCAGCGCCGGGCGCGCTAGCCCTGCGCGCCGATCGCACCGATCCGGTCGCACTGCGCGCCGCGCTGGGCGAGGCGACCTGGGACGCCGTCATCGACACCTGGAGCGGCGCGCCGCGTGTCGTCCTCGAGTCGGCCACTGTGCTGGCGGGCCGGGCGGGCCATTATGGCTATGTGCCGAGCCGGTCGGTTCACCAGCGGCCGCCGGCGTTCGGGCTCAACGAGTCAGGCCCGGTCGTCGACGGGAAGGCCACGAGCGAGGCGAGTGACGATTACGCGGCCGCCAAGCGCGGCGGCGAGCTCGCGGCACAGCAGGGTTTCGGCGCCGACCGAACCGTGCTGGCCAGGGCCGGACTGATACTCGGGCCGTACGAGATCGTCGGGCGGATGCCATGGTGGCTGCGGCGGATCGAACGCAGCGGCGACGTCCTAGTGCCCGGGCCATCCGACCTAAAACTGCAGTACATCGACTGCCGTGACCTGGCCCGGTGGCTACCGCACGCGGCCGAGGAGGGCATCGCCGGACCATTTAACACCGTCAGCAGGCCTGGTCATGCAACGATGGCGAGCCTGCTCAAGGCGGGTGTCGCCGCCACCAGGTCCGATGCCCGGCTGATCTGGGTACCGCCAGAAACCATCCTGGCCGCAGGCATCACTCCGTGGATCGAGTTGCCGATCTGGCTGCCGCCCGATGCCGAAGGCGCCGGACTGCATTCGGGCGACGTCAGCGCCGTCTACGCGGCCGGACTCAGCTGCCGGCCGGTCGAGGAAACCGTTTCGGACACCACGGCCCGGCCACCCGGCAGATCGACGACATCGTGCTCCTGCTAGGAGTCGCCGACGTCGCGGCGAGCAAGCGGTTCTACCTCGACCGCGGCCTGGCCGTGGCCAGGAGCTTTGGCCGCAAGTACGTCGAGTTCGCCACCCCGCCGACGCAGGTCAAGCTGGCGCTCTACGGGCGCCGTGCCCTGGCCAAAGACGCCAGCGTCGCCCCGGACGGCACCGGATCGCACCGGATCGTCATCCGCGGCGACGCCGGGCCCTTCACCGACCCGGACGGGTTCGCGTGGGAGGCCGCGTCATCTCGAGCAGCAGCCGGCCTCGCTCGGTAAGCCAGCCGAGGACAACGAGTAGGTCCGCACGCCGGGCGCCGAGCCGGACGGGCGCCTGGCGCGCGGCGCCTGGCGCGCGGCGTGGCCGCTCCCCGCGGCTCGACGAGCGGCCAAGCAGGACGGGGAGAGCGACGTGCTCGCGAAGATCGCCGAGGTCGCTGCGGATCAGTGGGGTCTTGTCACGCGTCCGCAGGAGAAGGCGGCACACGCGCCGCCAGCGACCATCACGAGGCTCATCGGCAGCGGCGTACTCGGACGGGTGACGCATCGCGTGTACAGGTTCGTCTGCGTGCCCTGGCTGACCAACTGGACCTGCGTGCCGCGTGGCTGCAGCTCGCACCCCAAAGCCCGGGCTTGTGAAGCTGGTGACCGGGCTCGGCTTGCGATGAGCAATCTCCGCTGTTGCGCCCCTCGGGCGTGATGTAACTGGAGGCGAGCACAGGTCAGCAGGCGCCTGGACGCAGGCCGCCGGAGATGACTGCGGCGACCGCCTCGGTGTCGAGGCGGGCTTGCCCGGGTTCGCCGAGGAGCGGGGCCATGCCCGCGGCGATGGTGAGCAGCCGCGCGGCGGCCAGATATTCGGGCGACGGCTGGCCCTCGTGACCGTTGGCCTGGGCGAGGTGCTGGCTGACGACGGCGCTGATTTGATCATGCAGCTCCAGTGCACGCTGGCGGACCTCCGGGTGAGCCGCGAGCTCCTGGAAGATGATCCTGCGGACGATGGACGGCCGGCCCAGGGCCGCTGACAGGTGCTGCCAGATCTCGGCGACGGCCTGCCGCAGGTCGGCACCGGGGCGCGGTGGCGGCAGCAACTCCTCCAAGACGATCGCCTCGCGATCTCGCACCACCGCCAGCAGGAGTTCCATCTTCGTCTTGAAGTGATAGAAGATCAGCCCATGCGGCACCGACGCAGCGGCGGCGATCCGCGCGGTCGACGTCCGGTCGAAGCCGCGCTCAGCGAACAGGCGCTCAGCCGTCTCGAGAATCCGGTCACGGGCCGACAGATCGTCAGGCAACACGCCAGAACTCTCGCGGACGCCGGTGCTGGCCACGTCAGAATTCCGTGACGCCCGCGTCCGGAGCCAGCTCGTGGGCGGTGATGTACCTGGACTCGTCGGAGGCCAGGAAGAGGACGGTATCAGCGACGTCCGACGGCTCGGTGATGTCGACCGGCAGCATGTTCATGAACATGGCCCCGAGGCGGTCGTAGCCAGCGATAGCCGCGCTGAGCTCGGCCTGCATGTTGCCGGATCCCATCGGGGTGTTCACGCCAGTCGGGTGCACGCTGTTCACCCGGATCTGGTGCTTGCCCAGCTCCGCCGCGAACGCCTTGGCCATGCCGCGCACTGCGAACTTGCTAGTCGTGTATGGCACCATGAAGGGCTGCACCTTCAGTCCCGCGGCCGAACTGATCAAGATGATCGATCCGCCGCCGGCCTTGACCAGGTGCGGCGCCCCGACCATGACGGTGTTCCACACGCCGGTCACGTTCGTGCTGATGGTGTCCTCGAAGATCTTAGGCGTGGTGGCATCCCAGGCCTTCGGCACGCAGATTCCGGCGTTCGCGACCAACACGTCGAGCCGGCCTAGTTGCTCGACGGCACTGTCGACGATGCTGCGCATGGCCTCGAGGTCGCGGACATCGACGACACCCGAGATGACGCGGCGGCCGGTCTTCTCGACTTCGCGCACCGTCTCCTGAAGATCCTCCGGCGTCGCCGAGTCGTACGCCACGCTTGGCAGTGGCGCGCAGACATCGATCACGATGAGGTCAGCGCCCTCCTCGGCCAACCGGACTGCGTCCGCCCGGCCCTGACCACGCGCAGCGCCCGTCACCAGCGCGACCTTGCCCTCTACTCGACCGCTCATCCGCGTCACTGCTCCTGCCTGCTTCCCGCGGCGCCACTGCGCCAGCCCTGACCAACGCTCCTGACTGAGTACTCACTCAAGTCTACGACGCGTGAGCCGGACCTGATCCGGCGCCCTCGATCCCGGCCTCGCCCTTGGCGCTGGCGCTGGCGCTGGTGCTGGCGTTGGCGTTGCCGCTGGCGTTGGCGTTGGCGTCGCCGTTGGCACGCTGGCGCGGGATCAGCACCGCAAGGCCGAGGCCGATCAAGGCGAACACCAGGAGCATGGTCGCTGACGCCGCGAATGGATAGCCGGCCGCCGCCGCCACGAGGACTGAGCCGACCAGAGCTGTACCGAGGGACGACCCGATGTTCGAGACGCTGCGTGACAGACCTGATATTTCGCCCTGATCCGCTTCGCTGAAGCTGGACTGGACGACGTTCACCGACGAGGTGAGCATGACGCCGACGCCAGCTCCGAACAGCAGCAGGCCCGGCACATAGCTGAGGTTGCTCGAGTCCTTGCGCACGAGACCCAGCAGGAGTGCCATGCCCGCCGCAGTGACGACGAAGCCCGCGATGATCAGCGACCGCTGGGTGTGCCGCCGGGCGAGCCGGTCCGCGGCCGCCGACGTGGTCAGCACGCCGATGGTCGCCGGCGTCAGCATCAGGCCGGTCTGGATCGCGTCGTAGTGGCGTTCTTGCTGGAGGAAGACCGAGACAACGAAGAACGACCCCTGCATGACCAGCCACTGGATCAACTGGGTGCCCATGCCCAGGTTCGCGACGCGGTTGCGGAACATCCGCAGCGCAATCAGCACATCCCGGCCCTTCTTCTCCCTGAACCTGATGTGCAGGATGAACCAGAGCAGGAACAGCACACCGATTGCCACAGAGATCCAGACCGGGGAGATACTGCCTTTCGGGATGATGACGGTGCCGCCGATGGAGAAGTCCTTGCGTGCGGTGAGGAAGCCGTACGTCCTGGAGATCAGGAGGCCTAGCACCACGAAGAGCAGGCCCAGGGCTGACAGGATCGCGCCGATGAGGTCGAAGTGCGGCCGTGGCCCAGGCCGCGGCGGATCAGTGATCGTGCGGGCCAGGACGATGATCCAGAGCACGACCAGGACCTGAAGTCCGAAGGACGCCCGCCAGCTGATGGCGCTGGTGATCAGACCGCCGATCAGCGGCCCCGCCGCAGCGCCGAGGCCGCCGGCGCCGCTGACCAGGCCAAAGTATTTGGCCCGCGACTTCATATCGGGATAGGCGACGGTCACCAGGATGTAGATCGGCGGGATCATCAGCGCCGATCCCACTCCCTCGAAGACCGAGTAGCCGACGATCAGCACGCCGAGGACAGGAGCGAGCAGTGCCAGCAGTGCGCCGATCGCGTAGATGATGAGGCCAATCACGAAGCACCGCTTGCGGCCCCAGATGTCGGTGAGCTTGCTGCCGGGGATCATCAGGGACGCCATCGTCAGCGTGAAGAGCGTGATGGCCGTCTGAACGCCGATAACCGTGGTATTCAGATCCGAAGCGATCGCGCTGATCGCCACATTCATGTTGGTCGCCGCGTAACTGGCGATGAACTGGGCGAGCGCGAGCGGCAGGATCATCGCCCCGGCCGGCGCCGCTGACCGCGCCGAAGCCGCGGACGATGAGTCCATCCACTCAAGTTGCCCGCTATTGCCTAGTGCGGCATCATCCGGGCCGGGTGATCTTCATCTCCCGGATTAGCCCAGGACCGGGGCGGGGATGGACGGGGAGCAGCCCGCGATTGCCGTAGCTGCCGGGGGCGCATACTTGGGGACACCGCAGATGGCGCGAGGCGACGCTGGCCAGGCCCAGCCGCAGGCGGCCGCGCGCGCCGGGCGGCGGCGCACCACGGGCATCTACGGGGCGATCGTCACGGCGGCGGTGATGACGGCCGGTGGCGCCAGTCTGTCTACCAGGGCCCTCGCGGTCTCGGTGCTGATCACGCTGGTGGTGTACTGGCTGGCCGAGCAGTATGCCGAGCTGCTTGGCGAGGCGGAGCGGCATGGCCAGTGGCCCCAATGGCAACGCATTCGCACCACGCTCGCCGACGCCTGGCCGATGGTCAGCTCGTCTTTCGCGCCTCTTGTTGCCCTGGTGGCTGCCCGGCTGGCCGGAGCTTCGGCCCCGAGCGCGGCGACCGTGGGCGTATCCGTCGCCATCGTTTTGCTGACGTTCTACGGCTGGTCCGCCGGGCGCGCAGCCCAGCTGCGCGGCTGGCAGCTACTCGGTGCCACAGCGATCGCGGCAGCACTCGGGCTGATCATGGTGGTGCTCAAGAACCTCGTCATCCACCATCTGCACTAATTGAGCCGCGACGTGTCGACGCCAACCCGGCAGGCAGCCGGGCGGCGTCGGCACGGAACTGTGGTCAGTCGTCCTCGTGCGCGAAGGCCTCGCGGAGCTTGTCCTCTTGCTCACTGGACAGGTTGGTACTGATGAGCTCCGGCTTGGTGTCCTTGAACTCTGAACTGACCCGATCGACGACAGCATCGGAAGTCAGCAGGAAGAGCGCCGAGGTGCCCGGCGTGACCTTCTCCCGGACCGTGTCGATGAACTTGTCGCTAATGCCCACGTCGGCCAGCGAGCCGAACAGCGCGCCAGTCGCTGCGCCGATGGCCAGTCCGAGGATCGGGATGAAGAAGATCAGCCCGAAGAGCAGTCCCCAGAAGCCGCCCCCGAGCGCCCCTGCCTTCTTGGTCGAGTGCATTTCGCGGGTCTTGGGCTTCCGGCGTCCTGGCTCCCAGCTGACGACGGCCGCGTCCTGAACCTGGAGGAGGGCCTCGCTCTGCAGCTTCTCCAGCGTGGCCAGGGCATCGTCAGCGCCGTATGGTGAATCGAACTTCCAGGCGGTCAGGGTCGCCATCTGCGCTCCGCTCTGTCGCAGCCGCGGCGACGTAACGCCGGGCTGGGTGGGTAGTACGACCACGATCTGGCGCGAGCACGGTCACGTCATCACCCGGTGAGGGTGAACGCCTGACCGCTCGCCGTGCGCCGCTCACGCTCATCCCGGATGGGTGATGCGCCCTGCGAGATCGCGCTGCGAAGGTGAGCGGTAAGGAGCGCGAAAGCTTGCCGACGGTCGACCTATATCCCACGAAAAGCCCGATTGCCTGAGTCGGCGCTGTCAACCAGCACCGGAAGGGGAGATAGAGCATGGAGCGGTACCCGAACATCAGCGATCATGGCCTGATCGGTGACCTCCAGACGGCGGCGCTCGTCACCACGGACGGCACGATCGACTGGTTCTGCTGCCCGCGGTTCGACTCACCGAGCGTCTTCGCGTCCTTGCTCGACGCTGATAAGGGCGGCTACTTCCGGATCTCCCCGGACCGCGACGACTACGTCAGCAAGCAGCTGTACCTGCCCGACAATGCGCTGCTGATCACGCGGTTCATGACGCCGGACGGCGTCGGCGAGGTACAGGACTTCATGCCCGTCATCGAAGGCAAGGCCACCGACCGGCACCGGATCGTGCGCAGGCTGCGCGTGGCACGTGGGAGCATGCGCTTCGTCATCGACATCCAGCCGCGCTTCGACTACGGCCGTGCGAAGCACACGGTCGAGATCAGCGAGAATGGCGCGATGTTCCGCTCCGACTCCATGAGTCTGTCGCTGAGTGTCGCCGGCAAACGTGAGGCAAGTGACCCGGAGGTCGCGGTCCCTGAGCGCGTTGGCGACGGTCTGCGAGCCGTCGTCACCATGCACGAAGGCCAGATGGGCGGAGTGGTAATCGAATCAAACGGCGGCCAGCCCAAGGCCATCCGGACCGGCGAGATCACGCGTCTGTCCGATGACACCGGCCGGTTCTGGCGCAACTGGCTCAACCAGTCGACTTATCAGGGCCGCTGGCGAGAAATGGTCTCCAGGTCGGCGATGACACTCAAGCTGATGACCTACGCCCCGACGGGGGCCCCGGTCGCCGCCGCCACCATGGGCCTACCTGAGGAACCAGGCGGGGAGCGCAACTGGGATTACCGCTACACCTGGATCAGGGACGGCTCCCTGACCATTCATGCGCTCTCGAGCCTCGGCTACCTCGAGGAAGCGGGGAAGTTCGGCCTGTGGCTTCGGGACCGGACCACCGAGCAAGTAGGGGACAAGTCCGGCCCGATCAAGATCATGTACCGGGTCGACGGCTCGTCCGATCTCTCCGAGGAGACCCTGGACCACTTCGAGGGCTGGCGGGGAGCCCGGCCTGTGCGCCTCGGTAACGGCGCCGCCGACCAGCTCCAGCTCGACATCTACGGCGAGGCCTTGGACGCGATCCGCACCGCGGACCTGGCCGGACTGCCCATAGCCCACAAGGGCTGGCAGTCCCTGACGCAGATCGTCGACTGGCTCTGCGACAACTGGGATCAGCCCGACGAGGGCATCTGGGAGACGCGTGGCGGGCGCAAGGACTTCACCTATGGCCGATTCCAGTGCTGGGTAGCGCTGGACCGGGCGATCCGGATTGCCCAGGAGCATGGCCGGCCGGCCAACCTCGCCAGATGGACCGAAGAGCGCGACCAGATCTACAACCAGATCATGACGCGCGGCTGGAACAAGAAGGTAAAAGCGTTCACCCAGCACTACTCGACCGACGTGCTCGACTCGGCGCTGCTCATGATGCCGCTGCAGGGCTTCATCGCCCCGACCGATCCGCTGTGGCTGTCCACGCTCAACGCCATGGACAAGGAACTGGTCTCCGACAGCCTCGTCTACCGGTACAACCCGGCCGCGACGCCGGACGGCCTACGTGGATCCGAGGGCACGTTCTCGCTGTGCACCTACCTCTATGTCGACGCGCTGGCACGGGCCGGGCGGCTGGAGGACGCGGAGCTGACCTTCGAGAAGATGAACACCTACGGCAACCACCTCGGCCTGTACTCCGAGGAGATCGGCCAGACCGGCGAGCAGCTCGGTAACTTCCCGCAGGCGTTCACGCACCTGGCGCTGATCAACGCGGCGGTCAGCCTGAACGAGCACCTCGACCGAGCCGCCCAGGGACGCGAGCCAGTGCTCGCGGCGGCGAGATAGTGCCCTTTCGGCCGATGTGGTTCGAGCTACCCGGCCGAGCACGGCGCGTTCTCAGCGGGCCAGCTGGCGGAGGTGCGGGGTACCCATGACGGTGGCCACAGATGACGCTGTATCCGCACCGGAAAGTGCGCGACCAGCGTGGTCGCGCACGTGGCTGGCGCGGCTGAGCTTCGCGCTGGCCGGCCTGGCGGCAGCCGTCCTCATCGCCTTCGCCGGGCTCAGGAGCATCGCGATGCTCGGGGTCGGCCTGGCGAGCGCGGCCGTCTCCCTGGCCGCCGCGTACTGGTTCCTGGCGGAGCGCGGCATCCTGCGCTGGCTCTCGCTGGCAGCGCTAGTGCTGTCACCCGCCGCGGTCATCGTCGTCTTCGCGTTCCGGGGACTGCTGTGGGTCGCGCTGGCCTCGGCCGCCGCCTGGCTGCTGGCTGGCGTCGCCGCGCGTGCCGCCCTCGCGCCTGAGGCTGCCGACTGGCAGATGCCCGAGCAGCCCGTTGACCGGCAGGCCGCGCACCCGTTCCTGATCATGAACCCGCGCTCAGGCGGCGGCAAGGTCGCGACGTTCGACCTCAAGCGCAAGGCCGAGCAGCTCGGCGCCGACGTGTTCCTCATCGAGGGTCCAGAACCCGTGGACGTCGAGGTGGTCGCCAGGCGTGCCGTGGCGGACGGTGCCGACCTGCTGGGCGTCGCCGGCGGCGACGGCACGCAGGCGCTAGTGGCAGGCGTCGCGGCGGAGCACGAGCTGCCGTTCGTCGTCATCACCGCTGGCACACGCAACCACTTCGCGCTCGACCTCGGCTTGGATCGCGACGATCCTGCCGCCTGCCTCGCCGCGCTCAGCGATGGCGTCGACCTGCAGGTCGATCTCGGTATGATCGGCGGTCAGACCTTTGTCAACAACGCCTCCTTCGGCGCCTACGCTGAGATCGTGGAGTCGCCGCAGTACCGAGACGACAAGCTCGGGTCAACCCTGGACCTCTTGCCCGACCTGCTCAGCGGCGAGCGCGGGACACGGCTCACGGCCCGCGCTGGCGACCTTCAGATCACCGGACCGCAGGCCGTGCTGATCGCGAACAACCCGTACGGAACCGGCGATATCGCCGGGCTTGGCCGCCGTTCACGGCTCGACCGGGGCGTGCTCGGCGTCGTGGGCGTCAGCGTCGGCAGCGCCCGGCAGGCAGCCGGCCTGCTGCGGGGCGCCCGGTCTGGCGGTGTCAGCGTGACGACGGCGACGGAGGTCGTCATCGACGGCGATACGCCGGACATCCACGTCGGCATTGACGGCGAGTCGGTCTCCATGCCGCGGCCGGTGCGGTGCGCCATCCGGCCCGGTGCGCTGCGTGTCCGGGTACCGCAGCACAGGCCAGGCGTCGCGGCGCCGCGGGGCCGGATGAACTGGTCGCGCCTCTGGCGGCTCGCGCGGCGGGGCTGAGCCGGGCCCGCCAGATGAGCACCGCCTACCAGCAGTTCGCCGACGCGAGCGACCTGCCGCGACTCATCACCGCGCTCTCGCCGCGAACGCTCCTGCTCGACATCGAGCCGCTCGTCGCTACCTGGGACGGCACGCAGGACGCGCTCGACAGCGGCGTCGCCCGGGTGCTGGATCAGGTCGCCGCTGTCCCCGGTGTTCGCGCCGTGTGCTTCGCCACGAACTCAGCCCGCGGGCCGTCGGTGCTGCCCGGCGTCCCTGGCATCGACGTGTCCTACCTCGTCTCGGCGGGCAAGCCCCTGCGTACGGCGCCGTATGCGCGATTGCCGCGGCCAGGCGTCGTCATCGGCGATCAGGTCCTGACGGACGGCGTGCTTGCCAGGCGGCTGGGCTACGCCTTCCTGCATTACCGCCATCCCCAGCCCGCGCCCATCGGGCCGCGCCTGCTCGACGAAGGCGGCAAGCTCGTGCGATCGCTACTGTTCCGGCACTGATGATCAAGATCGGGTGCGCGACCGTGGCTGGTAACGCGCCAGCGATATGTTGCGGGCATGTTTTCCTTGCACCGGCCGTCCTCCGATGAGCTAACCCAGGTCGTCGCCAGGCAGGCTGACTGTGAGCTCAGTTATGCCGAGCACGGCGCCACCGATGCCGCGATGCCGGCCGGCTACTGCCACGATCACTGGGAAGCCGATCTCGGCAGCTTCGACGATGCCACGTTCGACCGCCTGGCCGCGGCACTGTCGCGCTGGCAAGTCCAGCGCGGCGCAGGCCTGACTGTCTACCCAGCGGACGCTGTGCGGCCTGGCCTAACTTTCGCCTTCTGCTTCCGGCTCAGCGCGGTGTACGTGACGGCCGCTGCCCGGGTTGTGTACGTGACCAGCGAGCCCGGCCGCCGCGGCTTCGCCTATGGCACGCTGCCTCAGCACCCGGAGCAGGGCGAGGAGGCCTTCCACGTCGTCAAGGATGGCTCGCGGATCGTGTTCCGGGTCACGGCATTCTCCCGGCCTGGCCACCCGCTGGTACGACTGGGCGCCCCGATGGGCAGGCTGATCCAGCTCCGCATGAACAAGGCCTACCTGCTCGCTATGCGACGGGCCGCCGCGTGATCGGTACGGTCGCCAGCCGTGCTTCATCGCGATGGAGCCGTAG
>DASXKI010000306.1:0-8606 GCA_036496945.1 Streptosporangiaceae bacterium | reverse complement strand
AAGCCCAAGAGCTTCCGGAATCTGCTGCCGTCGTCGTGCTGGAACTCTGCGATGCTGCCGGAGCGGAAGCCGTCGGCCGCCAGGTGCCTGCCCACAACCCGCTGCACGGAAATCGGCGTCAGGCGGCCTGCGCCACCACCTCATCAGGCACGGTTCGCGGCGGCTCGCCTTCACCGCCCGCATGCCCGCCGGGTCGCTCGACCAGCTTGCCGTTGACGAATGTGGCGCCAGCGCGGACGATGGCGACCAGGTGCGGGGCGTTGACCATGCGCCAGCGGCGCTGAGCGGACTCAATCAGCTTGAACGCCATGGCCAGTGCGGCGGCCTTCGACCCGTGACCCTTGGTGATCTTGGTTCGGAGTCGTACGGTCGCGAAGGTCGACTCGATGGGGTTGGTCGTGCGCAGGTGCACCCAGTGCTCCGCGGGATAATCGTAGAACGCCAGCAGCTCGTCCTGGTCGTCGGTGATCTTGGCGGCGGCCTTGGGGAACTTGGCGCCGTAGGCGGCGGCAAACGCCTTGACGGCCTTCACAGCGTGGTCTTTGTCCTCGGCGCCCCAGATCTCGGCCAGTGCCTTCTTCGCGCCCGGGTGCGCGGACCGCGGCAGCGCCCCGAGTACGTTTGCGATCTTGTGGAACCAGCAGCGCTGGGTCCTGGCCTGCGGGAAAACCTCCCGCACCGCGGACCAGAACCCCAGCGCCCCGTCGCCTATGGCCAGCACCGGAGCGCGCATCCCGCGGCGGGCGCAATCGCGCAGCAGGTCGGCCCGCGACTCGCCGGACTCGCGGTAGCCGTCGGCCAGCGCGACCAGCTCCTTGCGCCCGTCAGCACGCACGCCGATCATCACCAGCAGGCACAGCTTGCCCTCGCCCAGCCGGATCCCCAGGTGGATCCCGTCCACCCACAGGTAGACATAGTCCACCTGCGACAAGTCGCGGGTCATAAACGCCGCTGCCTCGTCCTTCCACGTCTCGGTCAGCTTCGTGATCACCGAGGAGGACAGGCCCGCCCCGGTGCCCAGGAACTGGCCCAGCGCCGGGCCGAAGTCGCTCGACGACAGCCCGTGCAGGTACAGCAGCGGCAGCACCTCGGTCACCTGCGGAGTCTTGCGCGCCCACGGCGGCAGGATCGCCGAGAAGAAGCGCATCCGCTCGCCCGTCGCCGGGTCAGTCCGCTTGTCGTGCACCCGCGGCGCGATCACATCCACTGCGCCCGCGCCGGTCACCACCGTCCGCGGCCCGGCGCTGCCGTTGCGGACCACCATCCGCCGGCCGTCCTCGTCGCGGACGTCAGCGAACTGGTCAACATACGCGGCGACCTCGGCCTGCAGCGCAGCGGCCAGCATCTGCCGCGCGCCCTCCCGCACGATCTGGTCGATCACAGACAACGGCCCGTCAGCGGGCAGCACGGCAGGCAGATCAGGGACTACATTGAGCACGGGTGTGCCTTCCCGGCCAGCGTTGCAGCGCCGGCCATTGCTTGAGACCTATGACTCGATCATCATCCGGGAAGGCACACCCTCTTTCACGCCTTCCCGGCAAGATCCACAGGTTTCAAGCATTCCTCTCGAACACGCTGTCGAGGCGCTGGACCGGGCTGGCTATTCGCCGGCTCAGCGCCAGGCGATGTCGAGGGTGCGCTCCGAACGGAAGTCCGTCCCACAGTGCCACGCGGCCACCACACCTCAGAATTACTAATGCGACCACCCCGGTTGAACCACGCGCACGAACCGTTCAGGCTGTCCTGGTTAGAGGCAGGAGAGCCGGTGGTAAGAGATGGATCACTAGTACTCCCGACCACCGCTGATCCTGCCGGGCGGGCTGCGCTGCACTTGCCGTTCATGTTGGCCAATCCCCACCCTCAGCGACCGTGGCCTGGTTCAGCGGGGCGCGATGAGAGGGAACGCATGAGTGGGGGAGCCGGGAACGACGAGGCGGACGGCGGTTCTCGCTCGCCGGCACAATCTGATGCGGAGCAGAGGCACTTCGGCGGGCCTGGCCAGCACGACGAACGATGGGCCTTGGACCAGCACGGGGTGTGGCGTGAGCGGCGCCGGACCATCGCAAGCGGATCGCCACGGTCGCGACGAAAGCTCGGGGGCGACCGCCGCATCGCCGTAGCCGGAGCCGCAGGACTGGCCGCCGTGCTTGTCCTCGCCCTTGCCGGGGTCTTTGGCTCGAACAACGCGTCCCCGACCGGGGGCTTCCTGCCGACTGCCACCAAGCCTGCACTGGCTGCGCGTCAGACCGCGGAAGCGTTCCTTGCAGCCTGGCAGAAAGGGCATGTCCAGAAGGCCGCCAGCTATACCGATCACCCGGCGGCGGCCGCGGCAGCGCTGAACTCGTACCGTGACGGCCTGCACCTGCACGCTCTGGACCTGGCAGTGCACAGCGCGACTGCGCAAGGGAAGGTTGCATTCTCAGCGGCCGCTACCGTGGGGTTGGCTGCGAATCCCTCGGTGACGGCAAACTGGTCCTATGCGTCGGTGCTGGTCGCGTTCGCGAAGGACGGCAGATGGTGGGTCCGGTGGAATCCCGCGCTCGTCGCTCCGGGCTTGACCGCTGGTGAGAAAGTTGTCACCGTTCCGGTCGCACCTGGCGCCGGCGAAGTCGTGGATGCCAGCGGCGGCAACCTCCAGGACTCGAGCGATCCTGGCCTCGACAACATCGCGGCAGCGCTAGCAAAAGGCGCTTCCGCCGGCCATGGCACTCCGGGAATCGAGCTAGCGTTCGTGGGTGCGGGCAACGCGTCCGTCGCAGGTACCTCTGACCTGCTCAGGCAGCCGGTCTCTCCCGACGTGAAAACTAGCATCGAGCCGAGAGTCGAGGCGGCGGCCAAGTCGGCCGTGCAAGATCACTCAGACAGCTCGATGGTGGTCATCCAGCCGAGCACGGGCGACATCCTGGCGGTCGCCAACAACGACGGCGCAAACGACTTCGCGCTCACCGCACGAGTGGCGCCCGGGTCGACAAACAAGATCATCACCTCGACTGCCCTGTTGACCACGGGCTTGGTCAGCTCGCCCAGCCAGCCAGTCGCGTGCCCCCCGCAGGTCGACGCCGACGGCGAAGTGATCAACAATGCCGGCGGCGAAAGCGAACCGCCGGGCACGCCGTTCCTCACTGATTTCGCGGCCTCCTGCAACAACGCCTTCGACCGCTGGTACGCAAGCCTCGGCCCGCAGACGCTCGCCCAGACAGCGCAGAAGTACTACGGCCTCAATCAGCCATGGAACATCGGCATCGGCTCTAGCGTGCCGTATTACACCATTCCGGCAGAAGCTTCCCACGCGGAACTGGCGCTGGAGCTGTTCGGACAGGGAAGGCTGGAGGCTGCCCCACTAGCCATGGCCTCTGTCGCCGCTACCGTGGACACCGGCTCCTTCAAGCAACCGATCGTCGTGCTAGGCCAGCGACAGCTCGTGGCCGCACCGCTTCCCGCCAAGGTACATCAGTACCTGTGGCAGCTGATGAGAGCTGTTACGCAGCCCGGTGGCACGGCGGCCGGTGTTTTCGACGGCGTCGGCTCCGCGGTCTACGCCAAGACAGGCACCGCGGACGTCGGCGGACAGCAGCAACCGAATAGCTGGATGGTCGGCTTCGACCCGAGGCTCGATGTCGCGATCGGCTGTGTGGTGCTGGACGCCGGTTACGGCGCTTCCGTCGCCGGACCGGAAGCGGCCGCCGTACTCCAGCAACTCACGCAGTCGCACGGCTGACCGGGTCACGCGCCAGTTTCACCCTGGGCGAGCTGAACGTAAACCGGCTCGGGTTCGGCTCGACGCAGCGCGCCAGAGCCTATGGTCGTTGCTCGGATATGGTCGCGCCGCGCCGCGCGACGTGCTCGTCGTGGAGTTCGGCCAGCAGCGCGTCGGGGGTCCCGGTCTTCGAACAGGCTTACCTCGACCGGCACGCGACCGTGGCGGGCTTGGCCCATTCCAGGGCCGCGTCCAGGTCGGCGGCGCTGATAATTCCAGAACCACCCGAGGTATTCCTTTGGTCGCCCGATTGTCAGGCCAGGTCGCGTGCGGAACCGGATTCGCCTTCATGGCAGCGATCTGGAGCGCCGGCAACCTTCTGCTAGCCGGGCGGGCGTTCGCGGTTGTGACCGCGATCGCGCCGCCAGGAGCCGTTGCACGCGATCTCGCCATCTATGGGCTCAGCTGGGGAGATCGCGACGGTGGTGGCTCCGGTTCTCGCAACACAGGTGATCGGATCTCTCGGCCCGGCGGCCTTCACCTTTCACCGCGAGCACCGGCCCACTGGAGGCCTATACCGAGGCCCTCACTGAGGCCGGCTTCGTCATCGAGCGGCTGCGCGAGCCCACCAACCCGGATCCTGCAAAACCCTGGCGCCGGGTCCCGCTGTTCCTCAATATCGTGGCGGCACTCCAGCGACGTGCACGCCGCTGAGGCGACGTCGCCGTATTGGCGCGCCAAGATGAGGCAGCCCTGCATTGCACTAACCGCTATCGCGCGACAATCGACCAGTTCGAGATCACAGTGGCTGGCGAAGCCGTTCCCGCCGAGGATCTCACAGTGATCTTCATGACCCAGCTGCTTCCCTCGGGCACCTTCAACTTCCGCGGGCAACTCAAGACGCTCGTGTATCGGGCAATCACCGACTGCCGGGGGCCGGCCAGTTATCCGCTAACTGGCACCGACGCGGCCTCCTCGCTGCCCGCCTCACGCACCAAGTGATTGGCCCGCGGACGGAGGAGCACGACGCTCACGATGCCGCAGATGCCCGAGGCGACGATCGCCGTGCCAGGTCCGGCCACCTGGCCCGCCGCGCCCGCCAGCGCGAAGCCCAGTCCTTGCAAAGTCATCAGGCCGGCGGAACTCATTGCCATGGTCCGCGAGAAGAGGTGCTCGGGGACGGCCTGCCGGACGAGAGCGTCAAGGCCAAGCGAATACATCCCGCACGCACCAGACGCTGCAAGCAGAAGCCATGCCACGCCGACCGGTGGCTTGGCCAGGAACGCAAGGTACGGCAGGAACGAGGCGCCGGCCGCAAGCCCGACCATGCGCCGCTGCCACTGCGGGCTCAGGCCCAGGACCCCCAGGAGATCGCCGGCGATCATCCCGGCGGGAAGGGCGACAAGCCACAACCCGACGAGCGCGGCCGATCCGCCCTTGCCCGCGACATACGGGGCCGCCAGCGCCTCTGGCCAGACCGAGAACATGGGAACCAGCCAGCCCAGGAGCACCAACCGGCGCACCCCGGCCATCGCAAACACCTGCCGCAGTCCGCGCAGCGAGTCGCGTACGAGCCCGGTCTCGTGCTGGACGCCAGCAACCGGGCGGGGCCTCAGCCCAAACCGCAGCAGCAGGGCTGACACAACCAACGCGACGCTGTTGACACCGATAGCCCCGGATGGCGTCAGCACGACTAGGAGCAGCCCGCCGAACGCATTGCCCCCGACTTGCGCTAGCTGCGAGGCGATCCGGAGCAGCGACCGCGCAGGCACGTAGGTGTCCTGCGGCACGGCCGAGCGCACCAGGGCGCCGTTGGCACCGCTCGAGACGCTGGTCAGGGTGCTCGTGCCCACCAGAAGCAGGAGAAGCGCGAGAACGGGCAGCCGGGGGATGGCCATCACCGCCGTGAGCCCGGCCGACCCCGAATAGCACCAGACAAGCAGGCGACGTGGCGGGACTCTATCGACGATCCCGGACAGCAGCGTCCCGCCGAAGACGTATGGCACGAACCCGAGCGCGAACGTCAGCGCGGAGAGCAGCGGTGACCTGGTCCGCTCGAAGACCAGCACGGTCAGCGCCACCGCGGATACGACCGACCCGGTGATCGCCACCGCGGCGGCGGCGAGTAGCACGCGGAATTCTGGCTCGGCGAGCGCCGCCCGGTAGGTGCCTTCTCGGCGACCGGCTTGTCTCATGGATCGACTGTCGCGGCAGGTCACGCGCCAGCACAAAAGATCCGCTCCTGCGCGTATCTTAATAAGGTGACCACGCTCGTCGCGCAGAGTCAGGACCTCGTCACAGTTCGCTTCGCCTGGTCCCCCGTCTGGGAGACGCTGCATGCCGTCAGGACATTCATCGATCCGCGCGCACGTCCTTTCCACGAGGCGTGGCGTGCGGCGGTTGCGCCTGAGGCGGCCAGGCTCGACCTCTCGCCGCTCTTCGCCGTAAATCCCGTACGGGGTTCCATCCCCGACTTCCTGACGCCCCCGCCGCGGGTGCCCGCCCCGGCGTTCAGCGACCAACTGGCCGAGCTCCGGGCAACACCGCCCGAGCAGGTAGCCACGGAGCTGGAGCGGTGCCGGAGCAGCGTAACGAAGGGGGACCAGCGGCGTGCCGTGGATCAGCTGCTCGCGGACCCCGCCACGGCACGGGACCTCCTGGCTGACCGAGTGCAGGCCGCATGGGACTGCCTGGTTAGCCGGTTCTGGCCCCGGATCCGATCGCTCGCCGACGCTGACATCGCCTACCGCTCGCAGCAGCTCACCGGTCAGGGCCTCGGCCCGATGCTCGAAGGCATCGACCCCAGGATCACGTGGGGCGATGGCACAGTGATCGTCGACGACGGCCTCGACATTGATGTCGAGCTCGCGGGGCGGGGACTGGTGCTGCTGCCGAGTGCCTTCTTGTGGCCGGCGTTGGCGGTCATCATCGATGAGCCCTGGCAGCCGACGATCGCCTACCCTGCGCGGGGCATCGCCGGCCTCTGGCAGCAGGCTCAGGCCCCGCCAGATACTCTCGCCCGGCTGCTGGGACGAACTCGCGCGCTCCTGCTCGCCAGCCTTGACCGGCCCAGCTCGGCGAGCACGCTTGCCGCACTGCTGACCCTCAGCCTGAGCGGCGCCTCGGGACACATGATTGCCATGCGCGACGCCGGTCTGGTCGCCGGGATTCGCCACGGCCACGAGATACGCTATGCGCGCACGCCGCTGGGGAACGAGCTGGTGCGCGCGAGCAAGAGCCGGCCGCAGCGCCCGTCCCGCCCGGCAGGCCAGGATTAAAGGTTGTCGCCCATGCCTGTGCTCACCCCGGTCGCGCTCCGACCGAACCGTGGCAGCAGGAGATAATCGACCGTGCCCAACCCGGCCCTTGACGCTCTCGACTCGTCCGGCATCGCCTACCGGGTCATCCGGCATGGGCCGGTGCGCAGCCTGGCCGAGGCCGCTAACGCCCGCGGCGTCGAGCCCGCCGACGTGGTGAAGACGATGGTGGTGCGACGCGGCGAGCTCGACTACGTATTCGTGCTTGTGCCCGGCGACCGGACGATCTCCTGGCCCAAACTGCGCGCCCTGCTCGGCGTTAGCCGCTTGTCCATGCCCGACGCCACGGTAGCCAGGCTGGTCACCGGCTATGAGCGCGGCGCGATCACACCGCTCGGAGCTACGACGGCTTGGCCGGTAATCACCGACGAGCGCGTGCTCGGCCGCGAGATCACCCTGGGTGCCGGAGAGCATGGCGTGGCAGTGGCGGCGCGCGCCGAGGACGTGCTGGCGGTACTCAGCGCTACGATGGCCGATGTGACCGAACCCGAACAAACACACCGGCGCCCCGGTCCTCGGGACCAGACTCAGTGAGACAGAACCGGGCCTTCGACCGCGGGTTCGCGCTGACGGCACGGATGCTGGCCAGTAGCGGTATCCGCGACCGCAGCGGGGCGCGCTGCGAGGAGGCATTGGGCGACCGCCCGCGGCTGGCAGCAGGCAGGACCGGGGAAGCGCAGTTATCCGGCCGGTACGTCGTCACCGGACTCCCGCCGGGCACGGAAATGCGCCGCCTGTCGCGACACATGTGATCGGGTCCCTCGGGGCGGCCTTGTGGTCCGGCTGTGCGTGTTGCCACCATGAGCTGTCTTGGCGGTCACGCTACCGTCGGCGTCGATGTCGAAACCGCCGCTGCCGCTGCTGAGATCGAGGTCGGCCTACGCCAGGCCCGACCGTGACCCGCCGAAAGCCAGCACCACTGGCGCTCTGACCAAGAGTCCTGGCAGCGGCCAGCACGCGCCGGTCATCCTGGCTCTGCGGTTATGGCTGCGCTCGTCGCGGCCTTGATGGCAGCGCTGGCAGTGCACACGACCAGACCATCGGGATCGGTGACGACGTAGTGCCGGATGCCCACGTGATAGTGGACGACTACGGCGGTCAGCACCCAGCAGCCGCCGACCTTCGGCGCGGCTAGCTCGGCCGCGGCCGGATAGCCGAAGCCAGCGGCCGGGGTCGGGCCGAAAGCGTGGCCGATGACCGGTCCGTCGTAAGTTCCGCCGCAGCCGGCCAGGACGAATCCGTGCCCGGCCGAGCGCGCAGGCCAGGCGCCGCCGCATTTGCCTGAGGTTAAGAGTTCAAGAGGAGCGATGAGGCGCGGCGTGGGGTATCGGGTGTTCCCGACCAGTTGAACCGCATCGATCACACCAGGCGCCCCGCCAGAGTTGTTTACCGGGATGATGGTGCCGATCGGGCTCAGGCCGGGGTCGGCCCAGCTGTTTGTGTCCCACGCGCCCATGGATAGCGGGCCGTTGCCGATTCCGATCGGGCCCCAGAGCAGGAACGCGCCGACCGCGAGCAGCGCGACAACGACTCCGGCGAGGTACCGCCACCTGCGGGACCACGGCCAGCGGAAACGACCTGAGCTACCGGGG
>DASXKI010000305.1:0-3782 GCA_036496945.1 Streptosporangiaceae bacterium | reverse complement strand
AGTACATCGCCGAGCACGGCCACGTGGTGAACGCCCCGGGCCTCAAGCCCGCGCACTACGAGGTGTTCGACTGCGCGATGGGCGAGCGCTCGATCAGCCCGATGGGCCACGTCCGGATGATGGCCGCCGTGCAGTCGATGCTGTCCGGCTCGATCTCCAAGACCGTGAACATGCCCGAGTCGGCTACCGTCGAGGACGTCGAGGAGATCTCCTTCGAAGGCTGGAAGCTCGGCCTGAAGGCGCTCGCGATCTACCGCGACAACTGCAAGGTCGGCCAGCCGCTGTCCATCGCGAAGAAGAAGGAAGCGCCCGCCGAGGCGCAGGCCCCGGTGGCCGCCCAGTCCCCGGCACCTGTCCCGGCGCAGGAGGACGTGAACCGCCCGGTCCGCAGGCGCCTGCCCAAGACCCGCTCCGCGACCGTGACCAGGTTCGACGTGGCCGGCGCGGAGGGCTACATGACCGCCTCCACCTACCCCGACGACGGCGTGGGCGAGGTCTTCCTCAAGCTCGGCAAGCAGGGCTCCACCCTGGCCGGCGTGATGGACGCGTTCTCGGTGGCGATCTCGGTCGGGCTGCAGTACGGCATTCCGCTCGAGTCCTTCGTCGCGAAGTTCACCAACATGCGGTTCGAGCCGGCCGGCATGACCGACGACCCGGACATCCGCATCGCGACCTCGGTGATGGACTACATCTTCCGCCGCCTCGCGCTGGACCACCTGCCCTACGAGGAGCGCGCCGACCTCGGTATCCTGTCCGCCACCGAGCGCGCCGCCCAGCTCGCAGGCCAGGACCCGGCCGCGATGGGGGAGGATGTCGACCCGGTCGAGCTGGCTCAGTCCGCCGCGGTGGAAAAGGACATTCATTCGGAACGGGCCCGTGGCGTCTCCCAGCCCGACCCTGCGCAGCCACCGTCGCCGGCCCCGAGCGCCCCGGCTGACCCGGCGCCGGGCGCCGCGCCGCCCGCCGCGAGCACGCCGGTCCAGTCCGGCGCCCCCGCCGCCCCGCACAGCACGGCCGAGCTGATCGAGTCGCAGCAGGGCCGCACGGCCGACGCCCCGCTCTGCCTCACCTGCGGCACGAAGATGCGCCCGGCCGGCAGCTGCTACGTCTGCGAAGGATGCGGCTCCACCAGCGGCTGCAGCTGAAAACGGGCAAAGTTGCGGCAGATGCAACATCTGAGCCCACATAACTAATCGAATAATCGCAGGTCGGGAAGGGCAGCGAGGCTTATCGCTTCGCCGCCAGTGGAGTGGCCGCTGCAGGCGCTAGATTCGTGACAACCCTCACGTGATGTTCCGGAGTCGGGTAACCGGCCATTCCAGGATGGCGAAGCGGTTGAATTTCCTAACAGTCCTGGGCGGCTCCTTCAGCGCCACAGCGTGCGGCGAGCGCGGCCGCCGCGCGGCGGCCGGCCGGACGGGGATCTCACGGGCAGGCTCGGTGACCGTGACGACGGATGGCACGGCGGGCGCGAGGGAGTGCGGGCTACCAGACGTGCCTCCCGCGTGAACAGGCCCCTTCCTCCGCCGATCCCGGCGCCGAAGTAGCTCTCCGGGTTCCGCTCGCGCTGTGGCTCGTCCATTGCTCCTTGATATAGAGCCGAACGCACGTGGTCAACGACGCACGGGAAAGACGGATTAGTCCCTGCTCATGGCACTCACGTCCCTGCTCATGGCACTATGGTGCGACTGCGCCATAGTGCAGCGATGCGCCAACCGGAGGAGGGCTGGTGACGGGAGACTCCCCGACACGGTTCGACGGTTCGGCGTGGCGCGGCAGGCGAGTGGCCGGCTACCTGCTGATCGAACTGGTGGGTGCCGGCGGCATGGCGGTCGTGTATCGGGCACGCGACGAGCGGCTGGGCCGAGACGTGGCGCTGAAGCTGTTCACGGGCGACGAAGCCGTCCGTGCACGGTTCGTCGAAGAGGCACTGGCCGCCGCGTCGGTCGACCACCCGCACATCATCCCTATATACGCGGCGGGTGAGGCCGACGGCCTGCAGTTCATCGCGATGCGCTTCGTGGTCGGTCACGACCTGGAGAAGCTGATCCACAACAAGGGCGTTCTGACGCCAGAGCGGACTGTCGCGTACATGTCCCCGGTGGCCTCGGCGCTCGACGCGGCGCACGTCGCCGGTCTCGTGCACCGCGACGTCAAGCCCGCGAACATCCTCGTTTACGTGCTACCGGGCATAGCGGAGCACGTCTACCTGTCGGATTTCGGCGTCGCGCGCAGGCCGACGTCGGCGGGCCTGACGGCGCCTGGGACGTTCCTCGGCACCCCCGAGTACGGTGCGCCCGAGCAGGCGAGCGGCCGGCCAGTGGACGGCCGCGCCGATCAGTACGCGCTGGCCTGCGTGGCATTCAAGGCGCTTACCGGATCTGTCCCGTTCAAGCGGGAAGACCCGCTGCAGGTGCTCTTCGCGCACGTGTACGACGCGCCGCCGCGCCTGACGGAAGTGCGTCCCGGGTTGCCGCCCGCCGCCGATGCCGTATTTGCCCGG
Source organism: Streptosporangiaceae bacterium (assembly GCA_036496945.1). Taxonomy (GTDB): domain Bacteria; phylum Actinomycetota; class Actinomycetes; order Streptosporangiales; family Streptosporangiaceae; genus JAJYUU01. Next base: position 1,279 of record DASXKI010000305.1, on the reverse strand, counting down.
GCGCTGGCAAAGAAGCCGCACGACCGCTACGGCAGTTGCACCGCCTTCGTCGACGCCCTGCGGCTGGCTCTCGGCACGCAGCCCTATGAGCGTCAGTGGCCCGGCGAGGGCCTGCCCACCGCGTCCACGTCGCCGCGCCCCGCCGCGACGCGAATGCTCACGGCCCCGGAGCTGCAGGCTCCCGCCCCATCCGCACCGTCATCGTCGGAGCAGCCGACCGAGCGGGAGCGGGCCCCCGTGGAGTTGTCAGCACGGATTCCAATTTGGTCCCTGATCGCGACAGCCGACCACGCCTATTTCGAAAGCATCGCGGTGCTCGACTCCGCCGATGCCGCGTCGATCAGCTTCCCTGAGCACGTCCCCACGCGCCGCTTCCCGCTGACCGGAACGGAGGCCTGTATCGGCCGCCGCAGCGCCTCCCAGGGCAACCCGGAAATCGATCTCACGGGCCCGCCCGCCGATCCGGGCGTCTCCCGGCGGCACGCCAAGCTGACGTCGGCCCCCGACGGGACCTGGTCGATCACCGACCTAGGCACGGCCAACGGCATCCAGGTCAACGGCGCGGCCGTACCCTCAGGAGGCACCATCCAGCTCAGCCCCGGCGACCGAATCCACCTGGGCGCGTGGACCCAGCTCACAATCCTGCGCGATTAACCTGCTGCTGGTGGCGGACGTATGATGCTGTCGCCGCGCGGTTGAGGCCGACGGGGCCGACGCCGGCCGTCCCTATCAGCGCACGGTGCTGGCCGGCGCGCTTGGACAGCATCATCGCGGTCCGGCAGGTCACCCCCGCCAGGCATCTATCAGCGGGGGAGGGGAGACTCCTGGCCGGCCCGCCGCCCCGCCAGCAGACACTGCAGGCGCAGCGCGACCCACTCTCCGATCATTGGGACGTGCCCGGCCTCGAAGATCGGCCAGGCCGCCGCCTCGAGCTTCCTGAGGTTGGCTGCCATAACGTGAAACAACGAGAAGGATCCGGAAATGCTGGCCGCGCAGCGTCGTGACTATCTCATTGAAGTGCTCCGCCGGGACGGGAAGATCGTTGCCAAGAGCGTGGCGGCTGACCTTGGCCTGTCCGAGGACACGGACAGCAACCCGGACCTCTGCCAAAACTGCTACCAGGGGGTCACCGCCGTCTGTTCCGTCTGCAGGCGCACCCGCCCGTGCACCGGAAGCCGCTCCGGATCGTACACCTGCAAGAGCTGCCTGCCGAGACCCAGGCGCGAGTGCTGCCGGTGCCGCCGCCTCCGCCGGGTCAACGCGGAATGGCCAATCGGCC
>DASXKI010000304.1:0-3966 GCA_036496945.1 Streptosporangiaceae bacterium | reverse complement strand
GATCAAGGCGCTGGTCAGCGAGAAGTTCTTCGCGCTGTGCGCCGCCTTCGGGCCTGCCAACGTCGGGATGATGACCGGCGACGCGAGCGTCAACGCCAAGGCGCCCATCATCTGCTGCACCGCCGAAGTACTCGCGAGCATGGCGCTCCGCGACGGCGCCGATGCCGACGTGGGGCAGGTCGTGATGGACGAGTTCCACTTCTACGCCGATCCGGACCGCGGCTGGGCCTGGCAGGTCCCGCTCATCGAACTGCCCGGGGCCCAGTTCATCCTGATGTCGGCCACCCTCGGGGACGTCACGCGGTTCGAGAAAGACCTCATCAGGCGCACCAGGCGGCCCACCGCGGTGATCAAGAACGCCGAGCGCCCGGTGCCGCTCATCTTCTCCTACCTCGTCCAGCCACTGCACGAGACGCTCGAGGAACTGCTCACCACCAACCAGGCACCTGTCTACGTGGTTCATTTCACGCAGGCCGCGGCGCTCGAGCAGGCGCAGGCGCTGATGAGCACGAACATGTGCACGCGGCCGGAGAAGGACAAGATCGCGGAGCTGATCGGCGACTTCCGTTTCGCGGCGGGGTTCGGCAAGACCCTGTCCCGGCTGGTGCGGCACGGCATCGGCGTGCACCACGCCGGCCTGCTCCCCAAGTACCGGCGCCTCGTCGAGACACTCGCCCAGGCCGGCCTGCTCAAGGTCATCTGCGGCACCGACACGCTGGGCGTCGGCATCAACGTGCCGATCCGCACGGTGGTGTTCACCGCGCTGAGCAAGTACGACGGCAAGCGGACGCGACTGCTGCACGCCCGCGAGTTCCACCAGATCGCCGGGCGCGCGGGACGGGCCGGGTTCGACACGGCGGGCCGCGTCGTCGTCCAGGCGCCCGAGCACGTCGTTGAGAACGAGCGCGCGCTCAAGAAGGCGGGCGACGACCCGAAGGCGCGCCGCAAGGTCGTCAAGAAGAAGCCGCCCGAGGGTTTCGTTTCCTGGGGCCAGCCCACGTTCGAGCGCCTGGTGGCGGCCGAGCCCGAGCCGCTGACCTCAAGCTTTACTGTCACGCACGCGATGGTGCTGAACGTCATCGACCGCCCCGGCAACGCGTACGCGGCAATGAAGCACCTGCTGACCGATGGCGACGAGGACCGGGCCAGGCAGCGCAAGCACATCCACCGGGCCATCGAGATCTACCGCGCGCTGCTCGCCGGCGGTGTCGTCGAGCGCCTCGAGGAGCCCGACGAACTCGGCCGGTACGTCCGGCTGACGGTCGACCTGCAGTACGACTTCGCGCTCAACCAGCCGCTCTCCCCGTTCGCGCTAGCCGCGATCGAGCTGCTGGACAAGGAGTCCGAGACCTACGCGAAGGACGTCATCTCGGTCATCGAGTCCACCCTTGACGACCCGCGCCAGGTGCTGTCCGCGCAGCAGTTCCGCGCCCGCGGCGAGGCGGTGGCCGCCATGAAGGCGGAAGGCGTCGACTACGAGACGCGCCTGGAGCTCCTCGACGACGTCAGCTACCCCAAGCCGCTCGAAGACGTCCTCGAGGCCGCCTACGAGATCTACCGGGGCGGCCACCCATGGGTCGGCGACTACCCGGTCTCGCCCAAGTCCGTGGTCCGCGACATGTTCGACCGCGCGATGACGTTCGGCGAGTACGTGCAGTTCTACGGCCTGTCCCGGTCCGAGGGCCTGGTGCTGCGCTACCTGGCCGACGCCTACAAGGCGCTGCGGCAGACCGTGCCCGACGAGGCGAAGACCGAGGAGCTCACCGACCTCATCGAATGGCTCGGCGAGCTGGTCAGGCAGGTCGACTCCAGCCTGATCGACGAGTGGGAGCGGCTCAGCCACCCCGATCCCGAGTCGGCCGAGATCGAGGCGGCGCCGAAGTCGGTGACGTGGAACACGAGGGCGTTCCGGATAATCGTGCGCAACGCGCTCTTCCGCAGAGTCATGCTCGCGGCCCTGCGGAGATACGGCGAGCTAGGCGAACTCGACGCGGCGGACGGCTGGACCGCGCGCGCCTGGGAGGACGCCCTCGACGGCTACTTCGACCTGTACGACGACATCGGCACCGGGGCGGACGCGCGCGGCCCGGCGATGCTCATCCTCGAGGAGGGATCGCGGGAATGGACGGCCCGGCAGATCTTCGACGACCCGGCGGGCGACCACGATTGGGGCATTTCCGCCAGCGTCGACCTGGCTGCCTCAGACGAAGCGGGCACCGCGGTTATTCACGTTACTGACGTCGGGCAGCTTTAGCCGTCGCGGGCAGGCTTACGACCTGATGCGGTCGCAGGGCAGCGTCTGGAGGATCGCGCCGGCCTTCTCGGTGATCTGGCCGGTCGTCGAGACCGCGCAGTCGTGCTGCCACTTGGCCGCGATCGGCGCCCAGGTCCAGCCCCAGTTGCTGCGCCAGCCCACGTACTGGAAGTCCACCACCCAGGAGAAGGCAAGGACGGCGACCAGCGCCGTGACCGCCATCGCGGGGCGCACGCTGCCGGCGCCCCGCGCCCGTCCCGGTCCAGGCCCCGGCCCCGGCTCCGGCTCTGGCTGGGCCGCCCGGCGGCGGCGCAGGGCGTAGTCCACGGCGACGATGACGGCCGACACGAACAGGTAGATCGGCAGCACCGTGTACCTGCTGCCCGGCTGCTCGGCCGGGAACATCGTGGCCCGCGCCAGGTGGGCGGTCACGGTGATGCCGAGCACGGGGAAGATGAACCCGATCACCAGCGCGGTCACGACGAACGGCCTGGCCCCCGCCTGGGTCACCAGGATCACGGCGAAGATCGCGGCCAGCACGACGCCCACCAGCGCGGTGGCGCCGTTCAGCCCGGCGAGCGACCGCAGCCACCACACCAGGTGCCAGCCGAACGCGGGCAGCACGACGTCATGCCCGTAGAAGGCGAGCGAGAGGCCGGGCGGCGCCGGCTGGCTGCTCAGCCGGGAAAGGCCGGACTGGTAGGCGGACACCACGAACGGCACTTGCGCCAGGCAGCCCGCTAGCCAGCCGATGGTCACCGCGTGCTCGCGGGGCCGGCGCAGCACGTACAGGCGGGCCGCGACCAGCGGCAAGAACAGGAAGCACAGGCTGTTGGAAGCGGCCGCGGTGAAGGCGAGGACCAGAGCCACGGCCATCCCGGCCCGCGTCCGCGGCCGCCACAGCAGCGCCCAGAACATCGCGGGAAACACGTACCAGACCGAGTTCACCCCGCTGTCGATGATCTCCATCGCCGCCGCGGGCAGCAGCACGAGCGCCACCGCGAGCAGCGCGCGCAGCCACGCGGACCGGATGTGGCCCGCGCTCGCGTGGTAGATGAACAGGGCGCAGCAGGCCGCGACGAGCGCCCCGGCCACCGCGAACGCCCGCGACGCCTGCGCTATCGGCAGGTAGACCACGAACTGCGCGATGACGCGGGGCAGGAACTGCCAGTTGCTGTTGTACCCGATGAAGATGTTCCAGTGCTTCTGCAAAGCCTGGGTCAGGAATACGAAGTAGTCCTCGGCGTAGATCGTGTCCCACGACGGCAGTCGCAGCGGAATGCGCAGCAACATCACCACGGTGGCGATGCCGACGGCCGCGACCTGGATCGCGACGCTGAGCGTGCGCAGGCTCGCCGTCCGGACGGCCGGCGGCGGGGCCTCAGGGAACAGCTCTCCGAGCGTTCGGCGGACCCGGCCGGCGCCCGGCTGCTGGTCTGGCCTGACCAGCGCGTGCGAGGTGTCGCCGGTGCGGCTGGTCTCAGGGAACATCGCCCAGAGATTATCACCGTGCTTACAGGGCACCAGAGCCTGTCACGGCGATTGACGCCGGGTGCCAGGCGTGCGGCCGGCCGTTAATTCGGGTGGCTGCGGCACCGGCCGCAGGCATAATCCATCGGTATGACTACCGATGCCGATCCAGCCATCGTGGCGCGGCTGCGCGCCGCCGGGTGCGTCTTCGCCGAAGACGAGGCCCGGCTGCTCGCGGCCGC
>DASXKI010000303.1:0-3763 GCA_036496945.1 Streptosporangiaceae bacterium | reverse complement strand
CCGACCTGGCCAGGCTTGGCGAGCTCGCCGCAGCCGCAGGGGCGCCGATGATCGTCGACAACACCGTCGCGACGGGCCTGCTGCAGCAGCCGCTCGACCTCGGTGCCGTCGCCTCGCTGTGCTCGCTCACCAAGTCCGCGTCGGGTCACTCCGATGTGATCGCCGGCGCGGTCACGACCCGCGATCCCGCGCTCGCCGATGAACTGCGGACCTGGCGCACCCTGGGCGGCGGCATCCTCGGGCCGATGGAAGCGTGGCTGGCCATGCGCGGGCTGAAGACGCTGCCGCTCCGCATCGAGCGCCAGTCGGCCAACGCGCTCGCCGTCGCCGCCCACCTGGCCGCGCACCCGCGGGTCACCGGCGTGTATTACCCAGGCGTCCGCTACCCGAGCGACCGCGAGCAGTCGCTCGCGGTCGCGCGCGCCCAGATGCCGCGCGGCTTCGGCCCGCTGCTGTCGTTCGAGGTGGACGGCACGGCGGCCGAAGCCGACGCGGTCGTGCTCGCGTCGAAGCTGATCGTGCCGGCCACGAGTTTTGGCGGCGTCGAGTCGACCTGGGAGCGACGTGGCCGCTGGTCGGGTGAGACGGCGCCCGCGACGCTCATTCGGCTGTCCGTCGGCATCGAGCCACCGGCCGATGTCATCGCCGACATCGAGCACGCCCTTGCGCAAGCCTGGCCCTCGACCTGACTGCCCGCCCCGCATCGGGCACGATGGGCCGATGACCATCTACACCGGCTTCGCCCCGTTCTATGACCGGATCATGGGCGACCGCACCGAAGAGGTCGACCGGATCCGGTCCTACATCAGCAGGCACCTGCCGGACGCGCGGTCGCTGCTCGAACTGGGCTGCGGCACCGGAGCTCTGCTGGCCGGGCTAGCTGGGGACCTGGACGTCTCGGGCATCGACCAGTCGCCGCAGATGCTGGCGATCGCACAGACGGCCGTGCCCGGCGCGCACCTGGTCCGGGGCGACATGACGGCGTTCACCTTGCCTGCCCAGTTCGACGTAGTGATCTGCATGTTCGACACGCTGAACCACGTGCCGTCGTTCGCCGGCTGGCTGTCACTGTTCAGCTGCGTGCACGAGCACCTGGCCGCGGGCGGGCTGTTCATCTTCGACGTGAACACGGCCGGCCGGCTACGGCGCCTTGACGACGCGCCACCGTTCGTGGACGAGTTTGACGGCAACCTGGTGATCATGACAGTACGGCCGGCACACGACGGACTGTCGCTGTGGGAGACGAGGATCTTCGACCGGCAGCACGACGACATCTACAGGCTGCATCACGAGCGGATCTACGAGCTTGGCGTCCCGCTCGCGGTGATCCGCGCGTCGCTCGCGGGGAGATTCGACTTGCTGGAGGAGGCCAGCCTGGACGGCAGCGCGGTCAGCGACGAGTCCGACCGGGTGTACTTCGCCTACCGGCACCGCGGCGGGGATCACGCCGTCACGGGTCAGTGACCTTGAGTACCTGTGCGGGCCAGTTCTCGCTCGTGGCCGGGACAAGCGGCCGCGCCGAGCATCTTCGCGCGTGGCGGCGTCAGCACGGCTGCTCTCGCTCCGTCATGGCTTGTGCCAGCTTGGCCAGCAGCGCTGAGTATTGCTCGCGCTCGGCCGGCGAGAGTCCGGCGAAGATCTCCGACATGGCGTCGAGCCGGGGGCCGATCGCCTGAGTCGCCTCATGCACGCCCGCGGGCGATAGCTCTATGAGCGTTGCCCGCCGGTCGGTGGGATGCGGCCGCCGCACCACGAGCCGCGCCTGCTCCAGCGCGTCGACCATCGCCGTCATGTTGCGCGGGGTCGTCCCGAGCTTGGTGCCCAGGTCACGCATGATGGCGGGCCCGCCGCAGTGCAGCGCCTGAAGGAGCCGCAGCCGCGCGTAGTTCATGCCGTCGCAGGCCCGACCCTCCATCCAGCGCAGGAAGCTCGCGCTGAAGCGCGCGGTCTGACCGACGAGGGCGTGGCGCGCCTCCTGGTCGCCGAGGCTGGTGAGGTCGGGCGCGTTACTGCGCGCGCCTGAGCCGACGCTCATGTCCGCGCCGCTCGTGTCCGAGCCGGGCGCCGCCGAACCGGGCACCTCCGCGCATGCCTCGCCGCCCTGCGCAGACTCCTGGTAACCCGCAGCGCTCGCAGGTGGCGCTGCCTGCAGCCCAGAGACCTCGTACTCCACCTCTACCAGCGTACTGGATAGCTCGGTTGACAGGACTATCTCGTCCGGTACTATTTCGACTGTGATCGTTCAACACTCAATTATCTTCGATCTGAATCGAGGTTCCACTGACGATGGCGACTGGAAACGGTAACGAAGCGAGCGCTGGCCGCCAGGCCCCTGCAAGTGCCCTCGCCGGGCCGGCAAGCTTGCAGCTCGACCCCGCCACATCCGCGGTGACATTCACCCACAAGACCTTCTGGGGTCTCGCGACAGTTCGCGGTGGATTTAGTGATCTTAGCGGGACCGCGGAGATCCTGGCCGATGGCTCGGCGCACGGCCGGCTGCAGATTGGCGCGGACTCCCTGGACACCAAGAACGCCAAGCGTGACAAGCACCTGCGATCCGCTGACTTCTTCAACATCGCCGCGCATCCGAAGATCGTCGTGGACGTCACCCAGGCGGCCTCCAGCGACGGCAGCAGCGTGCAGGCTAGCGGGACTCTGACGGTGGCGGGCCAGACCAGGCCGCTGGCGCTGACCGCCCGGATCACTGAGGCGAGCGACCAGTCCGTCACCCTCACCGCCGAGGCGGCGATCGATCGGGCCGACTTCGGGATGACATGGAATCAGCTCGGCATGCTCAAGCCCCCCGCGCACATCAGCGTCGTGGCGAGGTTCGTCAAGCAGGCCTCGTCCTGACCGCCCTGCCTGCCAGCACGCCAGCGACAAGGAACCAGATGAAGCTACAGGTCATCGTGGGCAGCACCCGGCCCACTAGGGCTGCGGACACGGTGACTCCGTGGGTCACAGGCCGGGCGGCGCTGCACGAGGCGTTCGAGACCGAGGTCCTCGACCTGCGCGACTGGCCGCTGCCGATGTTCGGCGAGCACATGGGCAGCATCGGCGACCCGGCCGATCCGTCGTACTCCGACGAGCGCGTGCGCCGGTGGAACCGGAAGATCGCCGAGGCTGACGCCTACGTCGTGATCACGCCGGAGTACAACCACAGCATCCCCGGCGAGCTGAAGAACGCGATCGACAGCGTGTTTGTGTCGTTCGCCTTCCGCAACAAGCCGATGGCCATGGTCGGCTACAGCGCGGGTGTCGGCGGCGGCATTCGCGCGATCGAGCACCTGGTCCAGGTGGGGGTCGAGGTCGAGGCAGCGCCGCTGCGCAGCACCGTCGTCCTGCCCTTCGTGGACAAGCAGTTCGACGCCGACGGCCAGCCGACTGACCCCGCAACCGAGATCAGCTTGCAGATCCTGCTCGACGACCTGGCCTGGTGGGCGGCGGCGCTGCATAACGCCAGGGCAGCGGGCGAGCTCACGCCCGGCAAGGTGCGCGCTCGGATGGCGGCAGCCGTCCCAGCACGCTAGGCGCCAGCCGGCCGGGTGGCCAGCGCCTCCCGGCCAGCCAGCGACTCCAGGCCGGGCTGGGACTCCCGGCCGGGCCGGGTCTCCCGGAAGGTGCGGCGGTAGGCCTGCGGTGTGGTCGCGCGCCAGGCGCGGAAGTGATGGCGGAGCGTGGCCGCGTTCCCGAACCCGGCCCGCTCCGCTACCACGTCCACCGTCTCGTCGGTATCTTCGAGCAACTGCTGGGCGAGCAGGAT
>DASXKI010000302.1:0-5930 GCA_036496945.1 Streptosporangiaceae bacterium | reverse complement strand
GGTGACGGCGGCATGCAGCAGCACGCCGGTCACCGTCACAAATGCCGCTGCCCCCAGGCCGTTAGCATCGGGGTCCTGGCCGCATTCAAACGGCGACCTGTCGAACACCCGGGACGCCGCGGGCTCGACGATCACGTCAGCCAACGTGTCCGGGCTCAGGCAGGCCTGGACGCTGCACATCACCGGACCCGCGGCAGCAGGCGTCGGCTCGTCCGGTGCCCTGGCCGCGAATCCGGTCGTGGTGAACGGCGTCGTCTATATCCAGGATCTCGACGCGAACGTGTACGCGCTGGCGCTCGCGACCGGCAAGCTGAAGTGGGAGTACCAGCTCAATACGCCGATGAAGACCGGACCGGGACCGGACGGCGTCGCGGTCGCTGGCGGAACGGTGTACGGAATCTCGCCGACAACGGTCTTCGCGCTAAATGCCGGCACCGGCCGCAAGATCTGGGTCAACAGCCATCTGCTCAGCAAGGGCCAGGGAACGTTCGAGATCCAGCCCCAAGTGGCAGACGGGCGGGTGTACCTGGCGAGCGCGTACGGCTCGGGGCCAGGCGGCGGGGTGCTTCTCGCGCTCAGCGCAGCAAGCGGCGAACTGCTGTGGAAATTCAACACCCTTCTTGGCCCTAACTCTGGGGTTAATGCTGTTGGCCTCGGCTCGGGCGGCGCCTGGGAGACGCCGCTGGTCAGCCGCGACGGATCGGTGACGTTCGGCATCGGCAATCCCTATCAGTCGGTCGCCTCAGCGATCGCGCATCCCTCCGCCCAGCTCTACACCGACAGCGTCGTGAACCTCGACGCGGCGACCGGGAAACTGCGCTGGTACTACCAGGGCGTGCCCAACGACTTCAAGGACTACGACATGCAGGCCTCGCCGATCTCGGCGAGCGTCAACGGGGTCTCCGTCGTCCTCGGCGCCGGCAAGATGGGCTACGTCTATGAGATGAACGCCCAGACCGGCAAGCTGATATGGAAGACGCCCGTCGGCGAGCACAACGGCCACGACAATGACTCGCTGCTGGCGCTAGAACATAAGATCACGCTCAAGGTGCCCTTCACGATTCTTCCCGGATCGCTCGGGGGGATCCTGACCGACATGGCTGTCGCCGGGACCAGCATCTACGTGGTCACCATCGACCTGCCTCTCACCTACACAAGTTTGAAGCTGCCCCTCGCCGATAAGGCCGCTGGCCCTGCCGCTGGAGAGGTGGAGGCACTGAGTCTCGCGACGGGCAAGGTCGAATGGGACACCAAGGTGCCGGACTTGCCAGTCGGTGCCGCAACGGTTTCAAATGATCTCGTCTTCACCACGCTCTACCACGGTGTTCTGATCGCCCTCAACCGCAGCACCGGCACGATCGTCTTCCGCCGCCAGCTGCCGACGTCAGCAAACGCGCCGATCGCCATTGCCGGCAACACGGTCATCGTCCCTGCGGGCGGCCCGGCGACCAGCAATGCGGGCAGCGGCGGCTTTCCGCAAGTGGTGGCCTACACGGTACCCGTCAAATAGGCCCTGCTGCCGACCCCTGTCGTCCTTGACAGGGGCCGGCACCGACCGGAAGGGAGAGCAGCCAGATGAGGCGTTTAGTTACGCGGACCGGAGTTGCGAGCGTGACCCTGCTGGCGGCGGCGAGCCTCGCAGCCAGCGGCTGCGCGAGTAGTACGCCGAATGCGAGTGCTGCGAGTTGTTCCGGTGAGCAGGCGGGGGCCGGAAGCCCGGTGCCAGCCGGTTCGGCCAGTCCGGGCGTCGCGGCAGCCTGGACGCTGCCGGGCGGCAACCTGCACAACACGCGGGATGTCACCAGCGCGATCACCGCCTCGAACGTAGCCCAGCTGGGCGTGGCGTGGTGCGTGCCGATCGAGTCGACCGGTGAAGCCCAAAGTGCCGGAGTCACGGACGGTTATTCGACGACGCCGGTCGTCGTGAATGGCGTGGTGTACCTGCAAGACATGGAATCGAACGTCATGGCGATCAAGATCGCCACCGGCAAGGTCCTGTGGACGCACAACTACAGCTCGCCCAACGGCGGCCCGGACGGTGTCAACGTGGCCGGCGGAACCGTGTACGCAGCGACGAATCACGTCGTGGTCGCGCTGTCGTCGGCCACCGGCAAGCAGTTGTGGAGCCGGACGCTGATCGGCAATGACCACGAAGGCATCGACATGGCGCCGGGTTACAACAACGGCACCGTCTACGTCTCCACCGTGCCGGTCAACCCAGCGGTCGGCCAATATCTGGGCGGTGGCAAGGGAATCTTGTGGGCGCTGAACGCCGCGACTGGCGCGCCGGAATGGTCCTGGGATGAGGTACAGAACCTTTGGGGCAACCCGGCCCTCAACTCCGGCGGCGGCTTGTGGGACCCGCCGTCATTCGACGCCCAGGGCAACCTCTACATCGGCATCGCCAACCCCGGCCCGATAGGGCAGAGCGGGTGGCCTAAGGGCTATCCGTGGGGCACCAGCCGGCCCGGCCCGAACCTGTATACCGACTCGGTGGTCAAGCTGAGCCCGCAGGGCAAGCTGCTCTGGTACTACCAGCTCACCCCGCACGACCTCTACGACTGGGACTTGCAGAACTCGCCCCTGCTCACCACTGCCAATGGGCAGCCGGTGGTCATCGATGGCGGCAAGGCCGGCATCCTGATTGAGTTGAACGCCCGGACCGGCAAGCTGATCTGGAAGCTCCCGGTCGGCGTGCACAGCGGGCCGCAGGACGCCGGGCTTCTCACCGAGAACGCCACCCCGACCTCGTCGATCACGCTTCCCGCCGAGTTCACCCTCGAGCCCGGCGTGCTCGGCGGCATCGAGTCCCAGCTCGCCAGCAACGGGTCTACGGTGTTCGCTGCGGTCAACAACCTCGGGCTGCCAATGACCGTCAAGGGCGCGGCGGAGAGCTCGAGCGCGTTTTCTGCTTCCATCGCGAAGGCCACGGGCGAGATGGTCGCGGTCAGCCAGAACACCGGAAAGATCATCTGGGACGACAAGCTCCCATCGACGCCGTACGGTGCCGCCACGCTCACCAACGACGTCGTGTTCACCACGACCTACAGCGGATACCTGTACGCGTTCAACGCCACCACCGGCGCGATCTTGCTGAAGACGCCGCTGTCCTCCGGCTCCGACGCGCCCGTCGCCGTGGACGGTGACTACGTCCTCGTTGGGGCCGGCGTTCAGGTACCCACGAATGACAGACAACTGATCATCGCCTACAAGCTCGGAGCCACAGGCAAGCTCCCCGACACCGTCGGCCCGTAGCCGCTATCTACTGCATCGTTACGGACCAGCTGAATGGCTGCTGAGGAGGCAGAGATGGCTGAGATAGCTATCGAGGTGCGCGGGCTGCACAAGAGTTTCAGTGCGAAGGTAGCGGTGGCCGGGATCGATCTGGAGATCGCGGCCGGCTCCCTCGCCGGCCTGGTCGGCCCGAACGGGGCGGGCAAGACCACGTCCCTGTCTATGATGACCGGCCTGCTGCGGCCAGATGGCGGCCAGGTCCTGATCAACGGGCTGGATGTGTGGGCGGACCCGGTCGCCGTCAAGGCGGTGATCGGGGTAGTGCCGGCCGAGGCCAGGCTGTTCGAGCGCCTGAGCGGCGAGGAAATGCTGGAGTACGCCGGGCGGCTGCGCGGCTTGCCCGTGGCCGAGGCGCGGTCGCGGGCGGCGCAGCTGCTGGATGTGCTCGACCTGACCGCTGACGCCAAGCGGCTGGTCGCTGACTACTCCACCGGCATGCGCAAGAAGACGACGCTCGGCTGCGCGCTCATCCACAACCCGCCAGTGCTGTTCCTGGACGAGCCGCTGGAGGGGGTGGATCCGATCTCCGCTGACGTGATCCGCCGGCTGCTGACACGGCTGACCGGCTCGGGCTCTACCGTGCTGTTCTCGAGTCATGTGATGGAGCTGGTCGAGCAGGTCTGCGATCACGTCTCGATCATCGACAAGGGCCAGATCGTAGCCACCGGCACTACCGACGAGGTACGGGGCGGCAAGACCCTGCAGCAGGCGTTCGTCGACCTAGTGGGTTCGAAGGCAAGCGACGAGGAGGGTTTGTCATGGCTTGGCTCCTCGTCCAGCTGAAAGTGCGTCTGCTGCTCAACGCGCTGCGCTCGTCCACCGCTGCCCAGAGCACGTTCATCGTCAGCACGTTCTTTGCCTTCGTCGTCGCGGTCGGCGGCTTCTATGTCCTGGCCCTGTTCCGCGGCCTGAGTGCCTCGGTAGATCTGACCACGGTCATCTTCAGCGCATTCGCGCTCGGCTGGCTCGTCGCGCCGATCTTCGCCTTCGGCCTGGACGGCACCCTGGACCCGGCCACGCTGCAGCTGTACCCGCTGCGGACACGCCCGCTAGCGGTCGGCCTGCTGACCGCCTCGGCCACCGGTGCCTGGCCGGTCGCCAATCTGCTCGGCCTGCTCGGGGTTACCATCGGCCTGGCCGCCGGCGGGCTCGGCGTCCTCGTCGCCCTGATCGCTGTACCCCTGCAGGTGCTGTTCTGCATCACGCTCGCCCGGCTGGTGACCACCAGCATGGCCAGGCTGCTTCGCTCACGCCGCGGCAAGGACCTGGCGGTCTTCCTGTTCATCCCGATCTTCGCCCTGATCGAGCTGCTCGGCCAGGTGATACCCAATGCAGCGGCACACGGCGGGATCACCGCGGCGAGCTTCGCCGGCGTCGACGCGTGGATGCGCTGGCTGCCGCCCGGCCTGGCCGCGCACGCCATCCAGGATGCCTCGCACGGCCATCCCGGCACTGCGCTGGTGCGGCTAGGGCTGCTGGCCGCCGTCATCATCGTGCTCGGCTGGCTGTGGGTACGCTCACTGGGCCGCGCCCTGGTCACCGCCGACACCTCCACCGGGTCGTCGCAGCTGCGCGGCACGGCTCTGCCGCTGGCCCGCTTCGGGCTACGCGGCGTGGTGGCCGCCCGGTTCTGGATCTACCAGCGCCGTGACCCGACATCGCTGGTCTACTGGGCCATGACCGCGGTCATCATGGTCGTCGTATCAGCCAGCACCATCCTCGGGACCGCCGGCCCGCACAAGCACCCCGGTGTCGTGATCGGCAGCGCCGTTGTCGGCGCCGGGTTCGTCGGCTACTTCCACGCCAACGCAATCGGCCTGACCGGCCCGCCGTTCATCACCGAGGCGCTCGCGCTCACTGGCCGCCGCTCCCTGCGGGCCTACTTCTCCGGCCAGAACATCGCGCTCGGCGTGATCGCGGCACCGCTGCTCACCGCGATCTGCTTCGGCCTGGCAGCCGCGGTCAGGAGTCCGGCGCAAGGCGTGCCGGCCACCGCGGTGGCCCTGGCCGGCCTGGGCGCAGCCCTGGGCCTGAGCAACATCCTCAGCGTCACCCTTGCCTACCCGATGGCGAAGCGAAGCGGCAGCCCTATGCTCCAGGCCGCTCAGGGGTTCGGGTCCTACACCTTCGGCGGTCTCCTCGCCAGCGTGGCCGGCGTGGCCGTCGCGGCCACCCCGGTCATACTGGCGGCCGCATTCACCAACACCGTCCCGGCCGTGGTCCGGACACCGGCACTCATCATCTGCTCCGCCACCTACGGCCTCGCGCTGGCTTGGATCGGCGTGCAGATCGCGGCCCGCGAAGCCGAGGGCAGGCTGCCGGAACTGTGTCAGATCGCCGTCCAGAGCACTGTGTAGAACAGATCCGGACCCGGCACTCCAGCCCACGCCAGTCTCGAGGTACCTCTCATTCTGCAGACCCCGCCGGGGCGCTGCCTGTCGTAGCTGACTGGCGCCCGGCGGCCCGGCTCCGCTAATGTATCTTGACATCAAGATTTGTCGTCTGAAGAGGTCGTCGATGATCCACCACGTTCTGCTCGCATGTCCGGCCGAAGCCGAGAGCTCCTCGCGCGAGTTCTACACCGGCGTCCTCGGACTGGCCGAGATCGACAAACCGCCGGCGCTGGCCGGGAGGGG
>DASXKI010000301.1:0-25532 GCA_036496945.1 Streptosporangiaceae bacterium | reverse complement strand
TAGCCGAGGAAGATCATGTGGTCGGCCGGGGCGATCTCGGCGTCCAGGCCATTGACCTCGACTAGGTGCTCGGTCTGGCGCAATCCGGACAAGGTGCCACTGACCGAGATCAGCTGCCCGTCCGGGGCGGTGCTGCGGACGGTTAGCAGGTTGCGCCAGTCTTGGCTGACCTTGTCGGTGCTGAGGCTGACTTTCACGCCTCGCTCCTTGGCCACCAGCGGCGCGTTGACGTACGTAACCGGCTCCTCGGTGACGCCCCCGAAGAGCCCCTTCATCGCCGCCAGCTCCAGGACGCTCACGTCGAGCCCGGCGATCTCGCCCCTGGCCTCGACGGCGACCGACGCCGTCGCGCCGCCAGCGAGCGCAGCGAGGATCCGGCCGAGCTTCTCGCCAAGTGGCAGCCACGGCCGCAGGTCCTCGTGCACGGGGCCACCCTGGACGTTCACCGCGTCGGGGACGAACTCGCCATCTAGCGCCAGCCGGACCGACCTGGCGACCTGCGTACCCGCCTTCTCCTGCGCCTCGTTGGTGCTCGCGCCGAGGTGCGGGGTGGCGACGACGTTGTCGAAGCCGAACAGCGGGCTGTCCGTGCACGGCTCCTTGACGTAAACGTCGATCCCGGCGCCGGCTACCCGGCCGTCCCGCAGGGCGTCCGCCAGCGCGGCCTCGTCCACGATGCCGCCACGGGCCGCATTGATGATGCGGACCTGAGGCTTGACCAGGTGCAGCTCGCGATCGCCGATGAGCCCGATCGTCTCGGCGTTTTTCGGCAGGTGCACGGTGATGAAGTCGGCCTCGGCCAATAGCTCGTCCAGACCGACCATCCGGACGCCGAGTTGGGTCGAGGTGCCCGGCGAGGCGTACGGGTCATAGGCGATCACGGTCATGTCGAACGCGGTCAGCCGCTCGGCCACTAGTGCGCCGATCCGGCCGAGGCCAAGGATGCCGACGACCTTGTCCTGGAGCTCGACGCCGGTGTAGGCCGAGCGCTTCCACTGGCCGTTCTTGAGCGCGGCGTTGGCTTGCGGAACGTTCCGGGCGAGGGCGAGCAGCAGCGCGACAGCGTGCTCGGCCGCGCTCACGATGTTGGACGCGGGCGCGTTCACCACCATCACGCCGGCCTTGGTGGCAGCGTCGACATCCACGTTGTCCAGGCCGACTCCGGCCCGCGCGACAACGCGGAGCCGGCGACCGGCGGCGATGGCCTCAGCGTCGATCAGGGTCGCGCTGCGGACGATCACGGCGTCGACATCTGCGAGGGCCGGCAGCAGCAAGCTCCGGTCCGCGCCGTTGGTGTAACGGACCTCGAACGAGGATTCCAGCAAGGCGATCCCGGCCGCCGACAGCTCCTCGGCGACCAGGACGACAGGAGCGGGCACGGAATTCCTCCGGGTGGCAGGCGTCGGGCGTTCAGCATATAGAAAGGCTTGTGAAGCACCTTCAACAAACCTGCCGCGCCGGTGCCGGCAGACGGTGCCGGCAGACGGGGCCGTCAGCCTCCGGGGCCGGCAGCCGAGCCCATGCCGACGATAGGGCCGACGCCGACGACCGGCGTTGCCGAGACCATCGGCCCGGCGCCGCCAACTACGGCAAGCGACTCGATCCGGTGGGCGGCCATTGGCCTGGCCACCAGGTAGCCCTGGCCGAGTCCGCAGCCCATTGCCCGCAGGAGTTCGAGCTGCTCCGGCCGCTCGATGCCTTCGGCGACGATCTCGATGCCGAGGTCATGGCCGACCTGGACGATGGTGCGGGTCAGCATCGCCAGCGTGCCGTCGGTGCCGAGCCCGGCCACGAAAGACGGGTCGATCTTGATGATGTCAACAGGCAACTGCCGCAGGTAGGCGAGCGAGGCGTAGCCAGTGCCGAAGTCGTCGATGGCCAGCCGGACGCCCAGCTGCCGAAGCCTGGCGAGCCCGTCCATGACTGGGCTATCGATCTCGATCAGCACCCGCTCAGTGACTTCGAGCGTCAGCGCGGACCGCTGTAGTCCGCTGTCGTCGAGTGCCGTCAGCACCGACTCAGCGAACCCCGCCGAGCTGACCTGGCGCAGCGAGAAGTTGACCGAGAGCCCCACCTGCCAGCCCGACTGTCGCCACAGGGCGACCTGCCGGCAGGCCTGACTCATGACCCAGGCACCGAGCGGCACGATCAGCCCGGAGTCCTCGGCGATGCCGAGGAACTCCGCAGGCTCGACATACTCGCCGCCGCGCGACCACCGGACAAGCGCCTCCACGCTGGCGACCCGCGACGTCGACAGTTCCACAACCGGCTGGTACTCGATGCCCAGGCTGCCGTCCTCTATCGCGGCCCGCAGGTCGGTCGCTAGCTCCAGGCGCCGGATCACGTCGGCGTGCATGTGCGCTGCGAACACCTCGACTCGGCCGCCGCCGGCGTCCTTGGCACGGGCCATGGCCAGGTCGGCGTTGCGCAGCAGGTGCTCGGCCAGGTCCGGATCGGCGAACGCCACCCCGACGCTCGCCGTGATCGACACGTCCCGGCCCGCCACCTGGAATGGCTCGGCGGCGATTCCCCCCGCGAGGCGCTCGGCGATGTCGACGATCTCCTGCGGGCTCGCGGCGCTCTCGATGAGGACCGCGAACTCGTCCCCGCCCCAGCGGGCGACCGTGTCGTGCGCCGGTACCAGACCGCGCAGCCGGCGTCCGGCCTGCGCGAGCACCAGGTCCCCGGCACCGTGGCCGACGGAGTCGTTGATCGCGGTGAAACCGTCGAGGTCGACGAAGATGGCCCCGATCCGCTCAGCGTCGTTCCGCCAGGCAACGGCCGCGCCGTCGGGGTCGTCTGCCAGCAGGTCCTTGGCCCGCTCCTCCAGGTAGGAGCGGTTGGGCAGCCCGGTCAGGCCGTCGTGAAAGGTGAGATGGGTGACCTGCCGCTGGAGAGCGACCTGGTCGCTGATATCCCGCGCCGTGACCAGCAGCAGATCCGGCCGCCTCGCTTCGGCGTAGCGCGACACCGTCGCCTGCACGTGCCGCCACGTACCGTCGGACGACCTGACGCGGCACGCCAGGTTGCCACTCGAATGGGCTGCGTCCGCGCGGACGGCAGCGACGGTCCGGAACACGTTCCCAAGATCATCAGGATGCACCAGGCCGGGCAGCCGTGTGCCAGCCAGGCGCTCGGGCGTGTAACCATAGTGCGCTACTGCCTTGCTCGCGTAGCTGATCAAGCCGGTCGCATCGCAGAGCAGCACGACGTCGCTTGTCCGGTCGGCTAGCTGATGGAACTGGCTGTCGGACTGCTCAGCATGCTCGGCCAGCCTCGCCGCCTGGCGGAGCAGCCCGGCGATTCGCACGAGTAGGGCCAGCGCCAGCAGCGCGCCAGTCAGGAGCGGTACCGGACCGCTGTGGCCCCAGGTCACAATCGCAAAGATCAAGGTAACGAGGCTGGCCGCGCCGGCCGCGCCTAGTGCGATCAAGGTGCTGAGCGGCGGGTCTGTTGCGGCGACCCCGATCTCGGCCAGCGGCGTGGCCGCCCCGGCTTGCGGCACCAATGCGCTGGCGCCGAGCAGGCAGAACGCAACCAGCCAGGCCAGCTGCGGCCAGGAGCCGGGGTGCATGCCGCTTGCTCGGGCCTGGACCGCCAGGAAGTCGCCGATGGTCGCCGCGCACAAGGCGAGGTAGGGCGTGAGCGCGCGACGTCCGGCCCGGATCGCGAGCCACAACGTGCCGCCGAGCACGAGCAGCTCGGCGATCGGATGAATCAAGTCAACGGTGAACAGGCCAGGTGCGACGGCAGACCCCGCGTAGGCAGACCGCAGGACGGCGATCCAGCCAACGCTGAAGACCGCCAGCACCAGCAGGCCGGCGTCCATCAGGTGACCGGGATCGGAGCCCCGCGGAGCGCGCGGCCGCCGGTCCGGCGCGGGCGCCGGCGCTAGCCGCATCAAGCCGACCACGAGCGGCGGCAGCGCCAGCAGCGCCAGCAGATCGGTCAGCGTCAACTGGATGACGGCCGGGGTGACCTCGCCAGCGCTGGCACCCTGGGCCGCGAACGCTGCGCCCCAGGCCACGGTGGCGACCGCGAGCCACCGGCTGGCGGCGTCGCCTTGCCGGGCACGACGGACTAGCAGCGCCGCGGCCACCGCGGCCAGCAGCACTCCGATAATTGTCCAGGCTGAGGACGGGCTCATCGCGGCCAGGCGGATGCGTGCGCCTGCACGGGGCGGCGTGCGTGCACCAGACCTCCTGTCGGCTGCGGCCCGAACGAGCCAAACCGAACTATGCCGAGCGAGCCAGCAAAGACACCGAAGGCCGCATGCTGTGCAGGGAGGTCATGCCTGCGGCTCGTCATTGAGCGACGGCAGCACACGACGCGCAGACGGTGCCAACAGTACCCGGGCCAAACAATTCCGGCGTCCTGATGGGGCTCGCCGGAACCACGTGGTCTCGCGAAATCAGTTAAGTGCAAGCACTCTACGGCGCGGAGGTCACGCTTCGATTGAGGAAGGGCCTACACACGGCGACAACTTCATGGCGACTCGCTACCAAGCCGCTGACCTGCGAGTCTAGTATTCGCCAGTGATCACATTCGCCAGCGGCTGACCCGCCAGGTAACGCTCGGCCTGCTCTTTGACGAAGCGCACCGCCATCATGCCGGAGTACGGCGTGGACGCGGCGACATGCGGTGTGATCAGCACGTTTGGCAGCGACCAGAGCGGGTGACCGGGCGGCAGGGGCTCCGGGTCGGTCACGTCCATGGCGGCCGACAGCCGCCCGGAGCTGACCTCCGCCACCAGGTCGTCGGTCACGACCAGGACTCCGCGCGCCGCGTTGATCAGCAGCGCGCCGTCCTTCATCGCAGCGAGGAAGGTGGCGTCGACCATGCCGACGGTGGCCGACGTGACGGGCGCTAGCAAGATCACCACATCAGCGGTCGGCAGCAGGGCGGGCAGGTCCGACACTGGGCTGACACCATCGCGGGCGGACCTGGCAACCCGCTGCACCTGCACGTCGAAGCCGGCCAGCCTGCGCTCGACCGCCTGGCCGATCGAGCCGTACCCGACGATCAGCACCGACTTGCCGGCCAGGCAGTCGGTGAAGCGATAGCTCCACCGGCCGGCCGCCTGCTCGGTAGCGAAATACGGGAACTGGCGCAGCGCGGCGATCGCGGCACCGACGACCCATTCGGCCGTGCTGGCGTCGTGGACGCCGCGGGCGTTGCACAGCACAGCACCGGCCGGAACGTGCGGGCGCACCCGGTCGAAGCCTGCGGTCATCGTCTGGACGACCCTGAGCTTCGGCATCTGGGCCATGGCGACCACGGCCTCGGGCGCCGGAAAGAACGGCGGCACGTAGAACTCGACCTCAGCCGCGGACGCGGGCAGTGACGCGCCGTCCGGCGCGAGCACTTCCACGGTCGCGCCGTCCAGGTCGGCGAGAGCCTGTGCCACTGGCTCTGTTGGCACCCAGATCAGCACCGAACGACTCAGCACGCAACCTCACTCACGTTCGGCCGGCCGGCGACCGGGCCGGGTATGACTGTACCGATCGCCGCGCTGTCGAATGCGGCGGTACCGACGGCCCCAGTATCGATCGGTACGGTGTCGATCGGGCCACTGTCGATCGGGCCACTGTCGATCGGTACCGTGTCGATCGCTTCAAGCCGCGGGAACACAGGCTGCGGGCTAGGCAGCGTCCCGCCGAAGTCGTCGCAAGCGGCGGCCACGCGGACCGCCAGGTCCGGCAGGAACGGCCAGATCTCCGACGCGAGGATCTGGCACGCCGCGATGAGCGCACCGAGTACCTGGTCGAGTCGCTCGCCTGCCGCCGAGTCACCGGCTCGCTCGGCCCTGGCCAGGTGCCATGGTGCGGCCGCTTCTACGTAGCGATTCGCCTGCTCGACGATCTCGAAGACCGCCGCCGCGGCCGACCGGAAGTCGAACCGGGCCAGCGCCGTGCGGACCGCGCCGGGCGTCCGCTCGATCGTCGTCCGCAGCGCGGCCGCGTCAGCGGGCCAGCCGGGCACCGCCCCGTGGTCAGGAGCACCGTGGTCAGGAGCCCCGTGGTCAAGAGCCCCGTTGTCCGGGCTGGGCGCCGCCGCCAGCCAGCGGCTGGTCCCCGCGGGCCGGGCGCACGGTCGGACGGCCCCGGCCCGGTACGAGTGAACGAGCGTCACAACGCGGTTGACCAGGTTGCCAAGGCCGTTAGCGAGGTCCTCGTTGGCCCTCGCGACCAGCTTGCCGACGGTGAAGTCGGTGTCTCCGACCCGCGGCACCTCGCGCAGCAGCCACCAGCGCAGCGCGTCCGCGCCGTAGGTGCCGGCCAGCGCGACCGGGTCGTTGCCGCCGGAGGCGCTGCCGACGGCCGACTTGCTGATCTTGCGGCCATCGACCGTGAGGTAGTCGTGGACGAAGATGTCGGTCGGCAGCGGCTCGCCGGCCGACAGCAAGATCGCCGGCCAGTACACGGCGTGGAATCGGAGCACGCCCTTCCCGACAACATGTGCTCGCCGGTCGGCGCCCGTCCACCAGCGCTGGTACTCGGCGTCACGCGGGCCATGCGCCCCGCTGCTGGCCGAACCGTAGTTCAGCGACGTGATGTAGTTGCCGAGCGCGTCCCACCAGACGTAGATCACCTGGCTCGGGTCGCCGGGCACCTCGATGCCCCAGCCGCGAGCTCTCGCCACTGAACGAGACGCGCTGAAGTCCGCGAGGCCGCCGGCGATGAAGCCGAGCACCTCGTTGCGGCGGCTGGCCGGCTCGATCCGCAGCCGCCCCGAACTGATCTCGTCGTGCAGCCGGTCGGCGTACTTCGACAGCCGGAAGAACCAGTTCTCCTCCGCGACCAGTTGCGGTGGCGTGCCGTGATCGGGACAGTTCCCGCCGTCGAGTTCGGCCTCGGTGTAGAACTGCTCGCAGCCGACGCAGTACAGGCCCTCGTAGGTCTTGCGGTACAGGTCACCGCTGGCCGCGCAGGCACGCCAGAGCCGCTCGACGCCGGGGCGGTGGCGCGGGTCGCTGCTGGTCCGGATGAAATCGTCGAAGCTCAGCGACAGGTGCTCGCGCAGCGCGGCGAACTCGCTGGCGTTGCGGTTGACCAGTTCCCTTGTGCTGACGCCCTCCGCCTCGGCCGCGAGCACGTTCTTGAGTGAGTTGTCGTCCGTGCCGCTTTGCAGCCTCACATCGTCGCCGATGCGGCGGTGATGCCGGGCGAGTACGTCCGCCTGGACGAGCTCGAGCGCGTGCCCGACATGGGCGCGCGAGTTCACGTACGGAATGGTCGTGCTGAGATAGACGCGCTGGGCGCTCATCGGAACCTCCTGGGTTTGACCTCAGGGGCGCCGACCCCGCATACAAATCGAGGCCCCTGAAGGGCCTCATGCGGACTAAGTCCTGGCAGCGTGAGATGGCCCCGGCTAGCGGGGCATCATCTCCTGACGCGCGAAGGACTGCATGGGTGCAGTTTACCCGACTGCCGGAGCCAGGGCGAAGTCCACGTCCACGACATACGCCACGCCCGCCGGATCGGCAGGCCCGGCGGCCCTGAACTCCCGGATCAGCGACCCTCGGACGCCGAAGACCGCGTCGCTGTCGTTGTACTCGTTCGCCGAGTCGAAGATGTGCGTGGTCACGGCCTGATAACCGGGGGCGCGCACGATCGCGTGGACGTGCGCTGCGCGCCAGCAGTGCCGCCCGCTGATACGGAAGATCGTCCCAACCGGGCCATCTATGGGAACGGGGTAGCTCACCGGACGCACCGTCCGAAAGCTATAGCCGCCATCCGCACTGGTCGTAAACACGCCCCGGAGATTGAACGGCGGCTGGTCCGGATCCTGGATGTCGTACAACCCATTGCTGGCGCACTGCCACACATCCAGCGTCGCGCCCGGGATCGGCTCGCCCTCTGTATCCGTCACCCGCCCACGGATCAAGGTCGGCTCGCCGTCCTGCGGCCGCCCGATCGACTCGCCGAGCTCCTTATGCGGCGCCCCCGGCAGGTAAAACGGCCCGAGCACAGTCGAGTCGGTCGCGCCCTCCGGCCCGTTGAGCGTCTCGACCAGCGACGAAAGCCCGAGCACGTCGGACAGCAAGACGAATTCCTGCCGCTCGTCGTCGCACTTCTGGCCGACGGCGGTGAGGAACTCAAGCCCCGCCATCCATTCGGCGGTCGTCAGCCCGGTCTCGGCCGCGAACGCATGCAAATGCCGGATCAACGCTGTCAGCAGCTCACGCGCCCGCGGGTCCGGAGTGTCGCCGTACGCCCGCAGGACTTCCTCAGTCAGCTCCTGTGCACCTGCGCTGTCAGCTGTCATAGCTCATCCAGTCGAGCGTAAGCCCGCCCCAGGCGTGGGACGGTGGAGGCAGTGGTCGGCCCGTTTCGTTTGGGCCGACCAGTGGCTCGACCGGGCCGCGCACCAGATCAGGTAAGCCGTTCCAGGATCAGTTCCCTGACTCTGGTGGCGTCGGCGCGGCCTCTTGTGGCCTTCATAACTTGGCCGACGAGAGCGCCTGCTGCTGCCGTCTTGCCGTCCCTAATCTTGGCCGCGATATCAGGGTTGGCGGCGATCGCTGCGTCGACGGCCTCCAGGAGAGCCGCGTCGTCGCTGACGATTGACAAGCCCTGGGCCTCGATCACGGCGTCTGGATCGCCCTTCCCGGCCAGCACGGCCTCGAGGACCTGGCGAGCCAGCGTGTCGTTCAGCGATCCCTTCGCGACTAGCTCGCTGACTCTCGCGACCTGCGCTGGGGTGATCGGGAGGGCAGACAGGTCGACGCCGGTCTCGTTGGCGCGGCGGGCTAGTTCGCCCAGCCACCACTTGCTGGCGTCGGCCGCCGTCGCGCCCGCCGCGACGGTCTCCGCGACCAGGTCGAGCGCTCCAGCGTTCGTGAGGGCGGTCATGTCCAGGTCGGACAGGGCCCACTCAGCTTGGAGCCGGATGCGGCGCGCCGCTGGCAGCTCGGGCAGGCTCGCGCGGATTTCCTCGACCCAGTCGGGTGGTGGGGCGACGGGAACGAGGTCTGGCTCGGGGAAGTAACGGTAGTCCTGTGCTTCTTCCTTGCTCCGGCCCGCGGTGGTGGTGCCGGTGTCCTCGTGGAAGTGCCGGGTCTCCTGGACGATTCGCCGGCCCGAGTCGAGCAAGGCGGCCTGCCGCTCGATCTCGAACCTGACCGCGCGCTCCACCGAGCGGAGCGAGTTCACGTTCTTGGTCTCGGTGCGGGTGCCCCACTGCGCCGCGCCGCGGGGCGCGATCGAGGTGTTGACGTCGCACCGCAGCGAGCCCTCTTCCATCCGGACGTCGGAGACGCCCAGGGCGCGCAGCAGATCACGCAGCTCGGTGACGTACGCGCGGGCGACGACTGGGGCGAGCGCGCCCGTGCCGGGCACTGGCTTCGTCACGACCTCGACCAGCGGGATGCCGGCCCGGTTGTAGTCGACCAGCGAGTAGTCGGCGCCGTGGATCCGCCCGGTCGCGCCACCCATGTGCAGCGACTTGCCGGTGTCCTCCTCCAGGTGCACGCGTTCGATGCCGACGCGGACAGTCTGGCCTTCGACGATCACGTCGAGCCAGCCGTCGGTGCACAGCGGCTCGTCGTACTGCGAGATCTGGAAATCCTTCGGCATGTCCGGGTAGAAGTAGTTCTTGCGCGCGAACCGGCACCACGTCGCGATCGAGCAGTTCAGCGCCAACCCGATCCGGATCGTGTACTCGATGGAGGCACGGTTCGCCACCGGCAGCGAGCCGGGCAAGCCGAGGCACACAGGGCACACCGCTGAGTTCGGCGGGAGGCCGAACGTCGTCGGGCAGGCGCAGAACATCTTGGTGGCCGTGCCGAGCTCGACGTGGGTCTCCAGCCCGATCACCGGCTCGTACCTGGCTATGGCCTCGTCGTAGGGCACCAGCTCGGCCAGCTCGCTCATCGCGCCCCTCCATTCCGCTCCAGGCCCCTCGCCTGAGCTAGCAGCGGGCCGCCCCACCGCTGCTCCAATGCCGCCTCGACGGCCGCCGCGACCCGGTAGGTGCGATCGTCAGCCAGCGCCGGCGCCATGATCTGCAGCCCGACCGGCAGCCCGTCTTCCGGCGCGAGCCCGCAGGGCACGGAGATGGCCGCGTTCCCAGCCAGATCCGACGGAATCGTGCACAGGTCGGCCAGGTACATCGCCATCGGATCGTCGGCGCGTTCGCCGATGGGGAACGCCGTAGTTGGGGTGGTCGGTGACACCAGCACGTCGACCTGCTCGAACGCTGCATCGAAGTCACGGGAAATGAGCGTGCGCACCTGTTGGGCCTTGCCGTAATAGGCGTCGTAATAGCCGCTGGACAGGGCATACGTACCGAGCATGATCCGGCGCTTGACCTCGGGCCCGAATCCGGCCTCCCTGGTCAGCGACATCACCTCGTCGGCGCTGCGGGTGCCATCGTCGCCGACGCGCAGCCCGTAGCGCATGCCGTCGAAGCGGGCCAGGTTTGACGAGCACTCGCTCGGCGCGATCAGGTAATAGGCGGGCAGCGCGTAGGTGAAGTGCGGGCAGGACACCTCGACGACCTTGGCGCCCAGCGACTCAAGCAGCTCGACTGCCTCGGTGAACCTGGCCTGCACGCCACTCTGGTAGCCGTCGCCGCTGAACTCGGTCACGACGCCGATGCGGAGTCCGGACACATCCGCCTGCCGGGCCGCGGCCACAACTGGCGGGACCGGTGCGTCCACCGACGTCGAGTCACGCGGGTCATGCCCGGAGATCGCCTCGTGCAGCAGCGCCGCGTCCAGCACGGTGCGGGCGAGCGGGCCAGGCGTGTCGAGCGACGACGCGAACGCCACCAGGCCGTACCGGGATGAGCCGCCGTACGTGGGCTTCATCCCCACGATGCCGCAGACAGCGGCCGGCTGGCGGATCGAGCCGCCGGTGTCGGTGCCGATCGCGAGCGGCGCCTCGTAGGCGGCGACCGCGGCCGACGAGCCGCCGGACGAGCCGCCGGGGATCAGGCCGAGGTTCCAGGGGTTGTGACTCGGGCCGTAGGCGGAGTTCTCGGTGGAGGAACCCATCGCGAACTCGTCCATGTTGGTCTTGCCGAGGATGATGACGCCAGCGTCACGCAGCCGCCTGGTGACCGTCGCGTCGTAGGGCGGCCGCCAGCCTTCGAGGATCTTGGAGCCGCAGGTGGTCGGCATGTCCTGGGTCGTCATGACGTCCTTGAGCGCCAGCGGCACGCCGGCCAGCGGACCGAGCGGCTCCCCAGCAGCGCGCTTTCGATCCACCTCCTGCGCGGCTGCCAGCGCGCCGATGCCCGCCACGTGCAGGAACGCGTGCACGTCGGAGTCCACGGCCGTGATCCGGTCCAGGTGCGCCTGCGTCACCTCGACCGCCGATACCTCGCCGGCCGCCACGGCCGCGGCGATCTGCGCGGCGGTCAGCTGCGTCAGCTGCGTCGGCTCACTCGCCATGTCAGTCCTCCGTCAGAATGCGAGGCACCCGGAACCTGCCCTGCTCGGTTGCTGGCGCCGCAGCTAGCGCCTGCTCAGGCGTCAGGCACGGCTCCTCGACGTCGTCGCGGTACACGTTCACCACCGGGACCGCGTGCGTCATCGGCGGGATCCCCTCGGCCGCGACCTCCTGCACCCGCGCGACAGCGCCGATGATCTGGTCGAGCTGACCTGCGAAGTGGTCGAGTTCGGCGTCCGTCAGGGCCAGCCTGGACAGCCTGGCCAGGTGCGCCACCTCGTCCCTGGTAAT
This sequence comes from Streptosporangiaceae bacterium, assembly GCA_036496945.1. Lineage (GTDB taxonomy): Bacteria > Actinomycetota > Actinomycetes > Streptosporangiales > Streptosporangiaceae > JAJYUU01. The sequence goes on along the minus strand of DASXKI010000301.1, from coordinate 13,845 downwards.
GGACATGATGGCCATCCTATGGGGCCGCCCGCGGCGAGCCGACGGCATTATGGCCCGGCCGCGCCAGGCCGCGCCACTGGCGAACTAGCTGCGCGCCCGCCAGCCCGAGGGCGGCAGCACCACAGAGCCGTGCGGCGCGGTCGGGCGCGGCTCGCGTGACCCGATGGCGCGGTGCTCGGTCAGCCATGCCGTCGCGGACGCGGCATTCATCGGCCGCGCGAAATACCAGCCCTGCGCGGCCACGCAGCCCATGGCCAACAGCGCGCTGGCGACCTCGGCCGACTCGACGCCCTCGGCCACGGAGCGAATGCCGAGGGCGGCCGCGAGGTCGAGGATCGACTTGACCACGACCTCATCGTCAGGCGACTCAAGCAGCCGGCCGATGAACGACGCGTCCACCTTGACCTCGCTGAACGGCAGCCGCTTCAGCCGGAGCAGGGACGAGTAGCCGGTGCCGAAATCATCCAGGCTCAGGCCTACGCCAATCTCGGCGAGCGCCTCCGCCGTCGCCACCGCGTGCGCCGGCTCGCTGGTCAGCCTCCGCTCGTCGATCTCCAGCAGCAGCATGTCCGGGGGCACCTGATGCCGGTTCAGGCACTGTTCGACAAGATCGGCGAGACCAGTGTCCAGGAGGTCGCGACCGGAGACGTTGAGCGACACCTCGAGGTCAAGACCGGCCTGCCGCCACAGCGCGGCCTGGGCTACCGCGGTCTCGATGACGAAAGCGGTCACCTCGCGCATCAGGTACGACTGCTGTACTACCGGGATGAAGTCCCCTGGCGTCAGCATGCCGCGGACCGGATGCCGCCAGCGCACGAGCGCTTCCACCCCGGCTACGCGCCGGTCGGCAAGGAAGACCTTCGGCTGGTAGTGCAGCTCGAGTTCGCCCCTATCCAGGCCGCGGCGCAGCTCGCCAAACAGCGCTAGCCGGGCAGGAGAGTTGCGATCCAGGTCGGCCACGTACCGCTCGACCCCGCTGCGCCGCTGCTTGGCCAGGTACATGGCCACGTCGGCGCGCTGCATCAGCAACTCGTCGGCGGTCCCGTCGTCGGGGAACATGGCGATGCCGATGCTCACCTCGATGACGAAGGACATGCCCTCCAGCCGGATCGGCTCGGCTACGGCCGCCCGCAGCCGAGCCGCTACCTCGCGAGCGGCGGCCGCCTCTTTCACTGACGGCAGCAGGACGGCGAACTCGTCACCGCCGAGGCGCGCGACCAGGTCCCCGGGCCGGATGCTGTGGGTCAGCCGATGCGCGACCAGCCGCAGCAGCCGATCACCGACCGCGTGCCCGAGGGTGTCGTTGACCTCTTTCAGGCCACGGTCAAGGTCGAGCATCAGGAACGCGGCCTTGGTGCCGGAGCTGGCGGCCTGGGCGAGCGTGCTCCCTAGCCGGAGCATCAGTAGCTTGCGATTGGCGAGCCCGGTGAGCTCGTCGTGGTGAGCCTGGTGCTCCCGCTGGATGGAGATCGCCGCATTGACGTAGATGGCGGCCAGGGGAAAGGCGAACAGCGCCACCAGCACGGCCGAGCCCCCGGCGATGACCACGGCGACCAGCGGCGCCGACGCCAGCAGCACCAGGCTGACGAACGCCTGATAGGTCAGCGACCTGGCGACCGTCTTGCGCAGCGGCTCGCGGTTGTGCAGGGCGATGGCCACCGCGATCAGGACATAGCTGACGGCGAAGCAGGCCGCGGCCGCCAGCATGATCTCCCAGATATCGCTACCGCGCACGACCCAGTTACTCACCGGCGAGATCGGGCCGCGGAAGGCGTAGAGCACGACGCCACCGGCCGCCAGGCCCAGCGTGGACGCGGCGGCGTTGAAGGCCGCCCGATGCGGTGCCCTGCGCTTGGCCAGGAAGACCAGCATCGTCGCCGTGCCGAGCAGCAGCACGGCGACTGGCAGCCCCCAGGCGATCAGGGCAGCGAAGCTGAAGGTGACCGAGGCGAGTGGCGCCTCCGTGCTGGAGCGGCCAGGCGTCACGATCGGCCAGATCTCGCCGAGCACGACCATGCCGGCCAGCACCCAGAACAGCGGGTGCCCGACAAGCTCGCGCACGTGCATCATGCCGACCACAGAGAACACGAACACCACGGCACCCACGAGCGTCACCAGGGTGATGTGAACCCACAACGGCGATCCGACGCGCGGGCCGATGTCCCTGGTATCGGTGGGGTCCTTCATGGCTCCTCATCGGCCAGCCGTCGCGCAGTGTGCAACGCTCGGCGCTTTGCGTGAATCCTACGGCAGAAAACATACTTCCCGAAGCTAATTGCACACTATCTGTAACATGTCGAGAGAGAGCAGTGACCGCAATCGGTTGCCGTCAGCTCGTCACCGTCACCGTCGCTCTCGCCGCATCGGCTCCCTCTGACAGCAACACACTCAGTCCCGCCTCGTCCAGCACCGGCACGCCGAGTGACTCGGCCTTTTCGAGTTTTGATCCGGCATTCTGCCCAGCGACGACGAAGCTGGTCTTCTTCGAGACCGAGCCGGACACCTTGCCGCCCCGATCCTGGATCGCCTCGGCAGCCTCGTCCCTGGTGTAACCCTCCAGCGTGCCGGTCAGCACGACGGTGAGCCCGGCCAGCGGACCGGTCGTGCCCGCCCCTTCGGCCGCGCTGCCTGCCAGATCGCGGGCCGGCGGCACGAAGCCAGGGGTGGCCAGGTCGACCCCAGCCGCACGCCACTTCGCCACGATCGCTGCGTGCCAGTCCACCTCGAACCACTCCCGCAGCGACCTGGCGATCGTCGGGCCGACGTCATCTACCGTCACGAGCTCGGCCTCCGGAGCCGCCGCGATGGCGTCCACCGAACCGAACGCGGCCGCCAGCGCGCGCGCCGCCGTCGGCCCGATGTGCCGGATCGACAGTGCTACCAGGATCCGCCACAACGGCCGGTGCCTGGCGTCCTCAAGGTTGGCCAGCAGTCTGGTCGCGTTCGCGGACAGGGTGCCGGCCTTCGTGACGAAGAAGGGCACGGCTGTGAGCGCTTCCGCGGTCAGCCCGAACAGGTCCCCCTCGTCGGTCAGCAGGCCGGAGTCGAGCAGTGCGGACGCCGCCTCGTAGCCGAGCACCTCGATGTCCAGGGCGCCGCGGCCGGCCAGGTGGAACAGCCGCTCCCGCAGCTGCGCCGGGCAGGATCTGGCGTTCGGGCAGCGCCAGTCGACGCCACCGTCCTCGCGCGCGAGCTTGGTACCGCAGGTCGGGCAGTGGGTCGGGAACTCGAACGCCCGCTCGGTGCCCGTGCGCAGGTCGACCACCGGCCCGACCACCTCGGGGATCACATCCCCGGCTTTGCGCAGCACGACCATGTCGCCGATCAGCACGCCCTTGCGCGCGATCTCGTCCGCGTTGTGCAAGGTGGCGTTCTCCACCGTGGACCCGCTGACCTTGACCGGCTCCATCACCGCGAACGGCGTCACCCGCCCGGTCCGGCCGACGTTCACCCGGATGTCCACCAGCCTGGTGTTGACCTCCTCGGGCGGGTACTTGTACGCGATCGCCCACCGCGGCGCCCGGCTGGTCGCGCCCAGCTGACGCTGCACGTCCACGGTGTCGATCTTGACGACGACGCCGTCGATCTCGTACGGCGGGTCGTGCCGGTGCTCGGCGTAGTGAGTGATGTACTTCCGGACGCCCTCGATATCGGGCACCACCTGGTACAGGTCGCTGACCGGCAGCCCCCAGCCGCGCAGCCGCTCGTACCAGCCGGACTGGGTCGGCGGCGGCTCCGCCAGGCCCTCGACGCGCCCGACGCCGTGCAAGATCAGGTTGAGCGCGCGCGAGGCCGTGATCCGCGGGTCTTTTTGCCGCAGTGACCCGGCGGCCGAGTTGCGCGGGTTGGCGAACGGTGGCTTGCCCGCCTCGGTCAGCCTGTGATTCAGCTCCTCGAACGCCGTGATCGGCAGGAACACCTCACCGCGTATCTCCAGGACATCGGGCCAGCCAGCGCCGGTTAGCCTGTTCGGCACCGCGGCGATGGTCTTGACGTTCGGCGTCACATCCTCGCCGGTCCTGCCGTCGCCCCTGGTCGCCGCCCGCTCCAGCCGGCCCTGGCGGTACACCAGCGCGATGGCCAGTCCGTCGATCTTCAGCTCGCACAGGTACGGGCCGCCGCCGCCGAGACGCTCGGCCCTGGCCACCCAGGCGTCCAGGTCCTCGTCGGAGAAAACGTTGTCCAGGCTGAGCAGGCGCTCGAGGTGCTGGACTGCCGTGAAGTCGGTGGAGAAGGTCCCGCCGACTCGCTGACTGGGCGAATCGGGCGTACGCAGCTCTGGAATCTGCTCCTCGATGCCTTGCAGCTCGCGCATCATCATGTCGTAGTCGATGTCCGAGACCAGCGGCGAGTCCAGAACGTAGTAGCGGTACTGGTGCTCGAGCAGCTCGGCAGCCAGCTCCGCATGCCGCTGCCGAGGATCTTGCTGCGTCAACGCTCGCCTCCCGTCATCACCTGTGCCGATTTGCTGGGTCGGTCAGGTCGGATTGATCATCTCCGGCGCGATCCGCGCCGCCTCTCGGCAGTGCTCGAGTGCCGCTCTGGCGGCAGCCGGCGAGGCGCCCGCGAGGCCGCACGCAGGCGTAAAGACGACCTGCCGGGCGAGCCGGTCAGGCGCGAGCCCAGTCCGCCGCCACAACGTCACGACCGCCTCGGTGGTCTGCCGCGGCGCCAGCGGCGGCCCGGTCACCAGCCGCTGCGCGCTCGTAACCGGCAGCGCCCCGGCGAATATCCCGAACCCGTCCTCGACGAGCTCGGCGACCTGATCGGTGTCCCTGGCCGGCAGCAAGCCAAGATCGAAACTGACTGCCGCGGCTCCGGCGGCCTTTATTTCGGGGAACGGGGCCGGCCCGCCGCAGCAGTGCACAACCGTGTACGCCCCGGCCGCCGACAGCACCGTCCCCAGCCGCTGGCTGGCCACCGTCGTGTCGATCGCCCCGACCACGCTCAGCCCGCTGGCCGTCGGCACCCGGCCAAGGAGCACCGCAGGCAGCGACGGCTCGTCCACTTGCACGATGAGCGTGGCGCCCGGCACCCGTCTGCGGACGTCGGCCGCGTGCGCGGCCAAGCCTGCGGCCAGGGACTCGGCCAGGTCGCCGACCGCACCTGGATCGGCAAGCGCCGGGTTCGCTGAGTGGCTCAGCTCGAGCGCCGCGGCCAGCGTCCAGGGTCCGCAGATCTGGATCTTGAGCGGCCCGACGTAGCCGTCGGCTATCTCCTCCAGCACGTCCAGGTCCTGCGACCAGTAGCCGGCCGTTCTGCTCATGTCGCGACCGGGCCTGTCGGTTAGCTGCCAACCGCGCGACGTCGTCTGGACGGGCAGATCCACCAGCAGCCCCGCAGTCCGCCCGATCATGTCGGCACCTGGCCCGCGGTTCGGCAGCTCAGGCAGGTGCGGAAGATCGGGCAGCGCCCCGAACACCACCCGGCAGGCCTCCGCCGGCTCGGTGCCCGGCATCGATCCGATCCCGGTCGCGCTCGCGGCCGGCCACGGGAATTGCTGAATCTGCTCGCTCACGGTGCCGAGCCTAATGTTGCCGGCTGACGCTGCGGTCGGCACGCGCAAGATCTCGGGCCGGTTAATCCGCGTCCAGCGCGTGTCACCGCGCCGCCGGCCCGACGCCGCCGCACCGTCGCCGCTGTGCCGACGCCGGGCGCACCGACGCCGCTGCACAGACGCCGCTGCCGCACCACGCCCCGGTGCGAAGTGGTGCGGCAGCGGCTGCAACCAGCGGGCCCTGGCTAGTTCCTTGAGCTCGTGGTGGGCTCGGGAGCGCCTGTGGGGTCGTCGGGACGCACGCGCTCGATCGCGGCGTCCTTCTCCTTGCGGACGTATCGGCCGAGCACGATCCGGGCCAGCTGAGCGATGGCGCCCGGCGCAGTCTTGTTCGCGAGAGTCAGGTAGCGCTCTTCGTGGCGAACTCCGATGATCACGATGAACGTGATCACGATGGCGAAGCCGAATCCGGCGGCGACTGCGAAAGTGATGACCTCGATGGTTGGCATGGCGCATCCCCTTTTCCGGCCCGATTGGCGGCTTAGGAGCGCCTGGGATGCCCGAGCCGATGTGCTGGCGGATCGCCGAGGATCTGCGCCAGAAGATCGAATCTGCAGAGGTCGGCCGCGACGGTCAGCCGCTCCCCACCGAGCTCGATCTCCAGGCTGAGTACGGGGCGTCTCGCAACACCGTCCGCGATGCCGTCAAATGGCTGGTCACTCGCGGCCTTGTCTACACCCGCTCCGGCCAGGGCACCTTCGTTGCCCAAAAGATCGACCCATTTGTCACGAAGCTACCCATGGACAAGCTGGGCGAGGGCGCCCCGGGTCACGTTGGCCTCGACAGCGCGGCCTATGCCTCGCAGGTCGCAAGCCAGCGCAGGAGACCCACGGTTTCTGTACCGCGCGTTGAGGTTCAGCAGGCGACCGGCCTGGCTGCGGCTGAGCTTCGGCTGCCTGCCGGTGCCAGCGTGATTAGCCGACATCAGCAACGCTTTATCGACGGCGTGCCCTATTCCCTCCAGACCACCTTCTACCCGATGCGGCTGCTCGAACAGGGCGCGGTCCGCCTGATCCAGGCGGAGGACATCACAACCGGCACGGTCGGTTATATAAGGGAGACTCTCGGCATTGAGGAGACAGGCTGGCGAGATCGCATCACTGTGCGGGTGCCGGACGCTATCGAGACGGCGTTCTTCGGCCTTCCTGACGACGGGCGCATCGCGGTTATCGAGTTCATCCGGACTGGTTACGACGAGTCTGGCGAGTCGCTTCGGGTCACTGTCACGACCTACCCCGCGGACCGGAACCAGTTCGTGATGATCTATGGCCAGGTACCCGACGAGCCGCCTGAGCAGCCAGACGCAGCCTTAAAGCGATGAGACAGGAAAGATCAGGTCTCGAGGTTCCCAAACGTGACTGGCGGATCGGGCTCAGGGGTAGCTACTCCAGTCATCGCGAAGTCTCGTGTCTTGCTGCATGGCAGCGCCGAAACGTTCGCCCGCAACCCGGCACAGTCGCATCCCGTCCGTACCCGTGGGGCTATCGTGCGCAGACTCCGAGCCGAAGCTCAGAGATCCAGCCCACCACGATGATGGCCGCGCGCCCAGCGGACGCCACCACGGACGGCCACGCTCCAGACCTTGCGGTGAACGAGTTGCTCTCACCATCCGAGCAACGATCGCGAGCGCTGGCCCGCATCCGCGAGGTCGGTCGGTCCGCGCGCGACAAGACTGGGTCCTGGCAGGTGCTTCGCAGGCGCCGCTTCCGCGTCTACTTCGTCGGTAGCACGATCTCCAACCTCGGCACGTGGCTTCAGAACACCGCGCAGCTGCTGGTGGCTTATCAGCTGACGCACTCAGCCTTCGATGTTGGCGTGATCACAAGCATCCAGTTCTCCGGATTCCTGACGGTTGGCCCGTGGGCTGGGAGCTTGGCCGACCGCCTGGGCCGTAAGCGAGTGCTGATCGGCACGCAGGTTGCATCTGCCGTCGTCGCAGGCGCGCTGGCCAGCCTGGAAGCCAGCGGACATATGAACAAGACAGACCTCGCCGCAGGCGCGCTGCTGACAGGACTAGCCCTGACTTTCGCGTTGCCGGTCCAGACCGCGATGCTGTCCGCACTTGTCCCTGAGCGTGACAAAAAGCCCGCGCTCGCGATGAACTCGGTCTCCTACAACGCCGGCCGTGCTCTTGCTCCAGTGCTGTGTCTTGGTGTCCTGGCCAGTGTCGGGACCGAATGGGCCTTTGCGCTGAACGCGATCACCTTCGTCGTTTTCGCCGTGATCATCGCAATGGTCTATCCGAGGGAACCTACAGCGCAGCATGATTTCGTGCGGCCCTGGTCGGTCATGACCGTGATCATCGAGCGACCGCGGATCATGCTGCTGCTGGCCATGGTCGCCGCGGTGACCTTTGCCGATGATCCGATCCTGGTGCTGGGCCCATCCCTGGCTCATCGCATCGGGATTGCCGATGCGTGGCCTGCCTACTTCCTGGCGGCACTGGGCCTAGGAACGTTGATCGGTGCGTTGTTCCCGGTCAGGCAGACGCCGGCCCGGCGCGCTGTCATTCCGCTGGCGGTGCTGGCGGCGTCCGTCGTGCTGTTCTCACTTGGCGTGAGTGCCTGGATCAGCGTCCTTGCGGCCGTCGCAGCCGGTGCAGCGGGTCTGCTGGTGGGCTCCGCTGCGCAGGCGCTGATGCTGCATGAGGTGACCGCGGACCGCGCGCTCCAGGTCATGGCTCTATGGGCCGTGGCCTGGGCGGGTTCCAAGCCAATCGCCTCGCTCGCTGACGGCTGGCTGGCTGGCCAGCTAGGCATTCGCTGGGCGGCGGCGATACTAACCATCCCGGCACTATCGATCGCCGTGATAGAGATTTTCCTCTGGCCGGGCCTGCGGCTGCGGCTGAAGCAGCACATGTGGAGCCTGAATCATCGGCGACAGCTGGCTACTGGTCGCCCATCTCCCTAACAGACGTACTTCTCCCTAGCAGACGCACTGCCGCGCGGCAGTGATCGTCGCGCTGCCGAGGACCGTGTCGCCGTCATAGAAGACCGCGGCCTGGCCGCTGGCAACGCCGCGGGCGGGCTCGCGCAAGGTGATCCGGACAACGTCGCCGTGTTGCTCGCAGACCGCCGGGTGCACCTCGCCGTGCGCGCGCAACTGAACGAGGCAGTCGAGTGGTCCGGTCGGCGGCAGGCAGCCTGACCAGACCGGCCTGCTCGCCTCGATCTCGAGTACGTCGAGCGCTTCGGCTGGTCCGACGGTGACCGTCCGCGACACCGGTTCGATACTGAGCACGAAGCGCGGCCGCCCGTCGGCGGCCGGCCTGTCGATGCCGAGTCCCTTGCGCTGCCCGATCGTGAATCCGTAGCTGCCGTCGTGCGCGCCGACCACGGTGCCGTCGGCGTCGACGATCTGGCCGGGCGCGCTGCCCAGCCTGCGCTGCAGGAACCCCCTGGTGTCGCCGTCGGCGATGAAGCACACATCGTGGCTGTCGGGCTTGTCCGCGACGCCTAGTCCGCGATCCGCGGCCTCCGTGCGCACCTGGTCCTTGGTGGTGTCGCCCAGCGGGAACATGGCCCGGTTCAGCTGCTCGCTGGTCAGCACGGCGAGCACGTAGGACTGATCCTTCGCCGCATCGACGCTGCGTACGATACGGGTCAGGCCTGCCTCTGGCAGCCGCTCCAGCCGGGCGTGATGGCCGGTGCAGACCGCGTCGAAGCCGAGCGCCACCGCGCGGTCGAGGACGGCGGAGAACTTGATCTTCTCGTTGCACCGCAGGCAGGGATTCGGCGTATTGCCACGCGCATACTCGCTGACAAAGTCCTCGACGACGTCGGCGTGGAACCGCTCAGCCATGTCCCAGACGTAGAACGGGATGCCGATGACGTCGGCGGCCCGGCGCGCGTCGCGGGCGTCCTCGAGCGTGCAGCAGCCACGCGCGCCGGTCCGGTAGGAACTTGGGTTGCTGGACAGCGCGAGATGCACGCCGGTGACGTCGTGTCCGGCCGCAGCCGCCCTCGCGGCGGCCACCGCCGAGTCGACGCCACCCGACATGGCAGCGAGCACGCGCAGAGTAGTCATCTCGATCCAGAATACGATGGCCCGCCAGGCTCACTGGCCGCCCGGCCCGACGCGAACGACGCTTACCGGGCTGCGCGGCGGGCCCGCTCGACGACCTCGCCGATCACGGCACCGAGCGCGTCGACATCGGCCTGCTCGGAGGAGTGCCCGAGCGAGAAGCGCAGCGAGCCGCGGGCCCTGGCATCCTCGGCGCCCATGGCTAGCAGGACATGGCTCGGCTGGGCCACGCCCGCCGTGCAGGCCGAGCCGGTGGAGCACGCGATGCCGCGGGCGTCGAGCAGCATCAGCAGCGCGTCGCCCTCGCAGCCGGGGAAGGAGAAGTGCGCATTGCCCGGCAGCCGGCCCGGTCCCGGCGGAGCACCGTTGAGCACGGCGTCGGGCACCGCCGCCTGTACCTGGGCGATGAGATCATCTCGCAGCGCCGCCAGGCGCTTGGCCTCGTCAGCACGGTGCCCGGTGGCCACCTCGACCGCTACGGCGAAGGCGCGGATCGCCGGCACGTCCAGGGTGCCGGACCTGACGTCGCGCTCCTGGCCGCCGCCATGCAAGACCGGGACCGGTTGTGCGCCCTTAGCCAGCAGCAGCGCGCCGACGCCGACCGGCCCGCCGATCTTGTGCGCCGTGATCGTGAGGGCGGTGGCGCCGCTGGCGGCCAGGCTCACCGGAAGCTGGCCCGCTGCCTGCACAGCATCGCTGTGGAAGGGGATCTGGTGCCCGGCGGCGAGCGCGGCTAGCTCGGCGATGGGCTGGATGGTGCCTACCTCGTTGTTGGCCCACATGACGCTGACGAGGGCGACACGGGCCGGATCCTGCTCGATCGCGCCGGCCAGGGTAGCCGGGCTGAGCACGCCCGACGGCTGCACCGCGAGCCAGTCGGCCTCCGCGTCCTCGTGCTCAGCCAGCCACCGGACGCTGTCGAGGACGGCGTGGTGCTCGGTCGCGGCGGCAAGCACCCGCCGGCGGCCCTGGTCATCGCCACGCCGCGCCCAGTACAGGCCCTTGACCGCGAGGTTGTCTGCCTCGGTGCCGCCGCTGGTGAAGACGACTTCGCTCGGCCTGGCGCCGTAAGCCTCGGCGATCAGCTCACGTGACTCTTCCACCACCCGGCGAGCCCGGCGGCCAGCGTTGTGCAGGGAGGAGGGGTTCCCGAGCTGGGCCAGCTCCTCGGTCATCGCCGCCAGGGCGGCCGGGAGCATCGGGGTTGTGGCCGCGTGGTCGAGGTACACCGCAGAAGCCGGGGCCACCCTGGCCTCCGGCCTCGGTACCGGGTTGTCACCGGCAGCTGCACTTGCATTTGACATGATGCGCCCAGCCTAATGGCGATCGGGCGAGCATGACTGATCGCGGCCCGCCAACGGCGAGCCCGACGAGGGGTGAGCAGGGGCTGTCCGGGCCGCTGGCCTCAGTGTCAGCCCACTCAGCGTCAGCCCTGTCAGTGCCAGCGCTCTCAGTGCCAGCCCTCTCAGCGTCAGCCCTCAGCCCGCTTGCCGATCTCCGCCACGAGCTGCGGCACGACCTTGAACAGGTCGCCCACAACGCCGAAGTCGGCCAGCTCGAAGATCGGAGCCTCAGGGTCCTTATTGATCACCATGATCGTCTTGGAGGTCTGCATGCCGGCCCGGTGCTGGATGGCCCCGGAGATGCCGATGGCCATGTACAGCTGCGGCGACACGGTCTTGCCGGTCTGGCCGACCTGGAACTGGTGCGGGTACCAGCCCGCATCGGTCGCCGCCCGAGACGCGCCGACGGCCGCGCCGAGCGAGTCGGCGAGCTGCTCGATCAGCGCGAAGTGCTCGCCCGACCCGAGCCCGCGACCGCCGGAGACGACAATCGACGCCTCCGTCAGCTCGGGCCGCTCGCCGCGCTCGGCGACCACCTTGCTGGTGACCCGCGCGGCCTTCGCGTCGTCGCTCACCGTGAAGCTGACGGCCTCGATCTCGGCCGCACCGGCGGCGGCCTCGGGCGTGACCGCATTCGGCCGGACTGCGATGATCGGCGTGCCGGCGCGCACCCTGGACTGGACGGTGATCGCACCGCCGAAGATCGACTGCTCGCCCAACAGGCCCTCGCCGAGGCCGGTGACGTCGGTCAGGACGCCTGAGCCGGTCTTCACCGCCAGCCGCCCGGCGACCTCACGGCCTTCCGAGGTCGCCGCGACCAGGACGGCGGCCGGTGACTTCTCGGCGATGAGGTGGGCCAGCAGCTCGGCCTTGGGCGCCACCACATAGTCGGCGTAGTCGGCGCTGTCGGCGACATAGACCTTCGCGGCGCCGAACTCCGCGAGCCGGGCACGAGCACCCTCGGCGCCGTCGCCGGTCCACACCACCGCCGGCTCGCCGTGCGCACGGGCAAGCGTCAGCAGCTCAGTGGTGACCTTCTTGACGGTCTCGCCGTCGTGCTCGGCAAGTACCAGGATCTCAGCCATTCAGGACACAGCCTTCCGCGTCAGCCACTGGGGGGTCAGGTGGACAGCATTGATCAGATGAAAGCGTGCTCAGATGAACTTGCGGGTCGCGAGGAACTCGGCGGCCTTGGCACCGCCGTCGCCTTCGTCGGTCACGATGGTGCCGGCCGCGCGCGGCGGACGGTTGGCGAAACTGACCACCTCGGTGGCGCTCGCGCCGAGGCCTGCCTGGCTGGCGTCCAGGCCGAGATCCGTCAGGCTCAGCGTCTCGACCGGCTTCTTCTTGGCGGCCATGATGCCCTTGAAGGACGGGTACCTCGGCTCGTTGATCTTCTCGACCACGCTGACGACCGCAGGCAGGGTCGCCTCGACAGTGTCGTAGCCGTAATCGGCCTGCCGGTGGATGCTGATCTTCGACCCGTCGGTCTCTACCTTGCTGGCGAACGACATCTGCGGCACCCCGAGCCGCTCGGCCAGCATCGCGGCGAGCGTGCCCATCCGCGCGTCGGTCGACTCCGAGCCGAGTATCACCAGGTCGAATCCAGTCCGGCCGAGCACGGTCGCCAGCACTGCGGAGGTCACCAGCCCGTCGGAGCCGCGGAGCGCCTCGTCGGTGACGTGTACCGCCTTGTCCGCGCCCATGGACAGCGCCTTGCGGATGGCGTCGGCCGCCTTCTCCGGGCCCATGGAGACGATCGTGACCTCGCCGCCGTGAGCCTCCGCCTGGCGAAGGCCCTCCTCGATCGCGTAGTCGTCGAGTTCGTTGATCACGGCATCGGCGGCGTCCCGATCCAGAGTGCTGTCATCTGCCCGCAGCTTGCGCTCCGACCAGGTGTCCGGTACCTGCTTGACCAAGACCACGATGTTCATGACCAGCTGCCGACCTTCCCTCGAGGTACTTCAATCGAGCATATGTTACTCATGAGTAGAGCAGCTAACCGGGAACTGCGCCTGCCGCCTGCCGCTCGGCCGCCTCGACCACGTTGGCGAGGAGCATGGCCCTGGTCATCGGGCCCACGCCGCCTGGCATCGGGGCCAGGAAGCCGGCCACCTCGGCGACGCCTGGATCGACGTCGCCTACGAGACCAGCCTCGGTTCTGGTGATGCCGACATCGAGCACGGCCGCCCCGGGCTTGACTATGTCGGCCGTGAGCAGGCCAGGGCGGCCGGCCGCCACCACGACGATGTCGGCGGCCCTGGTGTGCGCCGCCAGGTCCCTGGTCCCGGTGTGGCACTGGGTCACTGTGGCGTTCTCGCTGCGCCTGGTCAGCACCAGGCCGAGCGCGCGGCCCACGGTGATGCCACGGCCGATGACCGTGACGTCCGCGCCGGCGATTGGCACGTCGTACCGGCGTAGCAGCTCGACAATGCCCTTGGGCGTGCACGGCAGCGGCCCTGGCTGACCGAGCACGAGCTTGCCGAGGTTGACCGGCTGCAGTCCGTCAGCGTCCTTGGCAGGGTCAAGCAGGGCGAGGATGCGCTGTGCGTCCAGGCCGGCGGGCAGCGGCAGCTGGACGATGTAGCCCGTGCAGGCCGGGTCCGCGTTCAGCTCGGCGACGACGTCCTCAACTTGCTGCTGCGAGGCGGTGGACGGCAGGTCGCGGCGGATACTGACGATCCCTACCTGCGCGCAGTCCCGGTGCTTCCCGGCCACATAGGACTGACTGCCAGGGTCGTCGCCGACAAGCACGGTGCCGAGACCTGGGATGATGCCAGCCTCAGCGAGCTTGGCCACCCGCCCGCTAAGCTCCTCACGGATGGCCTTGGCCACGGCTTTGCCGTCCAGAATTGTCGCACTCATAGCGCGCTCATTCTGCCCGATACCCAGCGCTGCCTGCTACCGAGGCCCGGCTAGCCG
>DASXKI010000300.1:0-7139 GCA_036496945.1 Streptosporangiaceae bacterium | reverse complement strand
CGCCATCATCAGATGGCTCAGCCGCGAGCTCAGCCCCGGTGCGCTGCTGTGGAGCTTCACCGCCGGCGGGTTCGTGTATTCCTCGCCGGCGGTGGCGGACGGGGTGGTCTACGTCGGTTCCTATAACGGCAACGTGTACGCATTGGGCCTCGCCAACGAGGACACGTGACCGGCTGCCGTTTCGGCAGCGCGCTGCTGGCGCAGGCGGGACTCGTCTGCGGGATGTTCGAGCACGGATTCGTCGACGAGGAGAGCCTCGGCACAGCGCAAGAGAACATACGCGATGCGGCCCTCGCGTTGCGGACGGATCCTCGCGTCGATCCGGACCGGTTCGGGATGTGGTTCTTCTCGGCCGGCGGTCTCTTCATGGGCGCGGTGCTGGCAGACCCACCCGCGTGGGGGGTAGCAGCCGTTGCTGGCACCTACGCGGCCGCCGCTCATCCCGATGTCGACGACCCGGCTCTTCTTCGAGCCACCATCACGGCTGAGCTCAGCGATATTCCCCTGCTGCTGGTCATGCCTGAGTTCGACTTCGAGTGGATCGTCACGGCAGGCACCGAATTGCTCGAGCGTTGTGCGACCGAGGACCGTGCAGTCGACGTCATCGAGGTCCCCGGCGCCCACCACGCATTCGAGACTGTGGACGACACCGACGAGGCACGAGATGCGGTTCGGCGCTCGATCGCCTGGTGGTCACAAGCCCTCCGCTGAGTCACCATCGCCCGCGTCCACTCATCGGCATAGAACGGTAACTTCAGCGTGGCGTCGTCGCAGCTCAAGTGCCTCGCCGGGGCCAGACGGCGGGCGGAGGCCTCCCAGTCCCACGGTCATTCGGGGGGTCTCAGTCGGGCGAGGTGGTTCTGAAGGGATCGCCGCTCGGCGTCGGTTTGCGCGAGGTCGAGGGCTCGCCGGTACGCGTCCCCGGCCTCATCATCACGTCCGGCGCGGCGCAGTAGCTCGGCGCGAGCGGAGTGGAAGTAGCGGTAGTGATCGAGTTCGAGGCCGTCCAGCACGGTCAGGCCCGCCTCGGGTCCTTCGAGCTCGGCCACGGCGATGGCCCGATTCAGCTCGACGATCGGGGAGCCGGTCTGGCGGACCAGCGTGTCGTAGAGAGCGGCGATCTGCTGCCAGTCGCGTGGCTGATGGAGGTGCAGGTCGGCGATGGCCGCCTGGACGGCGTAGGCCCCGGTGTTCCCGCGGGCCATCGCACGCTGCAGCAGGTGCCGGCCGTCGCTGAGCTGTTGCTCGTCCCACAGCGCACGATCCTGGTCGTCGAGCAGGACGACCTCGCCGTCACGCAGTCGGGCCTCTCGGCGCGCATCGTGGAGCAGCATCAGCGCCAGCAGTGCGAGCACCTCGCCCTCGTCCGGCATGAGTTCGGTCAGCGCTCGGCCGAGCCGGATCGCTTCGGCGGCAAGGTCGACGCGCCCGCCTCCCCAGCCCTGGTTGAACACCAGGTAGACCACGGCGAGGACCGCAGCCAATCGGTCGGGCAGCTGATGATCTGGCGGCACTGCGAACGGAATGCCGGCATCCCGGATCTTGTGCTTCGCCCGCGTCAGCCGCTTGCTCATCGTCTCGGATGGGACCAGGAACGCGAGCGCGATCTCCTCGGTCGACAGCCCGCCCAGGGTGCGCAGGGTCAGCGCCACCTGCGCCTCCAGCGCCAGCGCAGGGTGGCAGCAGGTGAAGATCAGTTCCAGGCGCTCGTCCGGGAAAATGGTCGCCTCGCGCACAGTTGCCTTCGATCCGACGTCAAGCTCGCGCGCGAGCAACTTCGTCTTCTGGGCTAGGACACGCTCCCGGCGAATGCGGTCGATGGCCCGGTTTCGCGCGGTCGAGATCAACCAACCGACGGGATTGGGCGGTTCCCCGTCACGCGGCCAGCGCTCGGCCGCGATCGCGAAGGCCTCCTGGGCGGCGTCCTCGGCGAGCTCGATGTCACCGAGGCCCCCGACGAGCGTCGCCAGCACCCGCCCCCAGTGCTCGCGAAAGACGGCGTCAAGCGCCACGGAACTGCGCTTCAAGGATCGGCCGCACCTCGATCGCGCCGCCCGTTCTCGTCTCCTGTAGCTCCCGCGCGACGGCCAGCGCGCCGTCGAGATTGTCCGCCTCGATCACGATCACACCGGCGAGATACTCCTTCGTCTCGATGAACGGTCCGTCGGTGAGCAGGGTGCCTCCGTCGCCGCTGCGCATGGTTGTCGCCGACTCGTCGGCGTGCAGGCGGGCCCAGCCGGTCACGTACGGCCTGGCGAGCACCGCGGCAATCGCGCCATCCACCGGGCGTGCTGCATCCCGAGTGTTCTGGTGGCCGTAGGCCAGCAATGCGTACTGCATCAGCCCTCCAGGGAGTGATCGGTACCGGTTCCGGTCTACTGGGAACCGGGCGCAGCCTATCGGCGCCGAAGCGACGGCCGCCGCCACCCAGCTTCACGACGTCGGGCAGTGTGAACTCATCGCCGGTTAGGGCCACAGATTTGTCTGTCCGCGCCGGTGCCGTTCGTGACTACCGCGACGGCGTGCATGGGGCACGCCGGTTCTCGAAAGGACGATCGACATGGCGAAGTTCATCTACCTCTACCGTGGCCCGGCAACTCCGATGTCCAACGTTACGCCGGAGCAGGGCGCCGAGCGGATGGCCGCGTTTAGCGCCTGGATGGAGGAGGTCGGCGCGGCGCTCGTCGACGGCGGCAGCCCGTTCGGGTCGAGTGTGTCCGTTCGCGATGACGGCACTGAAGGAACAGCCGGTGACCTGATCGGCTACACGATCGTCGAGGCTGACGATCTCGCTGCGGCGAAGGCGTTCACCGACGGCCTCCCGTTTCTGTCCAACAGTGACGGGAAGTTCGCGGTGGAGATCTTCGAGTTGCTGCCGATGTAGCAGGAACGGTCCGCCGCACCTACGACGGAGGTGCGGCGGACCGGTGCCCGCCGGACGTGGTCGCTGGGGCGGCCGCTAGGACGACGTTGACCAGGTTGTTCTACGGGATCCACTCGGTGGTGGCGGCTGCGGCTGCGTCCGGGTCGTTCACGACAAGGATCAGGCAGTTGTCGTGGTCGGAGTACATGACGTCGATGTTGACGCCCGCGTCGGCGAGCCGGCGGGCGATAGAGCCGAGCTGGCCGGGCCTGGCCTGGTCGAGGCGGCGCCGAAGCACGGGACGGGAGTCCGCGGCCCGGCCGGCCGCCGCCAGGACTTGACGCGCCCGGGTTCCGTCGGCGACAAGGAAGTGCGCGATCGCCCGGCCCTGTCCGCCGAAGACGCCACCGCCCTCAACGCTGATGCCTGCCGCGCCGAGTGTCTCACCCAGCTCGGCCAGCGCGCCCGGCCGGTCGTCGAGCTCGATGGTCAGATCATCCATTCCCGGTGTCCTTTCGGTGGTGAAACAGCTGGCTGTCAGCGGGCGCCTGCTCCCGTTCGGCTGGCCCGTAGTCCCTGGTCACCTCGGCCATGCGCAGCCGGTAACCGGCGAACAGCCGGGCACGGCCGAGCGCCTGGGCCCGCCGGTGCGCGGGCGTGTTACGCCACGCCTTCACGGCATCCTCGTCGCGGAAGAACCCGATCGCGACGAACTTGCCCGGCTCGCTCACGCTCTCGAATCGCTCGATGCCGCAGAAGCCGTCGAGGCCGGGGAGCAGATCCCGCAGTGCTCCCGACTCGACCAGGTATTCCTCGTACCGGGCGGGGTCGCTGGCGTCGAACCAGAACTCGAAGATCATCGCGATCATGTCCGCGCCCTCTCCCGCCGCGACCGGTTGCCGTCTGAGGCAGCCCGATTGGCTCCTGCGTTCCTGCCCGATCCATTTTATGAACGCGACGTTTGGGATAACGTCGAAGCATGGATGTTGACGTGGCGGCAGCGGCGCGTCTGTTCGCCGACCCCACCCGGGCCGATGTGCTGGCGGCCCTGCTCGACGGCCGTGCCCTGACCGCCGGCGAACTGGCCCGCGCAACGGGCGTGTCGGCCCAGACCGTCAGCGCCCACCTGCGGCGGCTCCTGGATGCCCGGCTGGTGGCCGTCCAGGCCCAGGGACGACACCGGTACTACCACCTGGCTGACGACCGGGCGGGCCGGGCATTCGAAGCTCTCGCCGCCCTAGCCCCCGTGCGCCCGGCGCGGTCGCTGCGCCAGTCCCGGATCGCCGCCGACTTGCGCATGGCCCGGACCTGCTACGACCACCTGGCCGGCGCCGTCGCCGTGCACCTCGCTGACAGCCTCACCAGGCACGGCGTGCTCGCCGTGGATCAAGGCCGCTATCGCCTCGGCCCCGCCGGCACCGCCGTTCTCACCAGCTTCGGGCTCGACATGAGCAGCATCGCCCTGGCGCGGCGATCCTTCGCCCACCCCTGCCTGGACTGGAGCGAACGCCGCCACCACGTCGCCGGCGCCCTCGGCGCCGCCCTGCTCACCCGCATGACCGACCGCGGCTGGATCAGCCCGCACCCAGCCAGCCGGGCCGTGCGCCTTCACGAAACCGGGCGCCAGGGCCTCTCAGAGATCTTCGGCTGCGAACTGCCCAGCGAATCCCAGGCGGCTGCCGCCAATCACGCCGCCTCCCGGCCTCCACTCAGCGTCACCTGAGGCACCCCTCGCGGCGCTCAGCCGCGCGGCCGTTCACGGCTGTGCCAGCAGTGGCCGTGCTCCGGCCGCCCGCTCGCGCCGTAGCGCAGCCGCACGGTGACTCTGCCTGCATCGTGCAGGTGGGTGAGATACCGCTGCGCGGTGGCACGGCTGACGCCCGCCTGCTCGGCTACTTCCGACGCCGACAGATCCCGTCCCGATGTCACCAGGCGTCGAGTCTGCTGCTCACGGTGTCCGGTGCCTCTCCCGGCGGGCCTGCCTACCAGCACTACCTGGACGATTACCAGGCGGTCTGGCACACCAAGCAGATCCTGAGCTCGTCCTACAACATGTACGACTCGGTGATCATCTCGGCGCTGGCCATGACCGCGGCGAAGTCGACCGACCCGAAGGTCTGGGTCAACGACATCACGAAGGTGTCCAACTCGCCCGGCACCATGTGCTACACGTATGCATCGTGCGTCGCGCTGCTCAAGGCGGGCACGAAGATCAATTACTCAGGCGCCACCGGCCCTGAGGACTTCAACTCCTACCACAACACCTTCAGCGGGTTCGCGGTGTCGGGCTTCACTCCGGCGGATCAGCTAACCCAGCGGGCGTACGTGAGCCCGGCGCAGGTTCAGGCTAACGCAGGCTGATCCGACCCCGTTCCCCACAATGTCCGGCGGTGCGGTAACCAGCCCGCGCCGCCGGGCATTGTGGTCATGGGTTATCGCCAGCCAAGCGCGGGCGCCACGTGCGTCAGGATGCTGTCGATGACGTGGGCGTTGTAGTCGACGCCGAGCTGGTTGGGGACGGTGAGCAGCAGTGTGTCGGCGGCCGCGATCGCCTCGTCCTCCTTGAGCTGCCCGATAAGCACGTCCGGCTCGGCAGCGTAAGTGCGGCCGAAGATTGCCTGCGTCGCGTCGATAAACCCGCTCTCGTCGGTGTCCTGGTTGCGGCGGCCGAAGTACGCCCGGTCCAGGTCGTCGACGAGGGCGAAGATGCTCCGGCTCACCGACACCCGCGGCTCGCGCTCGTGGCCCGCCTTCCGCCATGCGTCACGGTATGCCTGGATCTGCTCAGCCTGCTGCAAGTGAAAGGGCTTGTCCGACTCGTTGCTGATCAGCGTCGAACTCTGCAGGTTCATGCCCAGTTCGGCCGCCCACACCGCGGTCCGCTGTGACGCAGCGCCCCACCAGATGCGCTCGCGCAGTCCTTCCGAGTACGGCTCAACGCGCAGCAGGCCAGGCGGGTTCGCAAACATAGGCCGAGGACTGGGCTGCGCGAAGCCCTTGCCGCGCAGCACCTCGAGCAGCGCCCGGGCGTGCTCGCGGGCCATGTCGGCGTCCGTCTGGCCCTCTTGCGGCTGGTAGCCGAAGTATCGCCAGCCGTCGATCACCTGCTCCGGCGAGCCGCGGCTGATCCCGAGCTGGAGGCGGCCGCCGGATATGAGGTCGGCGGCGCCGGCGTCCTCGGCCATGTAGAGCGGGTTCTCGTAGCGCATGTCGATGACTGCCGTGCCGATCTCAATCCGGCTGGTGCGGGCGCCGATCGCGGCCAGCAGCGGGAACGGAGAGCCCAGCTGCCTGGCGAAGTGGTGCACGCGGACGTACGCGCCGTCGGCGCCAAGCTCTTCGGCGGCGACCGCCAGATCGATCGACTGAAGCAGGGCGTCCGACCCCGACTGTGTCTGCGAGCCAGGTGACGACGACCAGTGCCCGAACGACAGGAAGCCAATCTTCTTCATCCAGCCGTCAACGCGAGCCGCCCCGGGCGGCATTCCTTCCCCCGGCCCGCCGTGAGGCCGGCGTCGCGCCAGCGCCGGACTTATCCGGGATCCGTGCGTCCTCAGCGCGGTGGGTAGAAGCGCGGCTTATAGGCCCCAGCGCTAAGAGCGTGACCCGGATCGCAATAGGTGTTGTGCGGTCTCAGTTGCAGCGAGCGACCGGCCGAAGTGCCGGCCATCTTCTGGGCCAGCTGGCCCGGCAGCAAGATCAATCGCTCGACCGGCTAGCGAGTCGGTCATCCAACAAAGGACACATTCGTGACTGCAACTCTTCATGGCTCCACGGCTCTGGTCACCGGCGGCAACAGCGGCATCGGCCGGGCCACTGCCGTCGACCTGGCGGCACGCGGAGCTCACGTCGTCGTCGCCGGACGCGACACAATCCGCGGCGAGGAGGTCGTCGCTCAGATCCGCGCCGACGGAGGTAAGGCTGACTTCATCGCTACCTCGCTCGGCGACGAGGCGAGCGCCCGTGACCTGGCGCGCCAGGCCGTCGAACTGGGCGGCGGCCACGTCGACATCCTGGTCAACAACGCGGGCATCTTCCCCTTCGGCCCCACCGATGCGGCCACTGAGGACGACTTCGACTCGGTCTACGCCGTCAACGTCAAGGTGCCGTTCTTCCTGGTGGCTGAGCTCGCGCCGGCGATGGCCGCCCGCGGCAAGGGAGCGATCATCAACGTCACCACGATGGTCGCCCAGTTCGGCCAGGCCGGGATGGCGCTGTACGGCTCAAGCAAGGCCTCGCTGGTCCTGCTGACCAAGGCGTGGGCCGCCGAGTACGG
>DASXKI010000299.1:0-3006 GCA_036496945.1 Streptosporangiaceae bacterium | reverse complement strand
GGCAGCGTGATTCATTGGACCCTCATTTATCGTCCAAATCAGTTAACAGACGATTATTTGCTCTATAGCGGGTTCCGGCAAGACTCTGGTTGGCGCTGGCTGGTCGTCCGGACCGCGTCCCTGGGCAGAGGGCACCGTGCGAGCCGATGAGGCCGTATGGGACGAAGACGCCATGGGAAGTGCGGCTAGCATGACTCGCATGCCAGCCGACCGGCGCCGGCCGGCCGACCTGGAGATCACCAGTCCGGCCAATCCGCGGATCAAGCAGCTCGTCGCCTTGCGCCGACGCCGCGCGCGGGAGCAGGCGGGCGTCACGCTGGTCGACGGACTGGCCGAGATCGAGCTGGCGCTAGCGGCCGGAGTCGAGCCGGTCACGCTGTACTACTGCCCAGCTCTGGCTAGCCAGGAGTCACTGCCGCTCGCCGCCAGGGCCGCCGCGGCAGGTGCCGAGGTCGTGGAGGTCAGCAGGCCCGTCTTCGAGAAGATCTCTTATCGCGAAGGTCCCGACGGCTGGCTGGCGGTCGTGCCGTCTGTTGTCAGCGCCCTGGACCGGCTCGAGCTCGGCCCGCGGCCGCTCGTGCTGATCTGCGCCGGGCTGGAAAAGCCCGGCAATCTCGGCGCCATTTTGCGCACCGCCGACGCGGCCGACGTCGACGCCGTCATCGCCGCCGACCCAGTCACCGACTGGGGCAACCCCAACGTGGTGCGAGCCAGCAAGGGCACTATCTTTTCCGTGCCGGTGGCGTCGGGGACGAGCGAGCAGGTGCTGGACTGGATCGCCGGCCTCGGCCTGGCGATCGTGGCGGCGACTCCGGACGCGAGGCAGCTGGTCACCGGCGCGGACCTGACCGGCCCGACGGCCATCGCCGTCGGCGCGGAACAGACGGGCCTGACGTCAGAATGGCTCGACCGCGCGCACCACCAGGTGCGGATCCCGATGTTCGGCAAGGCGGACTCGCTGAACGTCTCGATATCGGCAGCCATCATCACTTACGAGGCGGTACGCCAGCGTATGGCGAGCGCCGATTTGAACTCTGGCCAGCGGGTCCGGTAATCATCGGGTTATGACCGATCTCTCGCTGCTGCCGCCATCTGCCGTCATCGACGGAGCCGACCTCCGGATCGGGGGCTGCTCGCTCTCTGAGCTGGCCGCTGAGTTCGGTACGCCTGCCTTCATCATCGACGAGCAGGCGCTGCGCGGCCGTGCCCGCGCTTTCCGAGACGGGCTGTCCGCTCGCCATACCCGCAGCGGCGTGTGCTTCGCGACGAAGTCCTTCCCCTCTGCGTCCATGATCAGCGTGCTGGCCAGCGAGGGACTGGGCCTGGACGTCGTCGGGGCCGGCGAACTGCTGATCGCGCTGGCCGCCGGGGCAGATCCGGCCGGCATCGTCATGCACGGCAACGCGAAGTCCGACGCGGACATTCAGGCCGCCCTGGACGCCCAGATCGGCTACATCATCGTGGACGGCATGGACGACATCGAGCGGATCGACCGGCTGGCCCGCCGCCCGACTCCGGTGTTGCTCAGGGTCAGTCCCGGCATCGAGTCGCACACGCACGCCGCGCTCGCTACTGGCGGCAAGGCCTCGAAGTTCGGCGTGCCAGTCGAGCAGGTGCCGGACGCCCTGGCCCGGATGCAGGCCGCTCCGATGATCAGGATGCGCGGGCTGCATGCCCACATCGGCTCGCAGATCGTGAACCTGCAGCAGTTCGAGGCCGAGGTGGCGGCGCTGGCGACGCTGGGCGAGTTCGAGGTCTACGACCTTGGCGGCGGCCTCGGAGTCCGGTATGAGCCTGGTGATGTCGCGCCGACCATCGAGGATTACCTGGGCGTGCTGGTCGACGCCGTGCACCGGTATCTGCCTCCGGGCATCGAGCTGATCATCGAGCCGGGCCGCTCGCTCGTGGCGCCGGTTGGCGTCACGCTGTACCGGGTCCTGACCATGAAGCAGTCCGGCCTGCTGCATGTGGCCGTCGACGGCGGGATGGGCGACAACCTCGAGTACCCGTTGTACGGGCAGCGCTTCGCGCCCCTCATCGTCGGGCGCTGGGACGAGCCGGCGGTGCTCGTCGACCTGGTTGGCCGGCACTGCGAGTCGGGGGACATCGTCACGCCCGAGGTCATGCTCCGCAATCCGCAGATCGGCGACCTGGTCGTCGTGCCGGTCACCGGGGCGTACTGCTTCACGATGGTCAACAACTACAACGGGGCGCTGCGGCCTCCCGTGATCTACTGTGCCGGCGGCTTGGCGCGCCTCGGCGTGCGGCGCGAGACGCCAGACGAGCTGCTGGCCCGCGAGCTTGGCCTGGTCGGCGCGGGCCGGGGTTAGCTGCCGCCGGCGCCGAGCGCGGTCAGCAGCACTAACGTGATGGTGGTCGCCGCGAACGCGCCGTGCGCGATCACTACGGGCAGCGGGAAGTTCCGCTCCGGCGGCCCGAGGTCCTGCGCGTGCTCGAGCGTGGGGACGCCGCCCGCCGCGCCTACCAGGGTGAGGCGGGCTTCTGCCAGCTCCGCATGCCTGCGCCTGCTTGCGCGGACGGCCCTGTACACGCCAACCCACCGGATCGCCATGGTCGTCCCGAGCATCGCGGCGAGGAGCACAGCCCCAAGCGCTGTCCAGGCCAGCCGGTTCTGGTCGAGAATCAGGTAGCCGATCCAGGCGAGCAGGCCGCCGCCTGCCAGTAAGACATGCGCTGTCAGCACCGCGGGCGGCAGGCGCGTGGCCGTGACGGACTGGAAGTCCTTGTCGTACTCGATCAGCCAGATCGACAGCAGGTACAGTCCGATGCCAGCGGTCGTAATCCACGTGACAAGCGCGATTAAGCTCATGGGTCCTCTGCCAGGGCACGTCGTCGACGACGGTGGAGCACCGCCGCGCGCAATACGGCGAGAACCGCCTGTCTAGTAGACGGATAGCACCGGACCGGGGTTCACCGGAGCAGCCAAGTTCACCAGAGCGATCTAGTTCACCAGCGTGGTCAGGGCGCTTGCCGCCCGAGGACCAG
>DASXKI010000298.1:0-35592 GCA_036496945.1 Streptosporangiaceae bacterium | reverse complement strand
GACTGCGGCTGGCGCTCATCGCCAGCTTGCAGTACCTGCCGCCCAGGCAGCGCGCGGTCCTGGTCTTGCGGGACGTGCTGGCGTTTCCCGCCACCGAGGTCGCGGTCATGCTCGGCACCACGACGGCGTCAGTCAAGAGCGCGCTGCAGCGCGCCCGCGCGCGGCTGAGAGAAGTGGCCCCGGCCGCCGACCAGATTACCGAGCCGACCGAGTCGCAAGCCCGCGCGCTACTCGACCAGTACATCACTGCGTTCGAGAACGCCGACGCCACAGCATTGGAGCGGCTCCTGCTAGAGGACGCCACCATAGAGGCACCGCCGCTGCGCACATGGTTCACCGGCCGCAAGACCTGTGTGCCATTCCTGCGCAACCACGTCCTGGGATCGCCAGGTGACTGGCGCATGCTGGCCACCAGCGCCAACGGGCAGCCCGCCACAGCGGCCTATACGCGTGACCAGCACGGGAACTACCAGCCCTACGGCATTTGCGTGCTCACCGTCACCAACCAAGGCATCCGCCAGATCCGGTCCTTCGGAGATCCCAGCCTGGTTGCCTCGTTCGGGTTCGGGCTGGACCCGAACAAGGCGATCCTATTTCTGGCAGTTCGGGCACCAGACGGCTAGCCGTTCCTCGATCGCGGGGCCGAGGTTTGCCTTCCTGATCAGCGTGCCGCAGCGTCGGCAGGGCCGGCCCGCCCGGCCGTAGACCCACAGTTCTGCCCCCCGCGCGTTGCTGCCGGTCGTAACCGTATCTACGCGAGCCTTGTTCGCGTCCAGCAGGCGCCTGGCCATCTCAAGCAACTCGGGCAGGCTGGCCACGTCGCCGACCTTGCGCCACGGGTCGACCCCGCGCAGGAACAGCGACTCTGCCCGGTAGATCGTGCCGATGCCGGCGAGGTTGCGCTGGTCCAGCAGTGCCTCGCCGATGGTCCGGTCGGGGTCGGTGCTCAGCCTGCGCACTGCTTCGCCGACATCCCAGTCGGGCCCGAGCAGATCGGGACCCAGGTGGCCGACTGCCTGATTTTCCCGGCTGGTGCGGATGACCTCAACGATGCCGAGGAGGTGCCCGACAGCCTGCCAGGCCTCGTTGGCCAGGATCAGCCGGATCCGGTGATCGCGCAGCGGGTAGCCTGCCGACGGGCTCACGCGCCAGGAGCCGTCCATCTTCAGGTGCGTGTGCACCGTGATGTCGCCCTCGACTCTGGTCAGCAGGTGCTTGCCGCGAGACACGGTCTCGGTGACAGCGCGCCGGGTGAGATCGGCGGTGGCGTACCTCGGCACCCGGAAGTCGCTCCGGGTTAGCACTCGCCCGCTCAGTGCCTCGTCTAGCTTGCGTGCCGTCCGCCAGGCCACGTCGCCTTCTGGCATGACGCCAGCATGCCAGCATGCCGGGGCTCCGGACGCCAGACGCCAGCATGCCAGACGCCAACATGCCTGGGCCGGTCCCCGACAGGAGTCGCGGACCGCCGCGCGGTGGCGGATCAGTTCTCAGATACGTCGTGGTTGTGACGCCGATGCTGAAACAACCTCATGGGTGTCACAGCCATGACCAATTCGAACGGTCAATAGGGAGGACAAATCGAAGGTACATCGCATATCGCCCACGCACAATCTCGGCTCGACGGGCGAGACGCTGCGAACACTGGTTGTCGGAGGCCTTAGTGAATGTCGGAGACCTCTGGCAGGCTCCGGCCATGGGACGTTTATCGCAATTCGACGCCGACGGGCTGGCGCGACTGCTCGGTCGGCAGAGCGGGGTGATCAGCCGAGGCCAGGCGCTCGCCTGTGCCATGACCCAGCCCGCCATCCGGCACCGAATCCGGCCCGATGGGCCATGGCAGATGCTGCTGCCAGGGATCTACCTCAGCAATCAGGGCGTGCCGACAACCAAGCAGAAGGTGACGGCGGCTTACCTGTACGCCGAGAAGGCGATCGCGATTACGGGTCCGGCGGCACTCACCTGGTATTCCCTTCCGTCCGTCTGGAGTGAGGCAGTGGACGTGCTGGTCCCGCTTGAGTGCCAGCGGCGGGACGCGCAGTTTGCTCGCTTACACAGGACCCGCGTTGTGCCTGACTGCGGCCGCGAAGGAGTAGTGCGCTATGCGTCGCCGCCGCGAGCGGTAGCGGACACAGTCCGTGAGCTCACCAAATTCTCCGAAGTCCGAGCCGTCGTGGCGGGGGGAGTGCAACGCGGCAAGATCACGGTCGCGGACCTGGCCAGGGAGCTCGACGCTGGACCGATTCGGGGCTCGGCGCAACTGCGTGCAGCGCTGGCCGAGGTGGCCGATGGCGTCCGGTCGAGTGCAGAGGGGGACCTGCACGCGCTGATCAAGCGCGAACGACTGCCGGAGCCGATGTATAACGCTCGTCTGTTCGTCGGGGATCAGTTGCTTGCCATCACTGACGCCTGGTGGCCGCAAGCGGGCGTAGCCGTTGAAGTCGACTCACGCGAGTGGCACTTGTCGCCGGCGGACTGGGAGCGGACGCTCGCCAGGGATGCTCGGATGACGGAGCACGGGATCCTGGTCTTGCGGTTCACGCCGCGCCGTATCCACGCGGCCGGCAGGGAGGTCGCGGGTCAGATCCGGTCAGTGCTCGCTTCGTCGGCTGCGCGCCCACTGCCGGCGATCGTCGCGCGGGCCGCCTGACTGCGAGTAGTGCCCGAGCCGGGCACGGCGTTCACATCAGCGCTGCTACATCAGCTTGCGCAGGTGCAGCAGGTCGAACACGTTGCCTTGCACCTTGAGCTTGCCCGACAGCCAGGCCCGCATGAAGCTGCCGGGATCGCCAGCGATGGCGACGACGACGTCGCTGTCGGCGGTGAACCTCACCTGCGCCTGCGGCGAGCCGTTGCTGGCCTCCTTGATCGGCTCCGCGCCATCAGGCCCGAGCCTGGTAAAGAACGTCACGCCCAGATCGGGGACGCGGCAGCTCAAGGTCCGGTCCATCAGATGCGCGGCCCGGTCCTTGGCGTCCATATCCGCAATGCGGCTGGTCAGGCTCTCCAGGGCCGTACGGCATTGCTCGGCTGTCGCCATGCATCCCTCGCTTTCATGGTCATTCTCTTCCTGCGCAGTTACCCCGGCCTTGCGGGGGCACTCTGCGTGAGTCATGTGCTCCAGGCTGACGGCGGCTGGCGGTAGCGTTCAGGGAGGCGGGTGCAGGCGTCGCGCGGCCACGCTGGCCGCGTCGGGGAGTGGTGAAGCAGATGGAGCACGATACCGGGCCGGACGGGACCGAGCAGGCCGACCAGGCTTCGGCTGCGGGCCCAGTCTCGCTGTCCGTGCCTAGCGCGGACCGCGAGGTCTCGGTGGACGGCGAGAGTGGCGAGGGCGCGGTTCGAGGTTCCGGCGAGATCCCGGTGACCGGCACGGTCCGAGCGGATCCGGTGCCGACAATCGGCGAGCCACGGGTCGACGCCGCGCTCAAGCTACTCGACCGGTTGCCTGGCTTGCCGGTGAGCGAGCACCCCGAGCTCTTCGAGCAGGTGCATGCGCAGCTGAGCGACGTGCTCGGCGAGCTGGACTCCGGGCCGGGAGGTCCGGCCGGTGGCTGACCGACTGGACGCTGATGGTGATGAGCAGGAGGCTGCGGCTTGATGCAGAACTGGTCCGGCGTGGCCTGGCCAGATCACGTGACCAGGCGGCCGACCTGATCGCGGCGGGACGGGTGGCGGTGGCAGGCCAGACCGCGGTCAAGGCGGCGTCCCAGGTCGCCCTCGACGCTGCCATCACGGTCCGGCAGGTCAGCGACGAGCCCGAGTATGTGTCGCGCGGCGGGTACAAGCTAGCCGGGGCACTGGCCGCGTTCGGCGGGCTTGTCGTCGCAGGCAGGCGTTGCCTCGACGCAGGCGCCTCCACTGGCGGCTTCACTGACGTCCTGCTGCGCTCTGGCGCTGCACACGTGGTCGCCGCCGACGTCGGATACGGCCAACTGGCCTGGTCGCTGCAGACCGACGAACGGGTGACGGTGCTGGATCGGGTCAATGTCCGGAGCCTTGCGCCCGCCCAAGTGGCGCCGCCGCCAGACCTAGTGGTGGCCGACTTGTCGTTCATTTCGCTGACGCTCGTCCTGCCGGCGCTCGTCAGTTGTGCGGCGCCGGACGCTGATTTCGTGCTCATGGTGAAGCCGCAGTTCGAGGTAGGCAAGGACCAGGTCGGCGGCGGCGTCGTCCGCGATCCTGCGCTCCGCGCCGCCGCAGTCGCTTCCGTGGCCGAGGCTGCCGCGGGTCTCGGGCTGGGCGTCGCGGGCGTTACCGCGAGCCCGCTCCCTGGGCCGTCGGGCAACGTGGAGTACTTCCTGTGGCTGCGCCGCGAAACGGGACCACTCGATGCCGCGAGGCTGCGCGAGGCCGTCGAAGCGGGGCCGCAGTGACTGGGAGCCACGCCGACAGAGTCATGCTGCTCGTCGCGCACACGGGGCGGCCGGCCGCTATCCGGGTGGCGCGCGTCCTGGTTGGCAAGCTCATAGCGGCCGGGATCGCAGTGCGAGTCCTAGAACCGGAGGCGGCCGATCTCAACTGCTCAGCCGCCACGGTGGTGGCAGTCTCGCCAGCGGCAGCAGCCGGGGCGGAGATGGTCTTGGTCGTCGGCGGAGACGGCACCTTGCTGCGGGCGGCTGAACTGGCCAGGCCGGCCAGAGTCCCGTTGCTCGGCGTCAATCTCGGGCACGTCGGTTTCCTCGCCGAAGCCGAGCCGGAGGACCTGTCTGCTGCGGTCGCCGGCGTGGTGGCCCGCCGTTACACGGTGGAGCAGCGGATGACGGTCGAGGTCGAGGTCCGGGTCAACGGCTCGCAGAACACTGTGACCTGGGCGCTGAACGAGGCGACTGTCGAGAAAGCCGCCAGGGAGCGCATGCTCGACCTGGTCATCGAGGTCGACGGCAGGCCGCTGTCGCGCTGGGGCTGCGATGGCGTGGTGTTCGCGACGCCGACAGGCTCGACGGCCTACGCCTTCTCGGCGGGCGGCCCGGTGGTCTGGCCCGTCGTCGAAGCTTTGCTGATGGTGCCGATCTCAGCGCACGCCCTGTTCGCCGGCCCCATGGTGGTGTCGCCGAACTCGGTGCTCGCCGCCGAGGTCATCGGCGCCGAGGTCGTGGGCGCCGACGGCAGCCAATCTGAGACGGCAGGTGCCGTTCTGTGGTGCGATGGGCGTCGTATGGTCGAGCTTCCGCCGGGATCGCGCGTCGAGGTGCGGCGCGGTGCCCTGCCAGTCCTGCTGGCCCGGCTGCCCGCAATGGCAGGCGCCGAGGCGGGCATCGGCGCGACGTTCACCGACCGGCTGGTCGCCAAGTTTGGCTTGCCGGTCGCGGGGTGGCGCGGCCAGGCTGGCCGGGCGGCGCTTGCCAAGCCGACAGGCACCGCCGCAGGCAAACCAGCAGGCACGTCGGCTGAGTCGGCGGGGGAAGCGGCACCTGCGGGCGTTGCGGCGGGAGCAGAGGCGGCGGGCGAAGCGGCGCCTGCGGGAATTGCGGCGGGAGCAGAGGCGGCGGACGAAGCGATGGCACACACGGCAGACGAGGAGCCAGGCGGCCATGCTTGAGGAAGTGCGGATTACCGGTCTCGGGGTCATTGACGAAGCAGTGCTAGAGCTGTCGGCCGGATTCAACGTCGTGACTGGCGAGACAGGCGCAGGCAAGACCATGGTGGTGTCCGGACTCGGGCTGCTGTTCGGCGGCCGCGCCGACCCGGCGCGGGTCCGACCCGGCACCGACCGTGCCATCGTCGAAGGCCGGCTGCGGGTCGAGCCCGGCGGTAAGGTCGCGCGCCAGGTCAACGAGTCCGGCGGCGACCTCGATGACGACGGCAGCACGCTGATCCTGGTGCGCTCGGTGAGCTCAGAAGGCCGGTCACGGGCTACCGCAGGCGGGCGCTCGGTCCCGGTGTCGCTGCTGACCTTTCTGGCCGACGACCTGGTGGCCGTCCACGGACAGGCCGATCAGCAGCAGTTGCTGCGCCCCGGACGGCAGCGGCAGGCGCTAGATCAGATGGCCGGACCGGAGTTTGCCAAGCTGTTCACCTCCTATCAGCGCGCTTATCACCGGCACGCCGAGGTCCGGGCCGAGCTCGACGAGCTGACGACGATGGCGCGCGAGCGTGCCCGCGAAGCCGAGGACTTGCGGCGCGGTGTCGCGGAGATCCAGCGCGCCGAGCCGGCTGAGGGCGAGGACATCGAGCTTGTGGCGGAGGAGGAGCGGCTGGCGAACGCCGACGCGCTGCACGCCGCCGCGACGACGGCGCACGAGGCGCTCGTCGGTGACCCGGCGAGCGGCAGCTACGACGCTGTGGATGTGACCAGCCTGCTCGCTGCGGCCAGGTCGGCGCTGGACTCGGCCGCCCAGCATGACGCGCGCCTCGCTGTCCTGGCTGGGCGGGTCGGCGAGGCAGCGTACTTGCTCGCCGATGTAGCGGCCGAGCTGGCCTCCTACGTTCAGTCCGTCGAGTCCGATCCGATGCGCCTCGGCGTGGTGCAGGAGCGTCGGGCGGAGCTCACCCGGCTAGTCCGTGCTTACGGCGTAGGCACCCCCGGCGGACCGCCAGGAGGCGACCTCGCCGCGGTGCTCGCCTGGGCGAAGTCGGCCGGTGCGCGCCTGGCCGAGCTGGACAACGACGAGGACAGGATCGGCTCGCTGGCCGCACAAGAGGCCGAGCTCGCGGCCGCTGTCGCCGACTTGGCGGGCCAGCTCACCGCGGAGCGCACGGCGACCGCGGCCCGGTTCGCCGCAGAGGTGACCACCGAGCTGACAGCCCTGGCCATGCCGCATGCGAAGATCATGGTCGCGGTCACGCCGGCCCAGGGTTTCGGCCCGCATGGCGCGGACGACGTTGAGATCCGGCTGGCCGCCCACCCCGGCGCGCCCGCCCTGCCGCTTAACAAGGGCGCGTCTGGCGGTGAGCTGTCCCGGATCATGCTGGCCATCGAGGTCGTGTTTGCTGGCGCGGACCCGGTTCCGACTTTCGTCTTCGACGAGGTCGATGCCGGCGTGGGCGGCAAGGCGGCCGTCGAGATCGGCCGCCGCCTGGCCCGCCTGGCCCGCCTGGCGCAGGTGATCGTCGTCACACATCTGCCGCAGGTCGCCGCGTTCGCCGATACGCACCTGATGGTGGAAAAGACCGGCGACGGCTCGGTCGTGCGCAGCGGCATCAGCAGGCTCGACGAGGACGGCCGAGTCCGCGAGCTGTCCCGCATGCTGGCGGGGTTGGAAGACTCCGAGTTCGGCCGGGCGCACGCCGGGGAGCTGCTAGCGGCGGCCGCGGCCGAGCGGGCAGAGCTCGCGGGCCGGGGCTAGTTCGGGCCTGCGGTCGGCCCGTGCCCAGGGCGGTGCCGCGGTCCACGGCCCCCGGTCGGCCCGCACCGTCCCCGTGATCCACGGCGCCTCCGGATCGACCCGCGGTGGCCCACAGCGTCCCGTGATCCAGGGCGCCCCCGTCGGCCACGGCCATCCAACGGGCATCCCGGCGACGTCCCGCATAGTCCCCGAGGTGCTCGGTAGTCGCCCCCGCACCCGGCAGGCGGCGTCAGGACCTGGCTGATCTGGCAAAATGACTAACTAATGAAGGCGCCGAGCCTGAGCTTCACCCCGATTCGCCGGACCAGGTCCAAGGACCTGCCCGGGATACAGGCGACGGCGCGGCTGGACCGGCGGACCAAGAACCTGACCAAGCGCCTGAAATCCGGCGACATCGCGATCATCGATCACGCCGACCTGGACCGGGTGGCGGCCGACGCACTTGTCCGCAGCCAGGTCACCGCTGTCATCAACGCCGCGCCCAGCATCAGCGGCCGGTATCCGAACCAGGGCCCGCAGGTGCTGGTGGACGCCGGCATCCCGCTGGTGGATGACGTCGGGCCGGACGTGTTCGACCTGGTGAAGGAAGGCCAGCGCGTCAGGCTCGACGGCGAGACCGTATACCTGGCCGAGACGGTGGTCGCCAAGGGGACCCGGCAAACCGTCGAGTCGGTGGCCCTGGCCATGACCGCGGCGAAGGAAGGGCTGGCCGAGCAGCTCAAGGCGTTCGTCGCCAATACCTTCGAGTACATCAACCGGGATTCTGAGCTGCTAGCCGAGGGCATCCGGATGCCGGACCTGCGGACCAAGCTGGCGGGCCGCCATGCCCTGGTCGTGGCGCGTGGTTATCGCTATCGCGAGGATCTCCAGGCCCTGCGCTCGTACATCCGGGAGTTCAAGCCCGTCATGATCGGCGTCGACGGCGGCGCGAACGCGCTGATCGACGCCGGGTACTGGCCGCACATGATCGTCGGCGACATGGACTCGGTCTCCGACAAGGCACTGAGGTCGGGCGCCGAGCTGGTCGTGGTCGCGTACATGAACGGTCATGCCCCGGGCTTGCCGAGGGTGCAGGACCTGGGGCTGGATTCGGTGACCTGCCCGGCGCCTGGCACCAGCGAGGACGTCGCTGTACTGCTCGCCGACGAGGCTGGCGCCAGCCTCATTGTCACGGTTGGCATGCGATACGGGCTGGTAGAGTTCCTCGACAAGGGGCGGTCGGGCATGGCCAGTGCCGTGCTGACCCGGATCCGGGTCGGCGACAAGATTGTCGACGCCAAGGGCGTTAGCCGGCTCTATCAGAGCCGGATCAACGCCAAGTCGCTCGTGCTGCTGGCCATCGCCGCCCTCGTGCCGATCATTGCGCTCTCATGGACCCCGGTCGGCAAGCTATACCTGGGATACCTCGGCCTGGCGCTGCGCCAGCTGTGGTACTGGCTAACTGGACTGCTCTAGTGATCGATTTCAGGTATCACCTGGTCTCCATCATCGCTGTGTTCCTCGCGCTGGCCGTTGGCCTCGTGGTGGGATCCACTGCGCTGAGCGGCAAGGCCGAACAGTTCCTGACGAAGGCGCAGGATCGGGCAGTGGCCCGCAACAACGCGCTGTCTAGTGCGAACCGCGCGCTGAACAAACAGATCAGTGCCGATCAGGCCTTCGCCCAGGCGGCGTCGCAGCGCCTGGTTGGCGGCCTGCTTACGCACGACAAGGTGGTCCTGGTCATCGCCCCTGGCGCGACCCCCGCAGTCACGAGCGGGGTGACTGCGGTCCTGCAGCAGGCCGGAGCTACGGTGACCGGCGAGGTCGACATCGAGCAGTCGTTCCTGAACACGAGTGCCGCCAACGAGGTCGTCCTGACCCAGCTTGCCGAGAGCCTGAGCACGAGGGCCGGGCTGACCCCGCCCGCGCAGTCACAGAGCCGCGTCGCCGGGCAGCAAGCGGTGGCGCAGGTTCTCGCGGCCAGCCTGCTGGACACGCCGGCTGGCACCGCGCTGTCGGCGAAGTCAAGCGCGGCCATCCTGGGCGGCCTGGAGCAGAACGGCTTCGTGGCGGCCTCCACTACGCCCCAGACGGCGACCCTGGCTGTGCTGGTCGCGCCCGGCGGAGCGCCGCCCCAGACCGGCAGCCAGGTCCTCGTGGCCCTGGCGGCCCAGCTAAACGCGGCCAGCAGCGCCACCGTGATGGCTGGCGCTGCTGAGTCAGTCGGCGCGGGCAGCGTCATCAGCAACGAGAACAGTGCCAACCAGGTCTCGACCGTGGACAATGCCGATACCGAGAGCGGTCAGATCATGGTGGTGCAGGCACTTCGGTACCTGCTCGACGGCAAGGCCCCGGCGGCCTTTGGGATCGACTCGGGTAACGCGCCAAGCCCGGCGCCCACCCCGAGCGCGACGCCGACGGGCACCACCTCCGTCGGACCAGGAAGGCACTTATGAGCACTCATGCTGGGCGGTCGGGCCTCGTGGCCGCCGCCGCGGCACGGCTGACCTACGCAGCCCTGACGGCCAGGCCCCCGGGCGGTGGCCCGACGTGGGACCGTACTAATCATCGCGGTGAGCCGATCACGCTGCTCGAGGGCCCAGCGGTCGCGATCGGGAGTATCGCCGGCGCGCTGGCTGGTGGCGGCGCCACGCGCGACCGGCTCGCGCTGGCTGTCGCAGGAGCGGGTGCCGCCGCGTTCGGCAGCTATGACGACCTTGCCGGGAACGGGGTCAGTAAGGGCTTCCGTGGGCACCTAGGCGCGCTGCGGGCAGGCGAGCTGACAACCGGAGCCGTGAAGATCGCGGGCATTGGCGCGACTGGCCTTGCCGCCGCCCTGATCGCCGGACCGCCAGCTCGCCCAGGCGGCGCAGATCGCGGTGCCTCCGCGCCGCTTGCGGTCGCCGACACGCTGATCAATGCCGGGCTGGTGGCCGGAGGGGCCAACCTGCTGAATCTGTTCGACCTCCGCCCAGGGCGCGCCATCAAGGTGGCACTGCTGGCGGGCGGCCTGCTCGCCCCATGGCAGCGCGGCCGCGCTGCCGCCGCGGCGCCGCTGTCGGCCGCGGCCGCGCTCTTGCCCGAGGACCTCGGCGAGCGCTCGATGCTGGGCGACGCTGGCGCGAACGCCCTCGGCGCCATGCTCGGCGCGGCTGCAGCGACCACGCTGCCGCGCCCAGCGCGACTTGGCGTGCTGGCTGTCGTGATCGGCCTGACCGCGGCCAGCGAGAAGGTGAGCTTCACCAAGGTCATCGAGCGCACCGGACCGCTGCGCCGCCTAGACATGCTCGGCCGTCGGCCCGCCGCCTCGACGGCGCCTGCCACGACGGTGCCTGCATCGACGGTGCCTGCCTCGACGGCGCCTGCCTCGACGGTTCCTGCATCGACGGCGCCTGCCTCGACGGCGCCTGCCTCGACGGTGCCCGGCAGTCCGGCAGCGAACCGCGCAACGTCATCACTCTTCGACCCTGCCGACGGCACGCCTTCGGCGCAAGACCGGCACTCGGCCGAGGCGAGGTGACCCGCCCGGCCGTCCCGGTCACCCGCGACGGTCAGGAGCCGGGCGTCGGCAGGCTCGCTGGAGCTGGCATCGGCCGCGCCGCGGCGCTGATCGCGGGACTCACCATCCTGGCCAGGCTGCTCGGGCTGGTCCGGACCGTCGTGTTTGCCAAGACGGTCGGCGCCACCTGCCTCGGCACGGCGTACGTCACGGCCAACGCGCTGCCGAACATCGTCTACGACGTCGTCCTTGGCGGCGCGCTGACGAGCATCATGGTGCCGGTCCTGGCCAGGCCCGCGCAGCGGTCGGCAACGGACGGCGCTGCCGCCGCCGAGGTCCGCCAGACGTCGTCGGCGCTGCTGACCTGGACCACCCTGATTCTCGTGCCGGTGAGCCTGGCGGTCGCGCTGGCGGCACGCCCGCTCGCGAGTCTGCTGAACCCGGCGAACGGCCGGGACCACTGCGCGCAGGCGCCGCTCGTGACCGTGACTGGCCACATGCTCGCGGTGTTCGCGCCGCAGATCCTGCTCTACGGGCTTGCCGTGGCGCTCTACGGCATACTCCAGGCGCACCGCAGGTTCGCGGCCCCGGCCCTGGCGCCGGTGATCTCGAGCCTGGTCGTGATCGCCGTCTACCTGGCGTTCGTGCCCCTCGGCGCCTCGTACGTCAACAGGCTCCGTGGCCTGCCGCGTGCGGCCGAGCTGATGCTGTCGGTTGGCACCACGGCCGGAGTTGGCGCGCTCGTGCTCACCGCGCTGATCCCGGCCTGGCGGCTGCGGATCCGGTTCCGTCCCGCGCTGCGGTTCCCGGTCGGTGTCGGCCGGCGGATCGGGGGGCTTGCCGTCTTCGGGATCGTCGCGCTGGTGGCGCAGGATGTTTCGCAGCTTGTCGTGATCCTGCTCGCGAACGGCCGCGGGCCTGGCGCGGCCTTCGTGCTGTATCAGTACGGCTGGCAGGTATTCGAGGCCGCGTACGCCGTGCTCGCGATCTCGATCGCAGTCAGCGCGTTTCCCGTCCTGTCCACGCGCGACGGGGATCACTTCGACCAGACGGCAGCCGGGTCGGCCCGTGCCGTCCTGCTGATGTCGTTCCTCGGTACCGCGCTCGTGCTGGCTGCCGCAGTTCCGGCAGCGCACTTCCTGGCCAGCCGGCCTGCCCAGGTGCCGCAGCTCGCCGCCAGCCTGGCGTTGTTCGCGCCGGGCCTGGCAGGCTACGGCCTCGTCGCCTGCCTGTCCCGGGTTCTGCTCGCGTCCGGACGCAGCAGGGTAGCCGCTGTGGCGGTGGGAGCCGGCTGGCTGATCGTCATCGCGGCCGACGTCGTGTTGGTCACCCTGTCGCCCGGACGCTGGGTCGTGGCGATGCTGGCGCTCGGCAACACGATCGGGCTGACTGTCGCTGGCCTCGCGCTCGTGGTCGCCGTCCGCCGGGCGATCGGTCGCGCAGCGCTGGCCGGCACCGGCAGGGCTGCGGCGTCCGGCCTGGTGGCCGCGATCGTGGGCGCTGGCGCTGGCGCTGGAGTAGCGGCGGCGCTGCCAAGAACCGGATCCATCGCGGCAGCGCTGGTCGCTGTGCTCGCTGCCGGGTGCGCGCTCACGGCGTTCGCGGGCGTCGCCTATGTGCTGGACGGCGGTGAACTGCGCGCGGTCGTGAGCAGGACCCGCCAGGCGCTGGTGCGGTGACGGGGCCAGCGGGGCCAGGGCCAGCGGGGCCAGGGCCGACGGTGCCGGGGGCAGGGCGGACGGTGCCGGGGGCAGCCGAGCCGGGTCGGCGGGTCGCCTTCGTCGTCGGCCTCGCGTCGGGCGGCACGGTCAGTCATGTCAGCGCGCTGGCGGACGGCTGCCGCGCCGCGGGCCTCGAGGTGAGCGTGCTCGCGCCGGCGCAGACGCTCGCGCTGCTGCCCGTGGGCATGGACGTGCGAGTCGTGCGGATCGGCGACCGGCCGCGCCCGGATCGTGACGCCGTGGCGATCGTCAGGCTGCGTGCCGGGCTCGCCGCTAGCCAGCCCGACGTCGTGCACGCCCACGGGGTGCGGGCGGGGGCGTTCGCCGCGCTGGCCATCGCGAGCCTGCGTGGCTTCGGGTGGGCCGGACCCTGGCCGCGCGGCTCCGAGCCGGCCGGTTCCAGTCCGTCCGGCTTGAGGCTGCGCGGCTTGAGGCTGTCCGCATCCAGGCTGCCCGATTCCGGGCCGCGCAGGCGCGCGAGGCCGGCGCTTGCCGTGACAGTGCACAACGCGCCGCCGGATGGGTTGTCGGCCCGGCTCGTCTTCGGTCTGCTGGAGCGGATTTGCGCCCGGCGCGCCGACCTCCTGCTATGCGCGTCGCCGGACCTGCTGGAGCGGATGCGTGATAGCGGCGCGGCCGCGGCGGAGCAGTTTGACGTGCCGGCGCGGCCTGCACCGGCGCCAACGACGGCGGACGTGGCGGCGACCAGAGCCGACCTCGGGGCGGTCGACCGGCCTGTCGTGCTGGCCGTGGCCAGGCTTGCGCCGCAGAAGGGCCTGGATGTGCTAATCGACGCCGCGGCCCGCTGGCACGACCGCGATCCGCGGCCGCTCACGGTGATCGCAGGTGACGGCCCGCTGGCCGGCGACTTGCGCGTGCGCGCGCGCGAGGCTGGCGCCGACGTCGCGCTGCTTGGCGCGCGAGACGACGTGCCTGCTCTGCTCGCTGTTGCCGATGTCGTCGTGGTGCCAAGCCGCTGGGAGGCACGCGCGCTGGTCATCCAGGAGGCAATGCGGTCGGGCAGGCCTATCGTGGCGACGCGGGTGGGCGGGACCCCCGAGCTGACGGGTGCCGGCGGTGCGTTGCTCGTCCCGCCCGACAATGCGGCAGCGCTGGCCGACGCTGTGATGGCTGTGCTCGACGACGCGTCGCTGGCCGCGAGGCTCAGCTCGGCGGCTCGGGAAAGAAGCGCCGCGCTTCCTACGGAGCAGGATGCGGTACGGGCCGCACTGGCGATCTACGCACGGCTAGCGGCGAGCCGCTCTGCCAAGCGCGACGCCGGCCGCGCGAGGTGATTGACAGCTTGCAGCGGCGAGCGCGAGGGATAGCCAGCTTGCAACGCCGGCCGCGCGAAGTGATAACCAGCTCGCGATGCCGCCCGCGCGAAGTGATTTCGAAGCTTGAGTAACAATCGAGTTGATCTACCTAGTTAGTCCATGCTCGATGTGCTGAGATATCCCGAATAGGGCCGTGTGGCCTCACCCTGTTCGCGGCCCGGGAGTTCTCAGTGTCCAGTGACACCTCGCCGCCGTCGGGATACCGGCTGGACAACCCGGCTCGGACCGCTGGCGCGACTAGCGCCTCCGGCGGCAACGCCCCGGTGCGTCAGATCAGCGGCGGTGCCAGGCGGATGGGGCAGAGCGCTGCTGCGCCGTCGTGGATCAAGGTCATCGGCACCACGCTGCGCCTGTGGGTGCGCCGCCGCGTCCTGCGCGTGCCCGATACCGGCCGGGTTGGCAGGGCACGCCGGGCGGGTTTCGCGGCCGTCATCGTCGTCGCGGTCGCGGCCGTCGCGGTAACTGCCGTGGTCGAGCTGACCGGCTCGCCGGCGTCCCAACGGACCAGGCAGCACGCGGCGACCACACCGCGGCTGACCCCGGCGCAGAAGCGCGCGCGGGCGGCGGCAGCGGCGCAGGCGGCGGCGAACGGCACGGCGGCCGTGGACTGGATCGCGGCTGAGGTCAGTCAGCAGGCCGTCATCGGCTGCGACCCGGCGACGTGCGCGGCTATCCTGACGGCCGGCTATGCGGGTGGCGGCAAGATAGTGCTGCAGCCTGGCGCCCTACTCCCGGCGGTCGGCGCCCTGGTCGTCGCGACTCCGGCGGTCCGCGCGCAGTACGGCGCGCAGCTTGCGACGACCGCCCCTGCGGTGATCGCGTCATTCGGCAGCGGCGCGGAGGCCGTGCAGGTCCGCGTCGTCGTGGCGGGCGGCCAGGCCGCGTACAGCCAGGCGGCGAGCAGCGCGATCGCGGCCCGCCGCAACGCCGGGATCAAGCTGATCGGCAATGGCCGGGTGCGCGTGCGCGCAGCCGCGCGTGAGGACCTGGCCGGCGGGCTCGTGGATCCGCGGCTGCTGACCGTGCTACAGCGGCTCGCAACGCGCTACCCGGTCACCATCAGCCGCTTCGGTGACGCGGGCCCGAATGCCGACACCTCGACGCCGTTCCGGCTGGCTGAGATCATCGGGCTGACAACTCAGCACAGGCGCGGCCAGACCAGCGAGCTCGCAGGGGCTGAGAAGCTGCTCGAGCACCAGCCGAGTGGGTACCGGGCCGCCCTGACGGTCGTGCGGCTGGCCGGCGGCAAGTACGGGCTCAAGATCCAGTTCGCGGCGCCCAGCCCCCAGTAGCAAAGCCCTCAGTAGGCCCAGACCCGAATCGCCCAGCCGGACGAGCAGTGCTGGCGGACGAGCAGTGCTGGCGGACGAGCAGTGCTGGCGGACCTCAGCGTGCCGCGGGCTCGGCCGGAGGTCGGAACCGGCTCAGCGCGAACCGCTGCCGGAGTTCCGGCCCCGGCCCGCCTGTCGTCCCGGTGGCGAGGTCGGCGAGCCATTCGCCGAGCAGCGGGCCGAACTTAAAGCCGTGCCCGGACGTGCCGCTGCCGACCACGACGTTGCCGATCCGGTCCACGGCGAAGTCCTCGTCCGGGCTGCTGTCGTACACGCAGCGCTCGGTCGCCACAGGATCAGGGTCATAGTCGGGCAGATAGCGCCTCGCTACTTCCGACAGCTTGCCGACCAGGTTCGGATCGGCGGACTGGTCCTGCGCGTCAGGGTCAGTCGGCGGACCGCTCGGATGTATGCCGATCTTATAGAGCGGCGATCCAGGCACAGGCAGCCCGTAGGGCGCCCGGTCCGCGTGGCAGATGAAGATGGGTGGCCCGGCGCCCGGCCTGACCCGGCGGAGGTAGGCGACCTGCTCCATGGTCGGCAGGCCCGGCAGCGGCACGCCCAGCGGTGCGAGCAGCGCGCCCGACCACGGGCCGGCCGTGATCACGGCGGTGCGCGCGGTCACCGTGCCTGCGCTTGTGTGCACGGTGACCTCGCTGCCGTCGTCGGTCACGCCAAGCACGCGGGTACCGGTATGGATCTGAGGGATGCCAGCCGCCAGTACCTCGAGCGCTACGTCGGCGGCGATCACGCTCGACTCCGGCTCGAGCAAGGCCGGACCGCCGATGCGCACGGCCGGGAACCGCTCCGCGGCAGCCGCGGCGGACAGCAGCTCGCATGGCGCGCCGGCCGCCCGCATGGCCGCCTGCACGGCCTGCAGCCCGGTCCCGAATGTGAGGTGCGGCGTCGGCAGCAGGATGCGCCGCCCGGAGCCGGCCTCCAACGCACGCCACAATTCGCCGGCCTGCCGTGCCGCGGTCACGTAGGCCGGATCCGGATACCCGAGCCGGAAGATGCGGCAGCTGCCCTTAGAGCCCGATGCCGGATGACCGATCTCGGCCTGCTCGAGGACGACGACGTCGCAGCCGCGGGCCGTGAGGGCACGTCCGGTTGCCAGCCCGAGCAGGCCGGCCCCGATGATCGCGACGTCGCGCAGCTGTGTCATCTCCGGGCAGACTACTAAACAGCGCGCACGCGTCGTCGGCACGGCAGGAAGGCGGGCAAAGGTTCATGAGCCAGGCGACCATCGACGGCTGGTGCGACACGCGATTTGGCGCCGTGCGGGCGGAGTTCGATCGCAATTTCAGGGAACGGGGTGAGCTTGGGTCCGCCATCTGCGTGACCCTCGACGGCGTCGTCGTAGCCGACCTATGGGGCGGCTGGACCGACGCGGACCAGCGTCAGCCGTGGTCGGCCGACACGCTGGTGAACGTGTTTTCGGTCGGCAAGGGCCTGCTGGCGGTGTGCGCGGCCAGGCTCGCGGGCCTCGGCTTGCTCGACCCCGACGCCCCCGTGACCCGCTACTGGCCGGAGTTCGGCGCGGCCGGCAAGGACGCCATCACGGTCCGGCAGGTGCTCAGCCATCAGGCCGGGCTGCCGGCCCTGCGACAGCCGCTGCCGCGCGGCAGCGGGCTTGACTGGCAGCTCATGACATCGCTGCTCGCGGCCGAGGAGCCGTGGTGGGTGCCCGGGTCCGGGCACGGCTACCACGTCAACACGTTCGGCTATCTGGCCGGCGAGCTGATCCGGCGGATCACCGGTACGAGCGTCGGCGAGTTCCTACGGCGCGAGGTGGCCGCCCCGCTCGGCGCCGACGTGCACATCGGGCTGCCTGCGGCCGAGCACGGCCGGGTCGCCGAATTCCGCTGGCCGCACCGCGAGCCCGAGACGGCGGGGGACCAGGCCGACCCCGTTCCCGCCAGTCAGATGTCGCTGAACGCCTACTTCAACCCGCCGGATATTTCCGGCGCCGGCGTGGTGAATACCGCAGCCTGGCGCAGCGCGCAGATCCCGTCGGCGAACGCGCACGCGACGGCCGCCGGCATCGCCCGCGTCTACACCGAGCTGGCCGCCGGCAACACCCTGGCGGGCGTGCGCGTCGTGACTAGTGCGGCGCTCGCGGCGGCGACGACGGAGCAGGT
Organism: Streptosporangiaceae bacterium; assembly: GCA_036496945.1. Taxonomy (GTDB): domain Bacteria; phylum Actinomycetota; class Actinomycetes; order Streptosporangiales; family Streptosporangiaceae; genus JAJYUU01. The sequence continues at coordinate 18,298 of DASXKI010000298.1, read as the reverse complement.
GTACGGCGAGGACTTCGTTCTGCTGCGGCCATCCCGGTTCGGGCTCGGCTTCCAGCTGACGCATCCCGAGCGCCAGCTTGGGAACGGCCCGCGCTGCTTCGGGCATTTCGGCGCTGGGGGATCGGTCGGCTTCTGCGACCCCGACGCGCGCCTGGCCGTCGGCTATGTGACGAGCCAGATGGGGCCGCGCTGGCGCAACCCGCGCAACAAGGCCCTGATGGACGCCTGCTACGCGTGCTTGTAACCGCGCGCCCGGCTGCCGTGGCCGAGGGCGTCCGGCGCGGACCGGACCGGGCTCGGCTGTTACCAGCCGCGGGCGCGCCACTCCGGCACGTGCGGGCGCTCGGCGCCGATGGTGGTGTCGCCGCCGTGGCCCGGGTACACCCACGTGCCGTCGGGCAGCTCGGCGAAGATCCGCTCCTCCAGGTCGGTCATGAGGCTGCCGAATCGCTGCGCGTCGTGCTCGGTGTTACCGGGCCCGCCTGGAAACAGCGAATCGCCGGTGAACAGGTGCGGCTGGTCAGCTAGTTCGCCGCCGCCGTCGTAGACCAGTGCGATGCTGCCAGGCGTGTGCCCGCGCAGGTGGATGACCGACAAGATGGCGTCCCCGACGGCAACGGTGTCGCCGTGGTGCACCGGCCTGGTGACCGGGATCGGCAGGCCGGGCGCGTCCTGCGGGTGCGCCACCGTCGCGGCACCAGTGGACTGCTGCACCTCGCGCAAGGCCGCGTGGTGATCCCAGTGCTGATGCGTCGTGATGATGGTGGCGAGCGGCACGTCGCCGATCAGCCGCAGCAGCGTGTCGGCCTCATTGGCCGCGTCGATGAGCGCGAGCTCGCCGGTCTGGGTGCAGCGCAGCAGGTAGGCGTTGTTGTCCATCGGGCCGACCGCCACCTTGGTGATGGTGAGGCCGGGGAGTTCCCTGGTGTCGGCGGCGCCGCCCACGGCCACGTTCCCGGTATAGGTCATGCTCTCCTCATCTCCGCTGCCCTGTCATCCCGCTGCCCTGTCATCCCGCTGCCCCGTCATCTCGGCTGCGTGTCATCTCGGCTGCCTGCCATTTCGGCCGGCCGCGTCGTGCCGGCGGCGCAGGTCGTCACCCTGATACCTACCATGGCGGCAGGGCCGGCAGCGGACCGGGCGGCGCGGCAGCCAGCCCGGCCCCCGAACTGCGGCCGATCAGCCAGGCCAGCAGCGCGCGAGCCGGGCCGCTGATCTCGACCGTCGTCGTCGCGTCCGGGGGCCCGATCCGGAGCGGGCTGCCGGTTTCGGCGATCCGCAGGCGCGCTGCCGGAGCCTCGGCGTCGGCGAAGTCGGCGACTACGCTTTCCAGGAGCGTGGCCGCGAAGTCCAGAGGCCACTCGTCCGGACTGTATCCGGCGTCGAGATCGACGTGATGGACCTCGACCTCGATACGCCGCCGCTGCAGCGTGAACCACGCCGCATGCGGGGCACCATGCAGCCCGCGTACCTCGGCGGCCCACTGGTCAGCGCGAAGGCTGGCCGCCTCGGCGGCCAGGGCTGCGGCGGATGCGTCGAGATCGGCCAGCAGCTCGGCTGGAGGGCGTCCGGCCCCGGCCGCGATGCCACGCTCCCGTTCGCTCTGGTCGGCGTACTGCGGGGTCACGATGCCGGTGCGCGCCCAGATCAGCAGGTTGCGCAGGCTGTCGGCGTTCCGGGCGACGTGGGTCAGCACATGCCCGCGGCTCCAGCCGGGCAGCCGCGACGGCTCGCGAGCCTGCTGGTCCGAGAGGCCGGCCGCCGTCTGCCGAAGGCGCTCAGTCGCGCTGTCTACCGCGACTATCAGCTCAGCAGCGGCCGCCGCCGGGTCAGCCGGGTCGACGTCGATTGCCATGATCAGACCTTCCCCGCCGGGCCTGGCGTGCCAGCCGTCCAGTGGCAGCAGGCCCGAATCTCGCCGTCGGAATATCGTCATCCGCGAATCTAGGGCACGACCGGGAATCCGATCGAGCTGGACCGGTGTTGTAGTGAAGCTGCCGGGACTGGGGTGCCGGGACGGGGCGCACTGGACTGGGCTTCCGGACTGGGCTTCCGGACTGCACTGCTGGACCGGGATGCCGGATTTGGCTACCGGACTGGGCTGCCGGGCCGGGGGCGGCAGCGGGTGCGGGCTTAGCCCCCGGTTTTGTCACACCCCCCGGATACCATGACCTCGCGGCTTTGTGGTCCGACACCAGCCGTACATATCGGGAGAACTGAGCGCAAAGTGGCAGATCGCCTCGTCGTCCGCGGTGCCCGCGAGCACAACCTCAAGGATGTCTCGCTGGACCTGCCGCGCGACGCCATGATCGTGTTCACCGGCCTCTCGGGCTCGGGTAAGTCGAGTCTCGCGTTCGACACGATCTTCGCCGAGGGCCAGCGCCGGTACGTCGAGTCCCTGTCGGCCTATGCGCGCCAGTTCCTCGGCCAGATGGACAAGCCCGACGTCGACTTCATCGACGGGCTATCGCCAGCGGTCTCGATCGACCAGAAGGCCGCAGGCCGCAATCCCCGGTCGACCGTCGGCACGATCACCGAGGTCTACGACTACCTTCGGCTGCTGTTTGCCCGCGTAGGCAAGCCGCACTGCCCGGTTTGCGGGCGGCCGATCGCGCGCCAGACGCCCCAGCAGATCGTGGACCGGGTACTCGAGCTTGACGAGGGGACCAGGTTCCAGGTCCTCGCGCCGATCGTGCGCGGCCGCAAGGGCGAGTACACCGAGATGCTGCGTGATCTCCAGGTCAAGGGTTTCTCGCGGGCGCGAGTGGACGGCACCACCATCCGCCTCGATACCGCAGTCTCGGGCGAGCTGCCGGCCCTGAAGAAGTACGAGAAGCACGACATCGAGGTTGTGGTCGACCGGCTCGATGTGAAGGAATCGGCGCGGCGCCGCCTGACCGACTCGGTGGAGACCGCGCTGGGCCTGGCCAACGGCGTCGTCGTCCTCGACTTCGTCGACCTGCCCGAGGACGACCCGAACCGCGAGCGGATGTATTCCGAGCACCTGGCGTGCCTGTATGACGACCTGTCGTTCGACGAGCTCGAGCCGCGGTCGTTCTCGTTCAACTCGCCGTGGGGCGCCTGTCCGGACTGCACCGGGCTCGGCACGAAGATGGAGGTCGACCCGGAGCTCGTCGTCTCGGACCCGACGCGCACGCTGGCCGACGGGGCGATCGCGGTCTGGACCGGCGGCCACGTCAGCGACTATTTCCTGCGCCTGATCGACGCTCTCGGCGATGCGCTCGGCTTCAAGATCGATACGCCGTGGGAACGGCTGCCGGCCAAGGCCCAGCGCGCGCTGATGTACGGATACGACCAGCAGGTGCATGTCCGGTACAAGAACCGGTACGGCCGGGAGCGGTCGTATTACACCAACTTCGAGGGCGCGATCCCGTACATCGAGCGCCGGCATTCCGATGCCGAGAGCGAGTACAGCCGGGAGCGGTTCGCGGAGTTCATGCGCGAGGTGCCGTGCCCGTCCTGCAAGGGCGCGCGGCTGAAGCCGGTAGCGCTGGCGGTGACGGTCGACGACCGGTCGATCTCCGACTACACCGGCCTGCCGATCGGCGAGCTGGCCAAGCTGCTGCTGTCGCTGCAGCTGTCGGACCGGGACATGCAGATCGCCGGGCGGATTCTCAAGGAAGTCAACGCCCGGCTTGGCTTCCTGCTCGACGTCGGCCTGGATTACCTCACACTGGACCGAGCGTCGGCGACGCTGGCCGGCGGCGAGGCACAGCGCATCAGGCTCGCCACCCAGATTGGCTCAGGCCTGGTCGGCGTGCTGTACGTGCTGGACGAGCCATCCATCGGCCTGCACCAGCGGGACAACCACCGGCTGCTCGAGACCCTGCTGCGGCTGCGCGACCTGGGCAACACCCTCATCGTCGTGGAACACGACGAGGACACCATCCGGGCCGCTGACTGGATCGTCGACATCGGCCCGCGGGCCGGCGAGCACGGCGGGCACGTCGTCGTCTCGGGCCCGCTTGAGGAGCTGCTCGCGAGCAAGGAGTCGATCACTGGGGCGTACCTGACCGGCCGGGAGGCCATCGAGGTGCCCGCCAAGCGGCGGAAGCGGACCAAGGGCCGCGAGATCGTCGTCAAGGGCGCGGCGGCGCACAACCTCAAGGGCATCGACGTCGCGTTCCCGCTCGGCCTGTTCATCGCGGTGACCGGGGTCTCGGGCTCGGGCAAGTCGACGCTAGTCAACGACATCCTGTACAGCGCGCTGGCCAAGGAACTGCACGGCACCAGGATCGTGCCGGGCAAGCACACCAAGATCACCGGCATCCAGCACCTCGACAAGGTCGTGCACGTCGACCAGGGGCCGATCGGCCGGACGCCGCGGTCCAACCCGGCCACCTATACCGGGGTCTTCGACAGCGTGCGCAAGCTGTTCGCGCAGACGACCGAGGCCAAGGTGCGCGGGTACCAGCCCGGCAGGTTTTCCTTCAACGTCAAGGGCGGCCGGTGCGAGGCCTGCGCGGGTGACGGCACCATCAAGATCGAGATGCAGTTCCTGCCTGATGTGTACGTGCCGTGTGAGGTCTGCCATGGCGCGCGGTACAACACCGACACGCTCCAGGTGCATTACAAGGGCAAGACGATCGCGGACGTGCTCCAGATGCCGATCGAGGAAGCTGCCGAGTTCTTCGAGCCGGTCCCGTCCATTCACCGGCACCTCAAGACGCTGGTCGATGTCGGCCTCGGATACGTTCGGCTCGGACAGCCGGCGCCGACTCTGTCAGGCGGCGAGGCGCAGCGGGTCAAGCTGGCCTCTGAGCTCCAGCGCAGGTCGACCGGGCGGACGATCTACGTCCTGGACGAGCCGACGACCGGCCTGCACTTCGACGACATCCGCAAGCTGCTCGGCGTGCTCGGCCGGCTGGTCGAGGCGGGCAACACCGTGATCGTGATCGAGCACAACCTGGACGTGATCAAGACGGCCGACTGGGTCATCGACCTGGGCCCGGACGGCGGGTCACGGGGCGGGAACGTCATCGCTACCGGCACGCCGGAGGGCGTGGCGAAGGTCGAGGAGAGCTACACCGGCCAGTTCCTCAAGAAGCTGCTGAACGTCTAGCCTCGGGCAAGCGTGATGGCGCCCTGGACGGCAACGAGGAGACGGACGCTCATCCTCGCCGTGATCGGGCTCGCCGCAGCAGCCGGAGTTCCTGCGTGTGCCACCACTGCTGCGGCCACCAGCAGACCGCTGATCAGCCCGATCACCGAATTCAGCAATGGGTGCCGAGGGCAGAACGCTGAGGTGGAGCAGGCCGTCGATCCGGCGCGCGGCTACGTCTACGAAGAATGGATGGGCTGCGGGCGCCAGATCGGGTTCGCAGCATCGGCCGACGGCGGGCTGCACTTCGCCAGCCCCGTTGTCCTGGCCGACTCCTTGGGCGCCTGGGATCCGTCGGTTGCGGTGGCGCCTGACGGCACCGTGTACGCCGCGTTCATGAACGCGTCCAAGCACCACGTGTTCCCCGTCGTGGCAGCGTCGTTCGACCACGGGCAGAACTTCGCGCAGGTGACACAACTCGTCGCGCCGCAGCGCGGCAACTGGGGCGACCGTGACTTCATCACCGTCGGCCCGACCGGGACCGTCTACCTGAGCTGGGACTACGGCCCGAGCGCGAAGGACGTCACGGACGTCTGCAGCAAGGGCGGGAGCTGCTCGTTCGCCTCGGGCGACCTCAATATCGTCCTGCAGACGTCAGCCGATCGGGCGCGCACCTGGGGCCCGATCACGCATGTGAGCCCCGGTTACCCGGCCAGCGGCGGGGACAGCGGCCCGTTGCTCGTCGCGCCTGACGGCCGGGTCGACCTCGAGTACCAGGGCTACCACATGACCAGCCGGACGTCGTTCACCATGACGGTGGCGCACAGCTTCGCTACGTCCTCGGCAGACGGCGGGGCGACCTGGTCGGCGCCGGTGCCCGTTGGCCCAGACTCACTCGCCATGAACAACTCAGAGTGGTGGGTCGACGGAGACATCTCAGCTGACGTCGCGGGCAACCTGTATGTCACCTGGGACACTCAGTCCGGCGGCGAAGACGTCGGGTGGTTGTCCTATTCGACCGACGACGGCGAGCACTGGTCACCGCTGCTGCGTGTCACGCCCGATACTGACCTGGCCACGCACATCGTGCAGGTGGCTGGCGGCAGGCAAGGCATGGCCTATGTCGGCTGGCTTGCTGATAACTCGCGCTCCGGCTACGCGCTCTACCTGCGGCCGTTCTCGATCAGGAAGGGCTGGCTGTCGGCTCCCATCCGGGTCTCCCGCACCTACGGCAACGCCTCCATCTGGCCGGGCGACACGTTCGGCATCTCCACCGAGCCAGCTCTGCAGGCTGGACCGCGGGCTGGGTGGCCGCGGGTCGTCGTCAGCTGGGGCAGCGCAGTCGGCGGCACGGGATCGGACTCGCAGGACCGCGCGGCAGTCGTCACGTTCCCGTCGGCCGGGACCTGAGGCCCGGACAAGGTTTCGCCCGGAGCGCGCGGCGGCCGAGCCCGGGCGAGCTACCCTGCCAGGATGCAGATCAGCACCGGGGCGGGCCCCGCGCAGGCGGAGATTGACCGGCCGGAGACGGCCACGTTCCTGCTCCTGATGACTCATGGTGCCGGCGGCGGCGTCGATACCAGAGACCTGCTGGCGGTGCGGGACGCGGCGGTCGGCCTCGGCGGCGTCGTGGCCCGTGTCCTGCAGCCCTACCGGGTACGGGGCGCCCGCGCACCTGGCGCGCCGGGTCCGCAGGACGCCGCGTGGCTGGACATCGTCGCTGCGCTGCGCGATGAGTTTGCAGGCCTGCCGCTCGTACAGGGTGGCCGGAGCAACGGCGCGCGGGTCGCCTGCCGGACCGCCGCCGAGGCGGGGGCGCGGGCCGTGGTTGCGCTAGCGTTCCCGCTGCATCCGCCTGGCCGTCCCGAACAGAGCCGGGTCGCCGAGCTGCGTGGAGCCGGCGTCGACGTGCTCGTCGTCAGCGGAGAGCGTGACCCGTTCGGGATTCCGGCGCGGCAGGACGCGGCGCGAGTCATCGTGCTGCCGGGGGAGACGCACGCGCTGACCAGGAATCCCTCCGCGGTCGGCGCGGCCGTCGGGTCGTGGCTGGCGGAGCAGCTCGGCGGTTGCGAGGCCTAAGCACGGCGGCGGGGACGCAGCAGCTGGGGGCGCAGCGACGGCGACGCGGCGGCGGGCACACCGGCTTGGGCGGCGGGCCCTAACAACTCACCAGCAGGAGCTACTCCGTAGCAGGGGCTACTCAGACAGCGGAGACTGCTCAGGCACCAGAAGCTATTCAGGCAGCTACGGCTACTCAGACGGCGGAGGCTGCTCAGGCAGCAGGGACGCGGGAGCTTGCTGCCGGTACTACCGGGGTGCTGATCGAACAGGCGGTGAGATCCGTGGGGCGGTGCGGGGCTATGGCTCCACCACCGGGAAGCAATTCCCCGGTGTCCTCGAAGATAACAATGCCATTACAAAGCAGGCTCCACCCCTGCTCTGGGTGACTGACGACGGTACGGGCCGCCTCGCGATCCGGTCCACTGGGGTCCGGACACCGTGGCGTATGCGGGCACATTCGCGTGCCTCCTGTTGATTCCTAGTTGTGGTCTTGATCACACCCTACTGTGCCAGGTCAGTGCCTCGTACGGCATGGCCCGTTGTGACGGTTTTCCGTGTCGTGCTTTGTAGGTTTCATGTAGTCCGCTTTACGCACCGCGATATTCAGATTGACTGCGCGCAGTAGCCAAATCCTGACAGGGAGCTGACTATCAGCTGAATGGCTGATGCTGACATGGCGCGGAACTACTCCGAGGCGCCCAGCCCCAGATCTGCGGAGGGCAGTCTCAGGGGTGGAACCCGGCGCCCGGCAGCCTGGCCACCTCGGCGCCGAGCACCTGGACCTCGGGTCGGGCCGGGAAGCCGCTCAGGCGGTGAGTCTCGCGCAGCGTCAGCAGGCGCTCGGCCTCGTCGGTCCAGGCATGCACGGCGGGAGTCGCCTTGGCCTTGCGGAAGTAGATCCGGTCCTCGTAGCCGAGCGGGCCGATCTCGGCGCGCTGGGCCGCGTACGCAGCCCTGGTGACATCGGTCAAGGCCACATCAAGGTTGCGTGCCAGCGGGTACTGCACGCTCACTGGCGCTGCGGTCGCCTGGGCCTGCCGGAATTCACTCTCGGCGGCATGCGCCCCGGCCAGCAACTGGCTGAAATTTGCAGCCAGCGCGACGTCGGCGAGGTAACTAGCTTCGGCAGCGGCGCTGACCTTGGTACGACCCCTCTTCACGCCGCATAGCTTAGCGAAAGTCGGCGCTAGGTCACGCGCGGGGCAAGCCGACTGTGCGAAATGCCAGCGGACGGCCACACGCGATCACGCCCAGGACGCCGGCGGTCAGCAGGACGCCGAATCAGGCCAGGCTCTCCTGCCAGCTTGCGTGCAGGGCCGAGTACTGGCCACTAGTCGTCAGCAGTTCATCGGGAGCGCCATCCTCGATGATCTGCCCGTGATCGAGCACCAGCACCCGGTCCGCGATCGCGACCGTCGACAGGCGGTGCGCGATGATCATCGCGGTACGTCCGGCCAGGATTCGCAGCAGCGCCTCCTGGACGAGCCGTTCACTCGGGATGTCGAGGAGCGACGTGGCCTCGTCCAGCACGAGCACGGCCGGGGCGGCGAGGAATGCACGGGCGAACGAGATCAGCTGGCGCTGGCCCGCCGAGAGCCGGCCGCCGCTCTTGCCCACCTGCTCGTCATAGCCGTCCGGCAGCGCCGAGATGAATGGGTGCGCGCCGATCGCCGTGGCCGCCGCCACAATCTCGGCCCGGCTCGCGTCCGGCTTGCCGAGCTCGATGTTGTCGGCGACCGATCCGGTGAACAGGAAGTTCTCCTGGGTGATGAGGACGACCTCGTGCCGCAGGGACCGGTCATCAAGCTGCCGCAGGTCGACCCCGTCCAGCAGCACGCTGCCCTCGAGCGGGTCGTAGATGCGCGCCAGCAGCCGCGCGATGGTGGTCTTGCCCGCCCCGGTGGTGCCGACCAGCGCAACCGTCTGCCCGGCCGGGACGGTCAGGTTGAGGTCCGGCAGCACGGTGGACTGGCGGTAACCGAAGCGGACCGAGTCGAACGTGACGGTCCGGCCCCGGCTGGCCGGGCCGCCAGAGGCTGGCAGCGCGGCCGGCTGCTCCGGCTCAGCCACCCGCGGTGCTTCGTCGAGGACGCCGGAGATCTTCTCGAGCGCCGCGCCAGCCGACTGGAAGGAGCTGTAGAACTGGGAGAGGTCGATCAGCGGGTCGAAAAAGCGCTGGAGATACAGCAGGAAGGTGACCAGGACGCCGACTTGCATCTGGTGGTCGATGACCCGTAGCCCGCCGTAGAGCAGCACGGCGCCAATGGCGAGGTTGCCGACCAGCGTGACGCCGGGGAAGTAGATGGCCAGCAGCCGCGAGGAGCGCAGGTTAGCCTCGGCGTTGGCCTGGTTCAGGCCGGAGAAGACTTCCTCGTTCCGCCGCTCGCGCCGGAACGCCTGCACGGCCCGGATGCCGCCGAACGTCTCTACGAACTGCACGATGACCAAGGCGATCGTTGTCCTGGTACCGCGGTAGGCGATCGCCGACTCACGCCGGAACCAGGCCGACAGCCAGATGAGCGGCGGGAACCCGGCCATCACCAGCAGCGCGAGGCGCCAGTCGAGCAGCAGCATCCCGCCGCCGATGAGGAGCAGCGACAGCACCGCGGAGACCAGCGAGGCGAGGCTCTCGTCGAACAGGTCGGAGATCGAGTCCATGTCCGATACCTGCCGCGAGATGACGCGGCCGGAGGTGTACTGCTCATGGAAGGAGATCGACAGCCACTGGAAGTGGGCGAACAGGCGCCGCCGCAACTCCAGGACGACGCGCCCGCCCAGCAGGCCGATGTCGGCGATGTAGGACCGGGTGCAGCCGGCCTGCACAACGACGGTCACGGCGAAGGCAATGATGATGAGTGCTAGCGGGCCGACGTCGTTGGTCTTCGTCAGGTGCGGGATCTGGTCGATCCCGACCCCGACGAGCCACGGACCTGCCAGCGCCGCGAGCTGGGCCACCACGATCAGCAGAAAGATCGTCAGGACCAGGCGCCGGTACGGGCCGAGCAGGTCGGCCAGCAGCCGCCGGGACCGCCGCCGCAGCAGCGTGCCGAGCTTGCCGCTGATCTCCTCTTCCTGCTCGGAGGCGATGCCCCGCCAGGCTTCGGCTGGCGCGGTGCTCATCGGCTTGCTCCTGCGGTCAGTCCGGGCGTGGCCCGGCCGTCGTCACCCGCTCTCAGCTGACCAGCATCCCGATGACCAGCATCGAGCTGATCTGCGCTCATCAGCTCGCGGTACCTGGGCTCCGTCGCCAGTAGCTCGGAGTGGGTGCCGACCGCAACAATGCGGCCGTCAGCCAGCAGCGCAACCCGGTCGGCCAGCAACACCGTGGACGGCCGATGCGCGACGATCAGCGCCGTCGAGGTGGTCATCAGCTCGGCGAGCGCGGCCGTCACCTTGGCCTCGGTGCGCACGTCGAGTGCGGAGAGCGGATCGTCAAGCAGCAGCACCTGCGGCCGCGCGAGGATCGCGCGAGCAAGCGCGACACGCTGGCGCTGACCGCCCGACAGCGCCATACCCTGCTCGCCGATCCTGGTGTCCAGGCCCCACGGCAGGTCGGCGACGAAATCAGCCTGCGCCGCGTCCAGGGCCGCGAGGATCGCCGCTTCGCTCGCGTGCCGGACGCCGAAGCCCACGTTCTCCCGGACGCTCGCCGAGAAGAGGGTCGGGTCCTCGAACGCGCAGCCGAGCCGGGTCCGCAGCTCTGGCAGCGGCAGCTCGCGGACGTCTGTGCCGTCGAGCATGATCCGCCCGCCCGTCACGTCGGCCAGCCTGGGCACCAGGTGCAGCAATGTCGTCTTGCCAGAGCCGGTGGCGCCCACCAGCGCCACCGTCTCACCGGGGGTTAGCTCCAGGGTGACGCTGCGCAGCACCGGGGTTGGCGCACCCGGGTAGCTGAACTCGACCCGGTCGAAGACCAGCTGGCCTGCGCCACGCGGCCGGGAGCCGGTCGTCGGCTGCAGCGCATGTCGGCTGGACCGTTCGTCGGCTCGTGCTTCCTCCGCCTGCATTTCTTCGGCTCGCGCTGCCTCCGCCCGCGTTTCCTCAGCCCGCGCTGCCTCGGCTCGCGCTGCCCTGCGGCCGCTCAGCCACCGTCCCTCCGCCAGGCCAGGCCGGTCCAGCCGGGCGTCGGTGTTGGACTGCGCCGGGTCGGTGATTGTCGGCCGGGTGTCAAAGATCTCGTAGATCCGCTGCGCCGCAGTGGCCGCTTCCTGGCCGGTGGCGATGATGAACCCCATGGCCTCGATCGGCCAGATGAGCAGCAGCGTCAGCGACACGAACGCGACCAGCCCGCCCAGGCTCAGCTCGTGGCGGCCTACGGCCAGGGCGCCGAGAAGGAGCAGCAGCCCGATCACGGCGTTGGGCACCATGTCCAGCCCAGCCCAGAACTTGCCCCGTAGCCGAGCCTTGTCGACCTGTGTGCGGTAGACGAGCTTGGCCTGAGTAAGGTGCCGCGCGGCTGCTTCATCCCGGCGTCCGAGCGACTTGAGTACCCGGATGCCGGCCGCCGCCTCTTCCACGTAGGTGGCCAGGTCTCCCTGCTGGTCCTGCGACAGCCTGGACAGCACGCGGTACCGCTTCTCGAAGCGCAGGCACAGCACCACCACGGGCAGGAACAGGCAGCCGGTGAGCAGGCCGAGCCACCAGTTCATCTGGATCAGCAGCGCGATGATGAGCAGGAACGTCCAGACGCTGGTGATGAAGAACACGACACCGAATCCGGCGAACCGGCGGATGGTGGCCAGGTCGTTCGTCATTCGCGACAGAAGCTGGCCGGACTGCCAGGCGTCATGGAAGGCGGGCTCAAGCCGCTGGAGGTGATGGTAGAGGTCATCACGGACGACCTTCTCCATCCCCGCTACGGCACCGGACAGCGACCAGCGGCGGAAGAAGTTGAGCCCGGCCTGGATCGAGCCCAGCGCGATCGCCGCGATGCTAAGCGGCACCAGCTTGGACCTGACGCCATGCACCACGACGCTGTCGATGACGGACTTTGTGATGAGCGGGATGGCGATCTCGGCCGTTACGGCGAGCACCGCGGCGAGGATCATCAGGAACATGACCAGGTAGTACGGGCGCATGTACTCGCGCATTCGCCATAGTGCTTGCGCGGGCGTCTGGGCCTGGACAGGCTCCGCATCATGCTCTGGCGGCTGTGTCAGGGCATGCGGCGGCGAACTAGCTGACTCGGGGGGCATTATCCGCAGGTTAACTGGCGAGCCGCAGTGCTGTCACCTCAGTTTTTCTCGTGGCGGAGGCGTTTGCGCAGGCAACTGATGGTCATTCGGGGCAGCTGCCATGTTTTTTGTCGCATCCGTCACACCACCCTCTGCTGGCCTGCCGCGAGCACGGTTCAGATGCCGTATGCCTGGCCTTCGCGATCTGGCCGTTACACTGACGGGCGCTGGTTGCGATTGCAGGCATAGAGCCCAGGGTGGCGAAGAGCGGGTAACTCTGGCACTCTGGCCACACGACGGCGCGTGCTGGTGCCGGAGTCGGCTTGGAGGGGGCCCGTGGAGCGCACCCATTCGTGGGAAGTGCCTGCGCCGCTACGCGAGCCTGTTCCGGTCTTAGCTGCGTACGACGCGGGGGTCGCGGCCATCTGCCAGCTCGCCGCGCAGTTTGACGACGCGAGCTGGTCGGCGCAAACGGCGCTTGCGGAGTGGCGCGCCTTCGAGGTTGCCGGGCACCTGCGCTGCGTAGCCGACGACCTGCACGAATACCTCGACGAAGCGCCGGTCAGCCGATACGCGCGGCTGATGGCAACGGGCGCCCACCCAGACACGCTGGGCCGCAAGCTCGCCCGGCAGAACGCCGCCGAGCTGGCCGCGCTCGCCGACGCGCCGCCCGCCGAGCATATCGACGCCTTCGCCGTCTCGGCGCGCACGTATGCCAGCAGGCTCGGCGCGGTCTGGGACCTGCCACATCACCAGTACCGGGACGCCGTCGTCACGGTTGGCGGAATGGCCGGCGCCGCGTGCGCCGAGTGGCATCTGCACGCCTGGGACCTGGCCGGCGCCCTCGGCGTGGCCTACCGGCCCGCGGACCCCGCTGCCGTGCTTGCTGGCTGGCTGGCCGGGATGCCGCACCTGCCGCTGACCGCCGGGTCACAGGGAGCCAAGGCAATGCGCCATCTCGACCCCTGGCATGCTGTCCTGGCGGCCTCTGGGCGGCTCGCACGCACCGGCCAGGACGACGCAGTGGTCCCCTCGTGGCTGTTGCGGGCCGTGTGGCCAGCGCGACGGCGCTTGAGGCGGAAGGGATGACTGGCAATGAAGCTCGACGTGGAGGCCGTCCGGGCCTGCTATCCGGCACTGGCTGACGGCTACGCCTACCTGGACGGCGCCGCGGGCACGCAGGTTCCGGCCGCCGTTATCGATGCGATAAGCCAGGCCCAGGCGGGCGGGCTCGGGAACGGTGGCGGCGAGTTCCCGGCGAGCAAGCGCGCCGACGCGATCACGGCTGCAAGCCGCGCCGCGGTCGCCGCGCTGACCGGTGGCGACGCTGGTGGCGTCATTTTCGGGCCGAGCATGACAGCGCTCACCTACCGGCTTGCCGGGACGCTGGCCAAGGGCTGGCGACCTGGCGACGAGGTCGTCGTCTCACGGCTCGACCACGACGCCAACGTGCGGCCATGGGTGCAGGCGGCCGAGCGGGCCGGCGCCACGCTGCGGTGGGCCGACGTCGACCCGGATACCGGGGAGCTGCCCACAGGCCAGTACAGCGAACTCATCACTGACCGGACCCGGCTCGTAGCGGTGACGGCCGCTAGCAACGTGATCGGGACGCGGCCTGACGTGCCAGCCATCACCGCGATGGCACGCGCCGCCGGTGCGCTGAGCTATGTCGATGGCGTGCACGCCACCCCGCACGTGCCCGTCGACGTGCAGGCGCTGGGCGCTGACTTCTACGCGACCAGCGCCTACAAGTGGTCGGGCCCGCACATCGGCATCGTTGTCGCCGATCCGGCACTCCTGGAAGGGCTGCGGCCCGACAAGCTCGTCCCGTCATCCGACGACGTGCCAGAGCGGTTCGAACTCGGCACCCTGCCCTTCGCCAGCCTGGCCGGGGTGACGGCGGCAGTGCAGCACCTCGCCGCGCTGGCCGGGTCGCCCGAAGATGGCGCAAGCGCGAGCCTGCGGGACCGGCTGCTGGCGTCGATGACCGCGGTTCAGCAGTACGAGCAGCATCTGTTCGAGGTCCTGCTGGCCGGGCTGGACAGCATGCGGCACGTCCGCACCTACGGCCGCGCGGCGAGCCGGACGGCGACGGCCTACTTCACCGTCGCCGGCCATTCGCCGCAGCAAGTCGCCGAGCACATGGCCAGCCGCAAGATCAACGTCTGGCATGGGCACAACTACGCCTGGGAGCTGACCGGAGTGCTTGGCATTCGGGATGCCGGCAGCGCGGTGCGGGCCGGCCTGGTGCATTACAACAACGACGCGGACGTGGACCGGCTGCTGACGGCCGTCGCGGAGCTGAGCTGACCCAGGAGCTACTGGGCGCTGGGCCGGTCGCCTGCGGTCATGATGCGGGCGATCGGGCCTTCGCTCCGGCGGCCCGTATTTCGGGCTGCAGCTAGCCAACGTCACCATCTTCGGTCTCAGCATTCTGTTTCATACCACTCAGGCGCCGCGCGTTAGCAAGCCGTAGCCGGCCCAAGCCGCATCCATGCGCGCCGTCGGGTCGCAACCAGGGCGGGGAGTCAGGTGCTTCGTTAGGATGGTGAACGGCAACGAACGCTCAGACGTTTGGTCATCTGCCTATAGCAGACAGGAGATCCGAAATGGCGAGACATCGCCTGCCGATTACTGTCTTAACCGCAACCGTCTCCCTGGCTCTGTTAGGCGTCGGCGCGACGTCGGCGGGGTCGGTGGCCGCTGCGGGCACGAAGTGCTCGCCAGGCGCGCACACGCTGGCTCCGGTGGGGTCGCGGATGTATCCGGAAACCGGGAACGGCGGCTACACCAGCGTCCATACGGACGTGAATATGGTCTACGACGCCACCACGAACATGTTCCTGCCGGGCAACAACGTGGCGCTCACGGACCAGGCGACGCAGTGCCTGACGAGCTTCAGCCTGGATTTCGAGCGGCAGTCCGCCAATACAACGGACGGGCCGGACATGACAGTCCAGTCGGTTACGGTCAACGGCGCGCCCGCCGCCTTCACCTTCGAGCAGCCGACCTATCCCGGCGATCCGAACGGTCAGAACGATCCCAATCCGCTGGCGCACGAGGCGTCGCAGAGCAACCCCGTCGGGGGTCCTGACAATAACCCTCAGCCCCCCGCGTGCTCGCCGGAACTGCCGAACACGAACGTCGACCCGGATTCGCTGGACGGCACCCAGTGCCCCGCGGACAAGCTGGTCATCACGCCGCAGGCACCAGTCAAGGACGGCTCGGCGTTCACTGTCGTGGTGAACTACACGGGTAAGCCCGGAGTGCATAACGACGGCGACGGCACGACCGAGGGCTGGTTCCGCGCTCCCGGCGGCGGCTTCGTCACCACCGAACCGGTGGCCACCGAGGACTGGATGCCCTTGAACGACTATCCGGCGGCGAAGCCGACGTACGACTTCTACGACACCGTCAACGCGGGCAAGACCACCGCGGCAAACGGCGATCTGGTGTCGACGACGCAGAACGCGCCGGACGCGAACTTTGCCGGAGGATCGGTCACCTACCACTGGCACTCGGCGGCCCCGATCGCCAGTTATCTAGTCGAGGACAGCGTCGGCAACTACACGTTCACCTCCCGCCTCGGCAGCGACGGCATCACTTACAAGGAGGCGCAGGACAGTTCCATCAGCGCGGCGAGGCAGGCTGCTAACAAGCTGATCATGGATCAGCAGCAGGACATCACCGACTTCCAGAGCCAGTTCAACGGGCCATTCCCGTTTGACACCGACGGCGTTGTGGTCGGCATCCCCTCGGCCAGCTTCGAGGAGGAGATGCAGACGATGATCACTTTCGCCGGCGGCCGGATCGGCCTGAGCACCTTCTACCACGAGAACATGCATCAGTGGTGGGGCGACAACGTCACCGAAGGCGGCTACACGATGACCTTCTACAAGGAGGGCATGGCCACGCTCGGGCAGTACATGCTGACGGCGCGTAACGCAGAGACCGCCGCCGGCGGTCCGGGGACTGCCGCCGGGCAGGCCGCCTTCCAGGCCAGCCTGATCGCGCAGTTCAACTCCAACTACGCCCGGGGCAGCAGCTTCTGGTCTGAGGCCCCGTCCAACCCGACGCCGTACAGCCTGTTCGACAACAGCCCGACGTACGCGCGGCCAGCCGCGGCTTACATAGCGCTGTGGCAGATCCTCGGCACCGACAGTTTCACGAAGGTGCTCCAGCAGGTCCAGCGGACATACGGCGGCGGCTCGATCACCGAGGCGCAGTGGGAAGCCGCATTCGAGCGGGGCCTGCCGAATAAGAGCGCGGCGTGCCAGAGCCTGCTCGGGCAGTTCTTCACCGAGTGGTTCGACACCGCGTACCCGAGTGGCACCGCCACTAAGCCGGACATCACCGGGCCGGGCCTGGACGGGCCGGGCTTTTACGGAGTGCACGGCGGTGAGTGCAAGAACGTCTAACCCCAGCCCGTTGCGGACTGAGCCTGCTGCCGCCTGTTTCGCGGCAGCAGGCTCAGTTCTTCGTTCCGGCGCACTGCGCGCTCGGGTACAAGTCAGCAACCGAGTTGGCGGCAGCGGGTGCGGCGGCTGCACTCGACGATCTACGGCAAGCACCGGTAGCACTTGCCCCGCGCACCCGTCCTGTGGGCTCCCCGCCCGATGCGCGTGTACGGGACCGTCCGCACCGGACGGTCCCGCACTGTTCGCGGCGCGCTCACCTGACCAGGTCAGGCTCCGTGACCCGCTCTTCGGCCTCCTCGAGCGCCCCCTTGACGACCGCCTCCGAAGACCGGCCGAGCGCGGCCGGGATCAGCATGGCGGCCACGGCGGCCACGGCGACCCCCGCTGCGCCGGCCCACACCGCCGGCGTCAGCCCGGCGACGAACGACGCGGCGGACGCGTAGCCGCCACGGGCCGAGAACACCGCGCCGAGCACCGCGATGCCGAACACGCCGCCCAGTTCCCGCATCGCGTTGTTCGCGCCGGAGGCGATGCCCTCCTCGGTGCGCCGCACCGAGCTGAGTACCACGTTCGCCACCGGGGCGAAGAACAGCGACATGCCCACTCCGGAGATCACGAACGCCGGGACCAGGTGCAGATATGGCACCGTCGGCGATGCGACAAGCGCCAGCCAGCCCAGCCCGATGGCCTGCAGGAGCAGCCCGGAGGCGAGCAGCGGCCTGCCGCCGATCCGGTCCGACAGCGCCCCGGCGATCGGCGCCACCAGCATTGGCATGCCGGTCCACGGCAGCGTCCGCAACCCCGCCTGCAGCGGGCTGTAGTGCTGCACGACCTGGAGGAACTGTGCCAGCAAGAAGATCGAGCCGAACATCCCGAAGTACATCAGCAGCGAAGCTGTATTGGTCATCGTGAAGCCGCGGGAGCGGAACAGCCGCATCGGCAGCATCGGATTGCGGGCGCCGCGCAGCTCCCAGGCCACGAAGGCGGCCACCAGCACCGCCCCGATCACCATCGGCGGCAGCACGGTCGTGCTGGTCCAGCCGTGCGCGTTGCCTCGGACCACGCCGAGCACGATGCCGAACAGGCCCAGGCTCGCAAGTACCAGTCCGGGCCAGTCCAGCCGCGTCGCAGTGCCCTTGCTCTCGGTGAGCTTGGTCCGGGCGAACGGCAGCAACGCGACGCCGATCGGCACATTCACCCAGAAAATCCATTGCCAGGACGCGCCGTCCACGATCGCCCCGCCGACCAGCGGACCGACCGCGACGGCCAGCCCGCCTACCGCGCCCCAGGCGCCGAGCACCAGGCCGCGCCGCTCTGGCGGCACGGCCGCCGACAGCAAAGTCAGGGTGAGCGGGATCAGCACCGCGGCGCCCACGCCCTGTACCGCCCGCGCGGCGACCAGCCAGCCGATGCCGGGGGCGAGCGCAGCGGCCGCCGACCCCGCGGTGAACACCGCGAGCCCGGCGGTGAACAGCCGCCGCCGCCCGAACCGCTCGCCCAGCGTGGCGCCGGTGAGCAGTAGCACCGCGAACGTCAGCGTGTACGCGTTCACCGTCCACTGCAGGCCTTCCAGCCCGGCGTGC
>DASXKI010000297.1:0-24177 GCA_036496945.1 Streptosporangiaceae bacterium | reverse complement strand
GAGCCAGCGGCAAGGTGGCAACCACGGCCGTCACCGTCAGGATGCCGGCGAACAGGTAGATCCAGCCGGTAAACCACGAGTACGTCCGGTGCGCAAGGTACTTAGTCCACTGGAACACCGATCCGGCCAGCGGGTAATGGCTGGTCACCTCGGCGAAGTTCAGGGCGATGATGAACTGGCCGGCGGCAACAACCGGCCACGTCCAGATGAAGGCCCCGCCGATGGTGACCAGCCCGAGCGCGAACAGCGTGAAGATGCCTGTCGACGGCGAGATGTAGCTGAAGGCCACCGCGAACGAGCTGAACGTCCCGAGCGAGCGCTTGAGTTCCTGTTTGTAGCCGAACCCGGCTAGGTCGGCAGCATCGCGCTCATGGCTGCTGACATCTGGGCTAGCGCTCACGGAAACTCCTTCTCGCCGGGCGGCGTTCGCCGGACCCGGGGTGACCTGAGTGATCTCAGTTGGCAGGAGCGTAGGGCGTGGCCCGTTAACTGTCCATACCCTAAGAGCCGACATTCACGACAGCCGACCCCGTTCCCTCTCAACGGCACCCATCGCTGGCCACTCGCATGGTACGAAACGGTCACTTCTGTCTAGACCTTTTCGCGGCAGCCTCGTAGCCTGCGAGCATGACTGATCTGCGGCTGGCCGATAAGGGCGAAGCCGACGTGCTCGCGGTGCTCGGCCGGGTGCCGAGCCTGGCCGGCACGCCGCGGCAGGTCAGCGTGCTGCCTGGCGGACTCACCAACCAGAACTTCAAGGTGACCACGCCGGACGGCATCTTCGTGGCGAGGGTCTTCTCCGACCGCGGCGACTTGCTGGCCATAGACCGGGACCACGAGTACCAGAACTCGCTGACCGCGGCCGCGGCCGGCGTGGGCGCGCCCGTGATCGAATACTCCCCGGCCGACCGGATTCTCATCCTCGGCTTCCTCGCGGGCAGGACGCTGACGAACGCCGACGTAGCCGAGCCCGCAACGCTGGCCCGGATCGCCGCGGCCTGCCGACGGCTGCACGGGGCCGGCCGGTTCGCTTCCGACTTCGACATGTTCGAGATCCAGCCCCGCTACTACTCGACGGCGACGGCCGCCGGCATGCGCGTCCCAGCCGGCTACGCCCGCTTGATGCCTGCTTTCGCCGCGGCCCGGCGGGCGCTCGCCGTGCGCGACGAGGGCACCGTGCCGTGCAACAACGACTTGCTGGCCGCGAACTTCATCGACGACGGCGACCAGATCTGGCTGATCGACTATGAGTACTCGGGCAACAACGACGCCTGCTTCGAGCTGGGCAATATCGCGGGCGAGTGTCACCTGGACGACGCCGCGCTCGCCGCGCTGGTCACGGCCTACTACGGCATGCCGCGCCGTAGCCGGATCGCGCGAGCCAAGCTCTACAGCCTGGTGGCGAGGTACGGCTGGACGCTGTGGGGCGCCATCCAACATGCCGCCAGCGAGCTGGACTTCGACTTCTGGTCCTGGGCGATGGAGCGTTACGAGGCCGCGGCCGCTGGCTTCACGAGCCCGGACTTCGGCCGCCTGCTCGATGACGTGCAGGCAACCGACTAAGAGACAGGGGATACAGCGAAATGGCGCAGGCACTGCCGGGCCGGGCCCAGGTCGTGGTCATTGGCGGCGGGGTGATCGGCACGAGCGTGGCTTATCACCTGACCTCGCTCGGCTGGACCGACGTGCTGCTGCTCGAGCAGGGCCAGCTGTCCTGCGGGACGACCTGGCACGCTGCCGGGCTGGTCGGCCAGCTCCGCGCCTCGGAGGCCGGGACCAGGCTGGTGCAGTACTCCACCCAGCTATACGAGCGGCTGGAGGCGGAGACCGGGCAGGCTACTGGATTCCGCCGCTGCGGTGGGGTAACAGTCGCCAGGACCGCCGACCGGATGACAACACTGCGCCGCACGGCCGCGACCGCGCAGGCCTATCAGATCGAGTGCGAGCTGATCAGCCCGGCCGAGGCCGCACAGCGGTACCCGCTGCTCAACGCGACTGACCTGGCCGGAGCGATCTGGCTGCCCGCAGACGGGAGAGCCAACCCGGTCGACCTGACCGCGGCCCTCGCGCGCGGCGCGCGGCTGCGCGGCGCGACCATCCGCGAACGGGTGCGTGTCACCGGCATTCTGCAACGCGACGGCCGCGTACGCGGCGTCCGGACCGACGAGGGCGACATCGAGGCCGAGGTCGTCGTGAACTGCGCGGGGCAATGGGCCAAGCAGGTCGGCGCGCTGGCGGGGGTCACCGTGCCGCTGCATTCGGCCGAGCACTTCTATGTCGTGACCGAGCAGATCGAGGGCGTGCGTCCGGACCTGCCCGTGCTGCGCGACCCGGACGGCTACACCTACTTCAAGGAGGAAGTCGGCGGCCTGGTGGTAGGGGGCTTCGAGCCTGTAGCGAAGCCATGGGTGTCGCCGGACGAGCTGCCGTACCCGTTCGAGTTCCAGCTGCTTGAAGAGGACTGGGATCACTTCTCGGTCCTGATGGACAGCGCGCTGCACCGGATCCCGGTGCTGGCGCAGACCGGGATCCGCAAGTTCTACAACGGTCCGGAGAGTTTCACGCCGGACAACCAGTTCATCCTGGGCCAGGCTCCGGAGCTGGCGGGCTTTTACGTCGGCGCGGGCTTCAACTCGGTCGGCATCGCCTCGGCGGGTGGAGCCGGCCTGGCGCTCGCGCAATGGATCATCGATGGCGAGCCGGACGCCGACCTGACCGCGGTGGACATCCGCAGGTTCGCCCCCTTCAACGGCAACTCCCGCTGGCTGCGCGACCGCGTCGGCGAGGTGCTCGGCCTGCACTACGCGATCGGCTGGCCGAACCGTGAGCTGGAGACGGCCCGCCCGTTCCGCCGCTCGCCCGTCTACCACCTGCTCCAGGACGCGAACGCCTGCTTCGGCTCGAAGATGGGCTGGGAACGGGCCAACTTCTTCGCCCCCGCTGGCCAGCGCCCGGTCATCGAGTACTCCTGGGACAAGCAGAACTGGCAGCCCTGGTCCTCGGCCGAGCAGCTGTCAACCCGGCAGGCAGTCGCGGTGTTTGACCAGACCTCGTTCTCCAAGTACCTGGTGACCGGCGACGGCGCCGAGGCCGCGCTGCAGTGGCTGTGCACCAACGACGTGGCGGTCCCCCCCGGCCGGACCGTCTACACCGGCATGCTCAACGGCCACGGCACCTACGAGTCGGACATCACCGTGACCAGGCTGTCGGCGAACGAGTTCCTGCTGGTCGCCAGCGCCGCGACGACCGAGCGCGACGCCGATCACATCCGCCGGCACCTGCCGCCCGGCTGCCAGGCCACCCTCGTGGACGTGACCTCCGCGTACGCGGTGTATGGCGTCATGGGCCCGGCGTCCCGCCTGCTGCTGTCCCGGCTGAGCGCGGCTGACCTGAGCGAGGGTGGCTTCCCGTTCGGTCACAGCAAGCTCATCGATCTCGGTTACTCAACAGTCCGGGCCACCAGGATCACCTACGTCGGCGAGCTCGGCTGGGAGCTGTACGTGCCGGCCGAGTTCGCAGTCGGGGTCTATCAGGACCTGATGGCGGCCGGCGCGGACCTCGGCGTGGCTAGCGCTGGGTACTACGCGATCGAGTCGCTCCGGCTGGAGAAGGCCTACCGTGCGTTCGGCCGCGAGCTCACCCCCGACTACAACCCCGTTGAGGCCGGGCTGACCTTCGCGTGCAAGCTCGGCGGCGGCAGTGCGTTCCTCGGCCGCGAGGCAGTGGAGAAGGCCAAGGCGGACGGGCCGCGGCGACGCCTGGTGTCGGTCGTGCTCGACGACCCGGCCGTGATGATGTGGGGTAGCGAGCTGCTGCTGCGCGACGGCGAGCCGGCCGGCCAGGTCACCTCGGCGGCCTGGGGGGAGACGCTGGGCGCGGCTGTCGGCCTCGCTTACCTGCGCGACCCGGCCGGTGACCCGGTGACGGCGGAGTTCGCGCGCGCCGGAACGTATGCGGTGAACGTCGGCGGGCAGCTGGTCAGCGCAACGGTCGGGCTGCGGGCGCCCTATGACCCGACAGGCAAGAAGATTAAGGGCGGCGGGGAACGTGGTTAGCCGATCGCCAGTGTCGCTCGCACGCCGTCGGCCGGCTAGCTTCGGCCCGACGGCCCCGTTCACGGGACAGCGTTGTCCTAGCAGCAGGGGAGTGGTCCGATGACGGTCAGCGTCTTCGATCTCTTCAAAATCGGCATTGGCCCATCCAGCTCGCACACGGTCGGCCCGATGCGCGCGGCCTACATGTTCGTCAGCTCGCTCGAGGCGGACGGCTTGCTGGCAACTGCTGACGAGTCCCGCGCTGACGAGTCCCGCGCTGACGGGTCTCGCGCTGATGGGTCTCGCGCCGACGGGTCTCGCGCCGACGGGCTCCGCGTGGCCCGGGTCCGGGCGGAGCTGTTCGGCTCACTCGGTGCCACGGGTCACGGGCACGGCAGCGTCAAGGCCGTCGTGCTCGGCCTGTCCGGCGAGCAGCCCGAATCCGTCGACCCGGCGGCTGCCGAGCCCCTCGTCGCTCACGTCCGCAGCTCGGGCACGCTGCTGCTACTCGGACGCGTGCCCATCGCGTTCGACGTGGACGAGGACGTGATTCTGCACCGGCGCAAGCGGCTGGAGTTTCACTCCAACGCCATTCGCTTTGCCGCGCTGGACGCGGCTGGCACCGAGCTGTCAGCGCGGACTTACTACTCCGTCGGCGGCGGCTTCGTGCTCGGCGAGGACGCAGCGGGCCGCCCAGCCATCGTGGCGGACCCGACGCCGGTGCCGTACTCGTTCAGCAGCGGGGCCGAGCTGCTCGCGATCACGCACCGGACCGGCCTGCCAGTCAGCGGCGTCATGCTCGCCAACGAACTGGTCCGCCGCGACAAGGCTGAGGTGGAGTCGGGCCTGCTGCGCATCTGGGCGGTCATGCAGGAGTGTGTCGCCAACGGCTGCTCGTCGACTGAGGCTGTGCTGCCTGGCGGACTCAAGGTACGGCGCCGGGCGAGAGGGCTCCAGCAGATGCTGCAGGACAGCGGCGATACTTCCGACCCGCTGTATGCGATGGAGTGGGTCACGCTGTACGCGCTCGCGGTCAACGAGGAGAACGCAGCGGGCGGCCGGGTCGTGACCGCGCCGACGAACGGCGCCGCCGGGATCATCCCGGCCGTGCTGCACTACTACACCAGGTTCGTGCCGGGCGCCGACGACGCGGGCGTGATCAAGTTCCTGCTGACGGCCGGCGCCGTCGGGTCGCTGTTCAAGGAGAACGCGTCGATCTCCGGGGCCGAGGTCGGCTGCCAGGGTGAAGTGGGCTCGGCCTGCTCGATGGCGGCGGCCGGCCTGGCCGAGGTGATCGGGGGCTCGCCCGAGCAGGTGGAGAACGCCGCCGAGATCGGGGTCGAGCACAACCTTGGCCTCACCTGCGATCCGGTCGGGGGCCTGGTCCAGATCCCCTGCATCGAGCGAAACGCCATCGGGGCAGTTAAGGCCATCACCGCCGCGCGGATGGCTGTCCGCGGCGACGGCGAGCACAAGGTGTCGCTCGACAAGGCGATCAAGACGATGCGCGAGACTGGCGCCGACATGAAGGTCAAGTACAAGGAGACGGCTCGCGGCGGCCTGGCCGTGAACGTCATCGAGTGCTAGGAGCGGCGCTCCGGTCGTCCACATAGCGGGTACGAGGTCAGGTCTGTCTGACCCCGGCGGCACGCGTTCACGCCGATCCAGCGCGCTGCGAGAGCAACACGTGGCTACCTTCTGTGATTGACCGGACGCACCCTGTTACCATCCCACCCTGTATCCGTTAAGTTGCGGCCACTTCCGCGGGCCGTCGCCAACTGCGGCACCGGAACTATGCCGGAGTGCTCACGCCCCGCCCATCCGAAGGCAACCAGCCGATGAACACAGCACCTGCCTGGGCTGCAGCCGATGTCGCCGCGACGTGGGAGGCCAAGTCGTCATCCGTCAGCAGCCATCGGCTGCTGTTCGAAAGGAGTTCCGTTGAATACGAAGGCTCATCACCGGCGCCCTCGCAGCGCCGCAGCCGTCGCCCTCGGGGCGGTTAGCGTCAGCACCGCCGCGATCACTGTCCTCAGCGCCGCGCCGGCAAATGCCGCGCAAGCGTGGCATCGGCAAGGCCACCTGCGAGACAGGACCGTGGCTTCGCTCATCGCTCCTAACGGCGATCGCGATCCGTTCGGCATTGCCGTCGTCCCGCTTACCCTAGGCACTCTCACCGCCGGGAACGTGCTCGTCGCCGAGTTCAGCGACACGAACGGCACCGTCGGAGCCGGCACAACCATCCTGCAGGTCAACCCCAAAACCGGCAAAACAAGCGCCTTCTTCCAGGGCGGCCCCGTCGCAGGTCCCGTCGGCATCGCCATCAACCCGGTCAACGACGGCGTCTGGATCGGTGACTATGGCAGCGCCGCCGACGGCACCGCGACCAATGACCTTCTCATAGCCAACACCGGGAGTCTGGTGGCCACGTTCACCGACACGACGACGAGCGGGCAGGCTTCCTTCCTCGGAGTGTGGGGCCAGGGAGCCAGCTCGGATAGTCACGGCATCAGCTTCTACTACGGCAACGCCGGCAACGCCACGACCGGCACCGGCGGCGGCGACGTCTGGCGCCTGACTCCGCACCCGACCGGACCGCCCAACGGGCAGCCAGTCAACTCCACCTACGCGCAGATCACGACCGGCCAGGGGGAGACCCCTGCCGGCGGCAGCGCCGCCACCGCGGCAGGCCCGCAGGGCCTGGCGTACGACGCCGCGAACGGGACCATGTACGAGACCAACGACGCTGACAACACCCTCTACGCGATTAAGCATGCCGCCACGGCGACCAAGCCACACAAGGCGAAGATCGTCTTCCGCGGCAACCCGCTTCAGAGCCCCGAGAACGTCGTCATCGACCCGCTGAACGGCAACCTGCTCGTGGCGAGCGCCAACAATAACCGCCTCGTCGAGATCACCCCGCGCGGCAAGGTCGTGGCCTCCGTCAACCTCGCCAGGAACCAGCCCGCCGGAGCACTCTTCGGCCTGGCCATCGGCAGAAACTCCTGGGGCAGGCTCGTCCTTTACTACGGCAACAGCAACACCAACACCCTTCACGCACTGGTACTGCGATCGCTCAACCGCCGGTGACATAGCCACTCAAAGTAAGAGCCCACGCAGCCACACCGTTGTCGCCCCCTGGGGTTGCCCTCACGCGCACCCCGGGGGCAACAACAGGTAACGGCCCAATGCGGCCGGAGGGCATAGCACGACCAGTTGGGCAGCCGAGCTGGACAAGGTCTGCCGCGGCTGGGTGCAAGCGAGCCGCGCGCGAGGCGGGGCAGGTTCGCTGATCAGGGTTTGCGACGGACGCCCGCACTTCGCTCGGGCACGGACGCCGGCGCTTCTCAGGTACGCGGCTGCGCCGAAGACATGTTAGTTCGACCCGGTCTCGGAGGCGGGGGCCGCTTGCTCAGCCGCTGGCTGGATGGCGGTCGTAGGGACCTGGCTGGAGGCCCGCCGCTCACGCACGTACGTCTCCGTGATGACACGGGCGTAGCGCAGACCGTAGATGAGGTTGCGGCCCTTCCTGCTCTCGCCGGACATCCGCTGCCGCATGACGGTGGGCACTTCGGCGATCCGGTAGCCCTGGAGGACGGCGCCGATCAGCAGCTCAGACGTCTGGTACTGGGGCTGGGTCTGGGTCACTGTGCCGGTCAGGTCGGCCCGCATCAGCCGCAGGCCGCTGGAGGTGTCGGTGAGTGGCGTGCGCGTCAGGCCGCTGATGACCTTGGCGAAGAACTTGACGCCGAGGTTGCGGAACGCATCGGTGTTTTCCGTCTGGCCGAGCTGGCGGGAGCCGAGGACGAAGTCGGCCTCGCCGTTCTCCATAAGGGTGACCATCGCGGGCAGGTCAGCCGGGTCCCACTGGCCGTCGCCGTCCAGGGTGGCGATGTACTGAGCACCGCCGTCGCGGGCGATCCGGTAGCCGAGCCGGAGCGCGACACCATGACCGCGGTTGGCCGACAGGGTACAGACCAGCGCGCCGTGCCGCTCGGCGACCTTAGTGGTGGCGTCGGTGCTGCCGTCGTCGATCACGAGGAGCGAGACCGGCACGTCGGCGATCTGCTGCGGTACCTCGTCCAGGACCGCGCCGATGTTGTCGGCCTCGTTGTAGGCGGCGATCACGACGACGAGGGGCTGGAGCTTGAGATCGGGGTAGGCGCTTCCGAAGGCCTGCAACGCGGAGGCGGTGACAGCTGACGTGTCCGGCGCCTCTCGCAACCCGTGATACGTGACGTCAGCTGGTCGCTCTCGCCTCGGCATCTGCGTCGTCTCTCCCAGTCCGACCGAACGGTTATGACGGTCCACATTAGCCGCAAATTTGGACTCGCCGACATCATTCATGATCCGCGCCCGGCCTGGCGGCGGGACCTTGCCCGCTACCGACCGTACAGCCCGCACCCTGCAGATGTGTCGCAACCACGGGACCACGGCGGGCCGACCGGGCCGAACGCGGCTGGCTGCGCGGTGTAACGGGCTGACCGGCCGGAATAAGAGGCTAGCGCCTAGTGCTGCAGATAAATGTACCCGCTAGCGATCAATAAAACGGCGGACCGGCGAGATTTGGTGACAAATTGGTAACGTCCCGGAGGGATGCTCGCAGTTGGCCACCCCTTGCCGTGCCCCATAGAATCAGAGCATGATCCGCCGCTGGCGGCCCCGCCGAGGGCGCCGGATGCGGGCAGCAGGTGCCCGAATCGAAGGCGCGGTTATTTCCCGGTAAGCTAAGTCAGCCCCAGGGCTATGGCGGGGGCCAGCCGGTGCCATGCCGGATCTGGACTAAGCCTGGCGGGCAGGGCGGCGGAGTAGCTCAGTCAGGCAGAGCAAGCGGCTCATAATCGCTGTGTCGCCGGTTCAAGTCCGGCCTCCGCTACGGAACCACGCTGGCATCCGGCCCTCCCGGCCCTCGGCCCAGGCGGCTTCCGATGATTGGACGAGTAGAAAGGCGCGCCACGTGGCTGCGACTGACGTCAGGCCCAAGATCACCCTGGCCTGCCAGGAGTGCAAGCACCGCAACTACATCACGCGCAAGAACCGGCGTAACGACCCCGACCGGCTTGAGCTGAGCAAGTACTGCCCCTTCTGCCGTAAGCACCAGCCGCATCGCGAGACGCGCTAGCGGCACGCCCGGCGAGCCTGGCTGACTGGCCAGGAGCGTCGGCATGTCACGGCACCTCCCATCCGGACCACGGATCCGGGCGTTCGCCTTCAGGCTGGAGTCGCATGGCCATCAACCGCGAGTACGCGGGCCGCGTGTTCCCGGCGTCGGAGCCTTATGAGGTGTCCCGCGTCAAGATCGCCGAGTTCGCGGCCGCGATTGGCGACGCGAACCCGGTCTACCGGGACCGGGCGGCCGCCCAGGCCGCCGGGCACCCGGACGTTATCGCGCCGCCTACCTTCGCCATCGTGATCAGCATGGGCGGGTCCGGTGCGGCGCTGGCCGACCCCGGTCTCGGGCTGAACTACGCCATGGTCGTACACGGCGAGCAGCGCTTCACCTATACCCGGCCGCTCACGGCCGGGGATGTCGTGACCGCTCAGGTCACGCTGACCGACATCCGCGATGCCGGGCGCAACGTGATGCTGACGACAAGCACGGACATCACGACCGTGACCGGCGAGCTGGTCTGCACCGCCGTCTCCACCATCGTTGAGCGCGGCGCTTAGGCGCAGCCGGCCGTACGCTGACCCGGGGCATCCGGCGGGTCGGCCTCCAGCAGAGAGGGTTCGCGGCGTGAGCGAGCAGGTCACCTACGACAGCATCGAGACCGGTGCGCAGATCCCGGTCGTCAGCTACCCCGTGACCAGGCTGAGCCTGGTCAAGTACTGCGGTGCCTCGGGCGACTTTAACGTCATCCACTGGAACGAGCGGATCGCCAAGTCGGTCGGCCTGCCCGACGTGATCGCGCACGGGATGTTCACGATGGCGGAGGCCGGCCGGCTCGTGACCGACTGGGCAGGGCCGCAGGCGTTTGTGACCGAGTTCGGCGTCAGGTTCTCGTCGATGGTGGTGGTGCCCGATGACGACGCAGGCGCCTCGATCGAGGTCAGCGGTCTCGTCGAGGAGAAGCTCGACGGCAACCGGGTAGTGGTCACGCTCACGGCCAGGGCCGCTGATACGAAGGTGCTCACTCGGGCGCGGGCAGTCGTCAAGCTGCCCTGACATCGCTCGACCCTGTTCCCTTCCGGTCAGGGCGACGCGCCTGCACTGGAGGTAGCCGGGCTAGGGCTCGTGCTCTGCGTCGGTGGCGCCGGCGACGTCGGGACCGGCGACGGGCTGCCGGCCGGCGTCGTGCTGGTGCTCGGTGACACGGCGGGGGATGGCGAGGTTGTGGCCGGGGCGGGGCGTGGGGTGTGCCGGGAGGGCTGCGCATTCTGGTGACTTGGCCCCGTCACCAGGGCGGGCGGCTGGACCGGATGCTTGCCCGGCGTCAGCAGCAGGGCCACGGCCGCCACGATGACGGCACCTACCGTGAGGATTCCGCCCGTGGCTGCGCCCCGGACGAACGCGCGGCGGTCTGAAGTGCGCTTCCACTCCGATGTCCGCCACGCGCGCAAGTCCGGTGGCAGCGCGGCTCGCTGCGCCGCCCAGCTGTTGACCGGCGCCGCAGCCATGCCCAGCGTCGGGAACAGCAGCAGGCCAGCCAGCAGCGGGCCCGCCAGCTCGGTCGGCTTGGACAGCGCGCAGCCGATCCCGGCAAAGCCCAGCAGGGCAAGTGCCGACTCGGCCCAGTTCGCGCGCAGGGCCTCCCACCACTTTGCCTTTTCGCTGGTCTTCGGCGTGCGCAGGAACGCTGCCTTGCTGGCGAACAGCGCGACAACAGACGCACGCGCCACCACCAGCGAGGTCGACTGCCAAATGAAGAACGCTCCGAGCGCGTCGCGCCAGGAGGCGCCAGTACCGCGGCGCAGCAGCGCTACGGCGCGGACTAGACCGAGCAGCACGAGTACCGGCACGGTCGCGACGAGGAACGCACTCAGCTTGCGAAACAGCTCCCCGCCGCCGGTCGCCAAGTTCGCGGCTCCGGCCAGCAGGAAGACGAGGAACAGCAGCCCGAGCAGGTCGCCGTACCACTGGACCGCACCCGCCAGGTAGGACCATCGCTGCCCGGTGCTCATCCGGTTCTTGGCGGATTCCCGGCCCGGCAGCATGGCGCGCCAGTGCATGCGCAGGATCTGGATGCCGCCAAAGCACCACCGGTACCGCTGGCCCTTCAGAGCCTCGAATGTCAGTGGCATGATCCCCTGGCCCCACGACTCGTCCACGTGCAGGCCGGACCACCCGGCTCGCAGCAGCCGCAGTGACAGCTCGGCGTCCTCGGTGATGCACCACTCGTCCCAGCCGCCGAGCTGCTCCAGGGCGACCCGGCGGATCAGCCCCATGGTGCCAGCGAAGATCGCGCCGTCCCGCTCGTTGCGCGACGGCTGCGAGACAGCGAAGAAGTACTGGTAGGAGTAGAAAAGACGGCGGTAGTAGCGTGACCGGGTCCAACCGCGGTAGTCCTGCGGAGCCTGCGTGAATCCCACCCAGGCATCGGCGAACAGG
Organism: Streptosporangiaceae bacterium; assembly: GCA_036496945.1. Lineage (GTDB taxonomy): Bacteria > Actinomycetota > Actinomycetes > Streptosporangiales > Streptosporangiaceae > JAJYUU01. The sequence goes on along the minus strand of DASXKI010000297.1, from coordinate 12,594 downwards.
GGCGCGCACCGGCGCAGGAATCCGGGCTTGAGCTGATAGTCAGAGTCGACCACGCCGATGACCTCGGCCCGCGGATCAGTCATCTCCCGCAGCGCGTAGTTCAGCGCGCCTGACTTGTAGCCAGGCCAGTCCTGCAGGTGCGCAAACTTCACGTGGTGGCGCTGGCACCACGCCTCGACCGGGCGCCACAGCGTCTCGTCGTCGGTGTTGTCGTCAATCACCACGATCTCGTAGCGGGGGTAGTCCAGGCGCGCCAGCGAGCGGAGCGTGTCCATCACCATGTCCGGCGGCTCATTGTGCGCGGGCACGTGCAGGCTGACGAACGGCAGGTCACTGTCAGGTACGCGGCCCGGCTCAGGCCTGTTCAGCCGACGGCGCCAGTGCTCCGATCCGAGCGCGTCGCAGATCTCCCACAGGTAGGCGCAGGCGAGGATCGCTGCGAACAGCTCCAGTAGCCAGAGCAGTAGCCCGCCAATTGTGCTGGCGAGGCCGAGGTGGCTGTCGAAGGTCCACTTGAGGACGAATGCCAGGTACGTGACAAACAGGAAGATCGTCGACGACCAGCACAAGTGGCCGCGCGCGCTCCACCGGCGCGTCACCGGCAGCCACACCAGGCTGGCCACGACGATCCCGGCCGCCCCGTCGATGGCCAGGTGCTGCGAGTCGCCGAGGAGCCGGAGCGCGCCGACGACGGCGGCCGCCAGCACGGCCGTACCGATGATCGCGAACGCGAACCGCCGGGTGGCTGGCCACGCTCCGGACGTCCGGGCCCGAGGGTGTGACTTCACGAGCAACGCGGCCGTCCCGATGGGAGCTGCGATGATGCCGGCCAGAACCAGCGCTGCGAGCACTGTGGAGAACCTCTCCGTCGTTTCGGAGCAGCGTCGTCTCCGCAGCTTAGGCGACTGACGGAGTGGCGCTGCCAGCGTTGCTAGACCTGGCGCCAGCGCGCCTCGCAGCACGAGTAGAGGCCGAAGAGCACCAGGCCGATCGCGACGAGACCGAGCAGCCAGGGGCCGAGGGGAGTGTGGGCCAGCGCCCGCAGCGCTGAATCGATGCCCTTGGCCTGACCGGGCTTGGCTTCGACGGCAGCGATGACGAGAAAGACGCCTACGGTGACGAAGACCGCACCGCGTGCCAGGCCGCCAGCCTGGCCAAGCCAGGTCACGGCCGTGCGCGTCGCCGGCGAAGCGGAGCCCATGCGCAAGTTGCGCTGAAACTTGCGCTGGTAGGCCTGGTGGGCAAGGTAAAGGCCCGCGCCCGCGATGATGGCGCCAGCGATCCCCACTGCGACCTGGCCGCCTGGGTGCTGCAGCGCGGTGGCGGTGAGGTCCCGCGACTGCCGGTTAGTCGACGTCGGCGCGCCGAGCCCCAGGGCGTACCTGATGATGCTGTAGGTCAGGGCGCCGTAGATCACGGCCTTCACCAGGCAGATCAGCCGAGTAGATGTCTTGCGCCCGTCCGGTCCGGCCGCGCCGAAGGCGGCCTCGGACAGCCGCCACAGCGTCAGGCCGGCAAACCCGATCACGAGCAACCACAAGATCGCGGTGCCGAACGGAGTTGCGGCGACGATCCGGAGCGCGCCGCTGCGATCAGCCTGCCGGTGGGACGTACCAAGAGCGATCTGCACGGCGATGACGCCGATGAGTCCGTACATCACGCCGCGCGCGGCAAGGCCCGCGCGCGCCAGCCCAGACATGAGCGGGCTGCTGGCTGCGCGGCGGCCTGCCGACCGTGCGACCGCCGACCTTCGGTGCGTTGAGCGTGCGACCATCCTGACCTCCCATGAGTGCCGCAACACAGGCGTGCGCCGTGCAGGGGCGGGCACTCATCTCCCCGTAAGGTCAAGTGGCAAACGTCAGGACCGGAACGGGGCCGCATCTGCCAGTGCGGCTGACGCGGCCGCCGGGGCGGCGCTCAGACTTCGCCGGCGGATCAGAGTTCGTCGGCGCCGGTGCTGGCGAGCGGCTTGTCGGGTACGACGTCAGCGGCGTCGGCTGGCACCGTCAGGCCGGCCCTGGCTGCCTTTCTGGCATCGATCCAGGAGTCCACCAGCGCCCACTGCAGCCGGAGCCACTCTCGCCGGCCGTCATCGGTGGTCGGCAGACTGCGGGCTGGCTGAAACCACCAGCGGACGATCATCGGGCTGGTGGTGACCGGCAGCGCGCGCCACACGAGAGCTGGGGTGACGAGGTCTTCCAGGCCCGTGTGCGCGACCACGGCGACGGTCAGGTCTGCCCGGCCCGACATGCAGGCCAGCATGCCGGTCGGCTGCGGCGGCAGGACGTTTCGGTTCTCGGCGGCGTCCGCCGCCGCCTGCCGCCGCCCGGCATGCAGCAGCCGCGCGATCGCCCGGCTGTGGCGGCCGGGAGTCCAGTTGCCGCCTTCGGGGAACAGCAGGATCGCGTCGTCCCTGCTCATCGTCCGGGCTAGCGCGGTGAGGCGCTCCGGAGCCTTGCCCTCGCCACGCCGGATAAAGCAGGACGGCAACCTCCCGAGCAGCACGTCGAGGCCGGGATCCCAGCGCAACGTCTCCTTCAGCACGATGGCGGGCCGACGCCGGTAGCGCGATAGCAGCAGTTGCACGAGCGCGAACGAGTCCCCCGGCCCCCCGTGCCGGGCAAGTAGCAGCAGCGGCCGGCCGGCGATCTGGTCGTGGTCGGGCGGCTCCTGAAGCTCGACGCGGAAGCCAAGCAGCGGCCGCGCCGCTGCCACCATCAGTGCGAGCGCCCACCTGAGCGTGGCCTGATGCAGCCGCGACCAGCGGACCGGGTCGCGGTGCCGCGGAACCGGGTACCGCAGCCAGGACCCGGCGCACCACAGCACGAGGCTCGCATTGAGCACCAGGTAGAGCGCGCTGAACAAGCACAGCCGCGGCAGCCGGCGCCGCCGGCTGAGCGGCGCGACCAGCGTCACGGCCGCCGCCACCGCGAGGAACAGCAGCGCGAGGCACGGCGCGAGCGGGATCCAGAGCGGATCCAGCACGGCCCGGCGGACAATCGCGGGCGGTGGCCTCATGCGGTGTCTGCCTGGCTGGACAAGTACTCAGCAGCGGCCTGGTATCCCCGTTGCACGCGGCTCGCGACTGCCTTGGCGTGCCGGTAGCGCAGGGACACCAGTGGCATCTTCTCCTCGCCGCTCGGCAGCACATGCACCCGGACCTCGGGAGGCACGTTGGCCATCTCCTCGACGAACCGGTGCCGGCGCGCGACCTCGAAGGAGGTCAGGCACACATCCCAGAGTGAGCGGGGCGCGGTCAGCGGCTGGTCGATGCGGCCCACGTGGAGCACGTAGATCTCGGTTGCCCCGAGGGCCAGCGCTCGCCCGATCGGAATCGAATGCACCAGGCCGCCATCGAGGAAGTGCTCGCCGTCGATGACGACCGGTGGCAGCAGCGCTGGCACCGCGCATGACGCCATGACCGCGTCGGTCAGGCTGCCCGCGCTGAACCAGTGCGCCACGGCCCGCTCGATGCTGGCCGCGACGCACTGGAACGGGATTCTCAGGTCTTCGAACGTGGCAGGCAGATGGCTGGTCAGCAACCTCCGCAGCGGCGCCGGCGAGTACAGGTGCGTCCGGTAGCGCGCCAGGGTGCTGGCCCTGGCGAGGACTGTCTCGGTGAACAGGCCTTCCTCGCCGAGCGAGCTCCATAGATCGGCGAGGATGTCGACTCCTGCGGTTGTCGGGTTCGCCGCGATCGCAGCGCCGTTGAGCGCGCCGACGCTTGTCCCGATCACGAGGTCGGGCTGGAAGCCGGACTCGAGCAGCGCGCGCAGCATGCCCACCTGGGTGGCGCCGAACACGCCGCCCCCGCCAAGGACGATCGCCGAGCGGCCGCCCAGCGACGCGGCATCAGCGAGCATGATCCTCTCCATCGCGGTCCGGCTCCTAGCTTTCCCGGCGCGGCGACGAGTAAACCGCGGCCGCCTGGGCAGCTGTCGGCATCCGCGCAGAAAGGTGCCGCTATGGCGACGTGGTCCATTCTCGCTGACAGGTGGAGCCTGGCGGCCTGCCAGTCGGCGGACCCTGAGTTGTTCTTCCCCGTCTCCGCCGGCCACAGCGCCGCCGAAATCGCGCGCGCTAAAGCCATCTGTGCGCGATGTTCCATCCGGCAGCAATGCCTGGAATACGCGCTAGAAAGTCAGCAGCCTGATGGCATCTGGGGTGGCGCGAGCGAACAGGAGCGGCGCCTGATCGTCGCGCGGCGCGGAAGGCTCGCGTCACAGGTCAGCTAGTTCACGCACGCACGACGGCAAACGATGCAGGCGGCATGCTGACGGCATCGGCCACCACGGCGATGCCAGCCGCCGAGCTAGCGAGCACCTGGCCGCCCGCGGCGCCGAGCTGCAGAAGCTGGGTGGCCGGTCCGAGGTTGGCCGCGATCCGAAACCGGCCGCGGTGGACCAGCAGCCACCGGCCGGCCTCGTCCCAGCTGGTCTCGACTCGGCTCAGGTCGGGATCGGTTAGCTCGGGCTGCTCCCGCCGCAGCGCGATGAGCTCCCGGTACCAGGCGAGCATGTCCAGGTGGCGCTGCTGCTTGAGGTCCGCCCAGTTCAGCCTGGACCGCTCGAAGGTAGCCTCGTCCTGCGGATCTGGCACCACGCCTGGCCAGCCGTGCCGATCGAACTCCGCTCGCCGTCCGGCGGCCACCGCCCGCCCGAACTCGGCGTCCGCGTGATCGGTGAAGTACTGCCAGGGAGTAAGCGCGCCCCATTCCTCGCCCATGAAGAGCATCGGCGTGAACGGCGCCGTCAGGATCAGGCCAGCGCCAGCCTTGAGCAGCTCCGGCGGCAGGCTGGCGGCGATCCGGTCGCCGGCGGCGCGATTGCCGACCTGGTCATGGTCTTGGAGATAGCCGACGAACCGATAGGCGGGCACGCTGAGCACGTCTACCGCGCGGCCGTGGTACCGGCCACGGAACGACGACCAGCCTCCGTCATGAAAGAAGGCCCTGGTCATGGTCTTGGCCAGGGCGGCCATCGAGCCGAAGTCACCGTAGTAGCCCAGTCGCTCGCCGGTGATGGCAGCGTGCAGGGCGTGGTGGAAGTCGTCGTTCCACTGCGCGTCCAGGCCGTAGCCGCCAGCCTCCAGGGGGGTCACTAGGCGGGGATCGTTGGCGTCGGACTCGGCGATCAGCACCAGCTCTCGGTCGAGCCGTGCCGCGAGTGCCCGTACCTCGGTAGTCAGCTGCTCGAGCAAGTGCACAGCCCCGCGATCCTCGAGCGCGTGGACCGCGTCGAGGCGCAGGCCGTCCAGGTGGTAGTCGCGCAGCCACATGAGCGCGTTCGCGACGATGAACGCCCGGACCTCGTCCGCACCTGCCTGGTCGAGGTTGACCGCGGGACCCCATGGCGTGTCGTGGGCATCGGTGAAGTACGGGCCGAAATCCGCGAGCCGATTGCCGGCGCCGAGGTGGTTGTAGACCACGTCCAGCACGACAGCGAGCCCGCGCGCGTGGCAGGCATCGACGAACCGCTTGAGCCCGTCGGGACCGCCATACGGCTCGTGCACCGCCCAGAGAGCGACGCCGTCGTAACCCCAGCCGCGTCGGCCAGGGAACGCGGCCGCCGGCATGAGCTCGACCGCGGTGACGCCCACGTGCAGCAGATGATCCAGCCGCTTGATGGCCGCATCGAAGGTGCCGTCCGCAGTGAACGTGCCGACGTGGAGCTCGTAGATAACCGAGCCCGGCAGCGGATGGCCGCGCCAGGCGGCGTCCGTCCACTCGAACGCGGCGTGGTCGTAGCGCTGGCTCGGGCCGTCCGAGCCGGCAGGCTGTCGTGGCGACCGCGGGTCGGGCAGCGGATCGCCGCCGTCGAGGCGGAACGCATACCGAGCTTGCGGATCCGCGCCTGCCACATCGACGGTCCACCATCCTCCTGGCGCCGCCGCCATGTCGTGCAGCCGGCCATCGACGTCCGCCTGCACCCGGCTCGCGACTGGCGCCCAGACCCTGAAATCCGTCGCGGAGCGTTCCGTCATGCAGCCGTCGCCTGTCCCAGCCCAGTGTTGTGATCAGCCGGGTTGTGATCAGCCGGGTCGTCGTCGTCACTCCAGACGAGCAGCGCCACTGGCAGTCGCGTCAGCACGTCGGCCAGTCGGAGCCGGCCGCCAGCTGGCCCCGGCCGCCCGGCCGACGTGGCGTTGTGCTCATAGCCGGTCAGCACATCGTGCCAGCGCCCTGGCGCCAGCAGCAGAACCGTGTCCCGCCAGCCGCCAGCCCGGCGCAGGCTGCCCGGCAACCTGGTCGCCACAGTGATCGCACGGCCTGCCCGGCAGAAAGCGACCACATGCGCTGCGGCAACGCCGCTGCCGTGCACAGGCTGGTAGTCGCCGGCGAACCAGTCCGGATGATCGCGGCGCATGCGCAGGGCGCGGGCTGTCACGAGCAGCTTCGCCGCGTCTAGGCCAGCCACCCAGTCCCTGCCTGCGCCCGCAAGCCCGTGAACTGGCGCGTCCGCCGGCACCGTGTCCGCCGCTACCGTGTCCGCCGGCACCGTGTCCGCCGGCATCGTGTCCGCCGCCAGCGCGCCTTGCCCGCTGTCCAGGGCCGCCAGCATCGCCTCACGCCGGGCGAAATCCACCGGCCCGCGGTTATCCGGGTCCACCAAGGCGAGCCCGGACAGCTCGCAGCCCTGGTAGACGTCAGGCACGCCGGGCATCGTCAGCTGCACCAGCTTGGCGCTCAGCGAGTTGGCTTGCGCGTCCGCGCCGATAGCGGCGACGAAGCCGGCGATCCGGCCGGAGATCTCGGCGTCGGTCAGCGCCAGCCGGGCGAAGCTGATGACCGCCGCCTCGTAGCGTGAGTCCGGCTCGGTCCACGACGTGGTCAGCTTCGCCTCGCGCATGGCCTTGCGCAGGTAACTGACCAGCCTGTCGCCGTCGATTGGCCAGGCGCCCACCAGTGTCTGCCACATCAGGTACTCGGTCGGGGGATCCGGCGGCCCCGTCCTGGCGAGCTGGACGGCCCGATTGTGCCAGGCCGTTACCTCGCGTCCCCAGCCGTCTGGGATCTCCGCCAGGACCGCGATCCTTGCGCGCACGTCCTCTTGTCGCTTGGTGTCGTGCGTGGACAGCGTGGTCATGGTGGCGGGCCAGTCCTCGCTCAGCCGCACAGCGAAGGCATGGAAGTCATCAGCGCTCACCGCCGGCCGATCAGGATCGGAGCCAACCTCGTTGGCCGACACGAGCGAGGTCCACCGGTAGGCGGCCGTGTCCTCGACGCCCTTCGCCTGGACCGCTGGGCATGTCTGCTGGAACCTGACGATCAGCTCGTTCCTGACAGCGCGCTGGCTGGTCGCCACGCCGCGGCCAAGCAGCAGCGCGGCGACGGTGTCGATGGCCGAGTGGAGCCGGCCGGGCAGGTGCCGCCGCGCTGCCGCTGCCGCCGAGCTGACCTGGGCGGTGCTGCTGCCTGGCGGCGGCTCGCCGGGGACGACGTACGCACGGTAAACGCTGAACGCGGCGAGCAGCTCGGCCAGGATCGTCTGCCGGTCCTCGGCCGGGACAAGGCCGAGCGCGGGCTCGTCGAGCCGTCCGACCAGCCGGGCCAGCCGGGCGATCTCCGCTGTCATGTACTGGCCGGCGATCTCGCGCCTGGCCGCAGCTGCAACGGCCGCGAAATCGGCAGGGCCGCTGGCGAACTGGGTGTACTGGGCGCCGAGTCGCTCAGCGCCAGCAGGATCGGTGAGTACGGCACCGACCGTCGCGAGCGAGTCGTACCCCGTCGTGCCGGCGCAGGACCAGTCGGGCGGGAGCTCCTCGGCTGCGGCCAGGATCTTCTCGGCGACGATCCAGCGGCCGCCCGCTGCGGTCGCGAGTTGGCGCAGATATCCGCGCGGATCGGCGAGGCCGTCGGGGTGGTCGATGCGCAAGCCATCGATTAAGCCCTCGGCTACTAGCCCGAGCAGAAGGCCATGGGTGGCCGCGAACACGTCAGGCTCCTCGACTCGGACGGCGATGAGCGAGCTGATGTCGAAGAACCGGCGCCAGTTCAGCTCGGCCGCCGCGGTGCGCCAGCTCTCCAGCCGGTAGTGCTGCGCGGCCAGCAGGTCAGGCAGCGGCAGTCGCTCGGTCCCGGGCCGCAGCGGCAGCACGTGTCGCTGATACCGCAGCACCGGCGCGTCGTCGTCGCCCAGCACGGCCTGCGCGCCTGGCAGCTCGGCGAGCCGGGTGACCTTGATGTCGGCCAGGCTGGACAGCGGCGGCCGGGCCAGAATCGGCAGCAGCACCCGGCCGCCCAGTGCTGCCCAGTCGACGTCGAACCAGTGGGCGTGCGGCGACTGCTGACCGCGGGCCAGCACCGACCACAGCTCGCGGTTAAGGTACTCCGGCGCCGGGATGGCCATGTGGTTCGGCACGACGTCCACCACGAGGCCGATCCCGTTGCTGGCGAAGCGCCCCGCCAGGTAACGGAAGCCGTCTTCGCCGCCAAGCTCGGCCGAGATGCGCGAGTGATCGACCACGTCATAGCCGTGCCGTGAGCCGGGCGCCGCCTGGAGTATCGGCGATAGGTAGACGTGCGTGACACCGAGGCTGGCGAGGTAGCCGGACAGGTCGGCGGCATCAGCGAAGCCGAACTCCGCGTCCAGCTGGAGCCGGTACGTCGAGCCCGGCACGCGACTGCGGTCAGGCACGGCGCAGCAACCGCAGTGACCGGCTGACCAGGGTCAGCGTGTCGCCCGGCTTGACGGCCGCGGCGCCGCCGAGCGGCGGCTGCGGGTCGGCCGTGTCGAGCTCTGCGATCCACTGGTCGCCGAACTCGGCGGCCGGGACGGTGAAGTCGAGGTCATGCTCGGCCGCGTTGAACAACAGCAGGAACGAGTCGTCGGTGATGCGCTCGCCGCGCTGGCTGGGCTCGGTGATCGCACCCCCGTTCAGGAAGACGATGAGCGACTTGGCAAAGCCCGCCTCCCAGTGCCCGTCAGTCATCTCCTCCGCGGTCGGAGTGAGCCAGCGAATGTCGCCGAGGTGGTCGGGCCGGCTCCGGCCGGCCTCGCCGGTAAAAAACCGGCGCCGCCGGAACACGGGATGATCGGCTCGGAGCCGGATGAGGGAGCGGACGAAGGCGTGGGGGGACGGCCCCGTTCCCGGCATGTTGGCTTTGAGCTCTGCCGCGGTGGGCTGGTCGGCCGGCCAGTGCACCCAGGACAGCTCGTTGTCCTGGCAGTAGCCATTGTTGTTGCCGCCCTGGGTGCGGCCGAACTCGTCGCCGGACAGCAGCATCGGCACGCCTTGCGACAACAGGAGCGTCGCCAGGAAGTTGCGCTGCTGGCGGCCACGCAAGGCCAGGATGGCGGGGTCGCTGGTCGGGCCTTCGGTGCCGCAGTTCCAGGACCGGTTGTCGTCGCTGCCGTCGGCGTTGTCCTCGCTGTTGGCCTCGTTGTGCTTATGGTCGTAGCTCACCAGGTCGGCCAGCGTGAACCCGTCGTGGCAGGTAACGAAGTTGACCGATGCGATCGGGTGCCGGTTGTCGCTGTCATAGAGATCCGCCGAGCCGGTCAGGCGGGAGGCGAACTCTGATAGGGCCGACTCGCCGCGCCAGAAGTCTCGGGCCGCGTCCCGGTACTTGCCGTTCCACTCGGTCCACAGCGGCGGGAAATTGCCGACCTGGTAACCGCCATCGCCGACGTCCCAGGGCTCGGCGATCAGCTTGGCCTGCGACACCACGGGATCCTGCTGGACCAGGTCGAAGAATGCCGACAGCCGGTCGACCTCGTGGAACTGCCTGGCCAGAGCCGAAGCCAGGTCGAACCGGAACCCGTCGACGTGCATCTCCAGCACCCAGTAGCGCAGCGAGTCCATGATCAGCTGGAGCACGTGCGGGCTGCTCATCAGCAGGCTGTTGCCGGTGCCCGTGGTGTCGAAGTAGTAACTGCGGTCCGGCGGGGCGGTCAGCCGGTAGTAGCTGGTGTTGTCGATGCCGCGGAACGACAGCGTCGGGCCCAGGTGGTTTCCCTCGGCGGTGTGGTTGTAGACGACATCGAGGATCACTTCCAGGCCCGCCTCGTGCAGCGCCCGCACCATCGACTTGAATTCGGGTACCTGCTCACCCAGCTGACCCGCCGAGGAGTAGGCGTTGTGCGGCGCGAAGAACCCGATGGTGTTGTAGCCCCAGTAGTTGGAGAGACCGCGTTCGGCCAGGAAGCCGTCACTGACGAACTGGTGCACCGGCATGAGCTCGATCGCGGTGACGCCGAGGCCCTGAAGGTGCTCGATGACAGCGGGGTGGGTCAGGCCTGCATAGGTGCCGCGCTGCTCCGCTGGCACCGCGGGGTGCAGCATGGTCAGGCCACGTACGTGCGCCTCGTAGATCACGCTCTGGTGATACGGAGTGCGCGGCCGCCGGTCGTTGCCCCAGTCGAAGTACGGGTTGGCCACAACGCAGCGCGGCACGAACGGGGCGGAGTCGCTGGGATCAGGCTTCTCTTCCTGGCCGAAGCGGTAGCCGAACACCGGCTGGCCCCACTGGACTTCGCCTTCGATCGCCTTTGCGTAGGGATCGAGCAGGAGCTTGGCTGGGTTGCAGCGCTGGCCCGCGGTCGGGTCGTAGGCGCCGTGCACGCGGAAGCCGTAGCGCTGGCCGGGCCCGACACCGTGCAGGTAGCCGTGCCAGATGTAGCCGTCGACCTCGGTCAGGGCAACCCGTTCCTCCGTGCCTTCGAACAGGCACAGCTCGACCCCCTCCGCAGCCTCGCTGTAGAGGGCGAAGTTCGTGCCCACGCCGTCGTAGGTTGCGCCGAGCGGATAGCCGACCCCTGGCCATGCTGCGGTGCCTGTCATGAGCTCCTCATGTCGTCGTTGTCGGCCTCTGTCCGTCGGGTGGCCTCAGTCCATCGGGTGGCCTCAGTCCATCGGGTGGCCTGTGCCCCCGGGCTGCTGGCCGCCAGGCACGAGCGGTCTACCACCGCCGGGCACGAGCGGGCCGCTGGACACGAACGGGCCGCCAGGCAGCGGGGGGCCTGCGCTATCGTCCGCGTTGGCCTGCGGCTCAGATAGGTCACGGGAGGGCACGTGGTGACCTGGGTGCTGGAGTCGTTCCAGGGCCACATGCGGCAGCTCGCGCAGGCGCAGGTCGCGGAACACAGGGGCCCTGGCTACCAGGATCACGCCGCCGACGATGGCGGCGACACCGGCCGCCTGAAGCGCGAGCAGCCACGGGCCGACGTGCACGACGTCGCCGAAGACGACCACGCCGAGCACGATTCCCGCCGCGGGCTCGGCGGCGGTGACGGCCGGGAGCGAGGCGTGCAGCGGCGCGGCGTTGAAGGCGTTCTGCATCAGCCACAGGCCGACCAGGCTCGCGGCCACCGTCGCATAGCCAGGCCAGGTCGCCAGCAGGTGAGCCGGGTGAGGGCCGTCCAGGATCTGGACGCTCGTCCGCGTCAGGGCATCGGCGATGCCGAAGACCAGGCCGCTGGCCGTCCCGGTAAGGGCGGCCCGGGTCACGCCCGGCTGGCGGCGGCCCAGGTAGACAAGAATAGCCGCGATGAGCGCGATGAGGCCGGCCGTCGGCCAGTGCGAGACCGAGCCGAATGACTCACCGGGCGCCCGCACCGACCTGGTCGCGGACAGGGCCGCAACACCGGCGGTCAGCAGCACCGCGCCGATGATCTCGGTCCGGCGCAGCGTCTGGCCGCTCAGCGGTACTGCCAGGATGAGCGCGAAGATCAGGCTGGTGGTGAGCAGGGGCTCGATGATGGACAGGTCGAGGTGCCCGAGCGTCCAGGCGCCGAGCAGGTTCCCGGCGACCACCGCCGCGATCCCGGCCAGCCAGCGACGGTTACGGACGAGCTTCGAAATCAGGCCAGGTCGCAGAAATGCGGCAGTCCGGACCTGCTCGGCGGCGTGCTGCTGCAGCACGAAGCCGAACCCGCAGAGCATTGCGGCGACGACGGTGGCCGCGACGTAGACCCAGCTCATGGTCCGCGCTCGATGTCTTCGTAGGTCACCACGGCGTCACCGGCAACAAGACGTACTGCTCGCCGTGATCATCATGACGGCCGGCGCCGTGTAGCCCATGGCCCGGCACGTAATTCAGCAACGAACGATCGACGGCGCACGTGCCCGCGTCTATCGCTGCAATCGGCCATCTCACCATCCTCTCGCATCCGTGCCGGCGGCGAAGGCTCACGGCGCCGCTAGCACACCACGATGCGCAGCGACCGGATCTGAGCAGGCGGACGGGCGCTCTGCGAGGTCGCGGACCCGCGCGCCGATGGGCGCTAATGGCGTGTCGGCGAAGGGCCGGCGGATTGGTGGCGTGCTGGCGGGTCCGGGTCGCGATGCGCGGTTATCGCCGCATTTGCCCGCGCCAGGAGCGCGTCTTTAGCCACGGCGTGGGCCAGGCCCTTGGTCATCCAGGCCAGCATGGGCGGCACTAGTGCGTGCCAGGTCCCCATCGTGTGTCCCCCGCCTGGTGTCACGTCCAGCGGCACGTTCGCCAGGTGCAACTGGAGTTCCTGCGCGAAGTACTCGGCGTTGCTGACGTCAGCCGTGTCGCCCTGGCCCGCGCCGAGCCAGAACTGCGGCAGCTGCGCACCGGGTGCCAGCGCGCGCACCTCATCGGTGGGCGTGTTCTGGATCCGCAGCAGC
>DASXKI010000296.1:0-4029 GCA_036496945.1 Streptosporangiaceae bacterium | reverse complement strand
CGTGCCCTACCGGTTCGGCTCGGCGACCGACCAGTTGGGCGAGACCAGTTACGCCACGGCGGCCGCGCTCGGCGAGATCCTGCGGCGGATGTTCCCCGCCGCCGCCGCGGCGCGGCTCGAGCACGCCTGGTGCGGCGTGCTCGGCGTGCCGCGCGACTGGTGCGCCTCGGTCAGCTACGACGCGCCGTCCGGCCTCGGCTGGGCGGGGGGCTACTCGGGGCACGGGGTCGCCGCATCCAACCTGGCCGGCCGCACGCTCGCCGACCTGGTGGCGGGAGCGCAGTCGCCGCTCACCTCCCTGCCGTGGGTGGGGCACCGCAGCCGGGCCTGGGAGCCTGAGCCGGCCAGGTGGGCGGGCGTGCAGGGGCTTTACGCGCTGTACCGGCTGGCCGACCGGCTCGAGACGCCGGCTGACGGCACCGCTGGCCGGGGCGGGCAGGCACGGGTCGCGCTCGGGGAGGCGCTCGGCCGCGTAGGGGACGTTGTGTCGGGAATCCCGCACTAGGATTACGCGCCGGCTTGACGGGCCGGGCAGACTGGTGCTGTGGCTGCGATCAGCGACGACGACGCGCACCCCGCTGGAGGGGGTGTCAGCCAGACCGCGCCAGCGGACAACACGCACGTGCTGAACGGCATCCAGTCGCTGCACGAGCGGCTGGACGAGCTGCAGCACGTCGTCGCGGAGCGGCTGGAGGCGGCGGGCATGCCCGCGACCTCGCTGCTGCACGCCCGCATCGAAGGCGGCCATCGGCCGCAGCTGCCCGCGTGGCGCCGCCGCACCGAGGGCGAGGCACGCTGGCAGGTCGCCTTGTGCACCGCGGTGGCCATCGCGCTGCAGGTCGCGGTGCCTGACCGGCTCGTGCTGCTGAGCCCCTCCTGGGCGCTGCCCGCGCTGCAGGGCGCGATGCTCATCTGCCTCATCATCGCGAACCCGCACCGTATCAACCGTCAGTCCCGTGCGCTGCGCTTGTTCAGCCTCATGCTCGCTGCGCTGATCAGCTTCGCCAATGCGTGGTCGCTGGTGCGGCTGGCCAGCGGCCTGGTCAGCGGGCACCAGCACTGGGACGCCGGGCCGCTGCTGATCACAGGCGGCGCGATCTGGCTGACGAACGTGATCGTGTTCGGCCTGTGGTACTGGGAGTTCGACCGCGGCGGCCCCGTCGCCAGGGCGCTGGGCGCCAATCCGTACCCGGACTTCCAGTTCCCGCAGATGGTCAGCCCGGAGATGGCCCCGCCGCACTGGGAACCGCAGTTCGCCGACTACCTGTACCTCGCGTTCACCAACGCCGCCGCGTTCAGCCCGACGGACGTGATGCCGCTGTCGCGCTGGGCGAAGCTGGCGATGACTCTCCAGTCGGCCATCTCGATCGTGACCGTGGCGCTGGTCGTGGCGCGGGCGGTGAACATCCTCCAGTAGCTGAGGCTGACCGGAGAACATCCTCTGTAAAGCGGAACACCGGCACGGAGGCACCGCCGCGCCTGAAATACTGGGCGCCTATGGCTGGGTGGGGAATGTGCTGCAGCGCCTGAAACTTCAGAGCCTGAAACTTCAGAGCCTGAAAAACGCGACGAAGAAGCGCTGGTTCTGGCGCGGGATCACCATACTGACACTCGTCCTGATCATCCTGTTGGGCACGGTTACGGCACGGCTGTTCGTCTGGCCGCCGACCGGCATGCCCGCCAAGGTCGACGTCATCGTCGTGCTCGGCGGCCCGGGCGACCGAGTGGATTACGCCATGCAGCTGGCCCGCGAGAACCGGGCGCCCTACCTGGTGTTCTCCAAGGGGCTCGGCTGGCTGCCGCCGGGCATCTGCACGGAGCACGTCGGATCCGCCACGGTGCTCTGCTTTCAGCCCAACCCGGATACCACCCAAGGGGAATCAGAGGGCTTCGCCAAGCTAGCGAAACAGCACTCATGGCGGTCTGTCGCCCTGGTCACCACCCAGGAACAGGCCTGGCGCGCCAAACTCTGGTTCAACCGCTGCTACCCCTCTGGCCAGTACTACAGCGTCGGGCCGAAGCTCTCCCTGAGCATGGTGATACCGAGCGGCGTCATCTACGAATCGGGCGCGACCGTGAAGGCGGAAGTCTTCGACCGAGGCTGCTAAACCACGGTCCTCAGTAGCCGTAGCCACGGCCGATCCCGTCGCGTAACGTGCATGTCATGCTGCTGCCTACGTCACTCGTTGGAAGCTACCCGCAGCCTGACTGGCTGATTGACCGCGATCGGCTGGCCGGTCGTTTCCCGCCCAGAGTGCGCGCGCGTGAGCTGTGGCGCGTCGCACCGGAGTTCCTCGAGCAGGCGCAGCGAGACGCCACCCTGCTGGCCGTCGGCGCCCAGGAGGACGCCGGCCTCGACATCATCACCGACGGCGAGATCCGCCGGGAGAGCTACTCCAACCGTTTCGCGACGGCGCTTGACGGAGTGGACATCGACAACCCGGGAACGGCGCTGGACCGCAGCGGCCACCCGAACCCGGTGCCCCGCGTCGTCGGCCCGATCCGGCGCAAGCACCCGATCGAGGTGCCCGACATGCAGTTCCTGCGGGCGCACACTACCCGGACCGTCAAGATCACCGTGCCGGGGCCGTTCACCATGTCGCAGCAGGCACAGGACGACTACTACGGGTCCAAGGAGGCCCTGGCCTTCGGGTACGCGGAAGCTGTGAACGAGGAGATCCGCGACCTGTTCGCCGCGGGAGCGGACATCGTCCAGCTCGACGAGCCGTACCTGCAGGCCCGCTCGGCCGAGGCCGCGCAGTACGGGGTGAAGGTGATCAACCGGGCGCTCGACGGGGTGACCGGGCTCGGCACGACGGCGCTGCACCTCTGTTTCGGCTACGCCGCGATCATCCACGAGCGGCCCGCGGGTTACTCGTTCCTGCCCGAGCTCGCGGCCTGCGATGTGGAGCAGATCTCCATCGAGACCGCGCAGTCGGGGCTGGACTGTTCGGTGCTGAGCTCGCTGGACGGCAAGACGATCATCCTCGGCGTGATCGACCTCAACGACCCCGCGGTCGAGACGCCTGACGTGATCGTGGAACGGGTCCGCCGGGCCCTGCCGTACGTAGACGTCTCCCGGCTCGTGATGGCGCCGGACTGCGGCATGAAGTACATCCCGCGCGACACGGCGTTCGGCAAGCTGGCCGCGATGTCCGCCGCCGCCGTCCGGCTGCGCGCCGAGCTAGGCGGCTGACGGGAGATAGCCGCGAAGTTCTCGTACTAGGATTCCGATCTCGCAGCCCTGCCGCGCCTGGCCTGTGCCATTTGTTCACGACCAGCCCACCGCACGAAGCCGCGAAATCGCCCTCGGGCGAAGCGCAGGTCACCCGCCGCGGAGGGTGGGTGGTGAGTGGCTGTGCAGCACTTGCCCTTGGGGTCCGTAAGCCGTCGTGGTCCCGTCGGGGTGCAGGATGAGGCGCCCGCGGCGGTGGATGCAGACGTCGTGGTGGAACTGGCACAGCAGCACGCAGTCGGTGACCGAAGTCTTGCCGCCGTCGGCCTTGTGCTGCAGGTGGTGCACGTCGCACCAGGCGGCGGGCCGTCCGCACCTAGGCCAGGCGCAGCCGCGGTCCCTGAGGAGGACGGCGCGGCGGATGCTGGCCGGGATGGAATCGGAATACCCGATGTCCAGCGGCAGCGACGGGGTGCTGTAGGGCGGTGCGAGCAGGGTGGTGCGCAGCCAGCCGGCCAGGCCGGCCGGGCCGGACACGAAGTCGATGGCGAGCCGGGCGATGGCGTACCGCAGCGCCTGCGCCGCGTCGGGGGTGAACCGGGCGCGGGCGCGGCTGCGGGCGCGGGACGCGGCGCGGGCGGCGTCGGCTCCGCGGGCCTGGCCGGCGGTGCCCCAGGTGCGGTAGCCGTCGCCGCTGCCGTCCCCGTCCCCGCCGCCGCCGCTGTCAGCGTCCGGGCCGCTGCCGTCGTCGCCGCGGTGGTCCGGGCCGGTCTCGTCACCGTCACCGGCCTCGTCGGCCGGGGCGGGGTCGGCGCCGTCCAGGGTGATGCCGGCCGCGGCCAGCGCGAGGGCGA
>DASXKI010000295.1:0-7640 GCA_036496945.1 Streptosporangiaceae bacterium | reverse complement strand
AATGCGCGCACGGTCAATACGCGGCAGGTCGACTGTGCTCTCGCGCGGGTCCCCTGACTGGTCCCACGGCTGAGTCGGCCCCGGCATAGCTACATTCTCCCGCCTTCTGGCGATCCGCACATCGTAGTGTCAGTTCACCCTTCTTTGTCGCCCGTCTTGTCCGGGTAGGCCGACAGGGCCCGGTGAGCTAGCGGCGCCTTCAGTCAGGTACCGGTAGTACAGTCGCGCCCTATGCGGACCGGTCTCGGCGGACAGGGGCCAGAACTGCACTCGCCCGGCGAAGTCCACGCATGGCTAATCGACCTCGACGCGCCTGTCGGTGCCGACCGGCTGCTCGATCCCGCCGAGCTTGATCGCGCGACGAGCTACTTGCGGCAGCGTGACGGGGCCAGGTTCGCCGCGAGCCGGGCCTGGCTGCGGATGATCGTGGGCCGCTATCTCGATGCCGACCCGGCCGGCCTGCGCTTCGCGACAGACGCGGCCGGCCGGCCGGCCCTGGCGGGCGACCACGCCGGCCCGCTTCACTTCAGCCTGAGCCGGAGCGCGAAGCGGGCCCTCGTCGCGGTGTCGAACTCGCCGGTCGGCGCTGACATCGAAGTAATCAGCGCCCGAGCCGGGCTGGCGGACCTGGTTGCTGGCAGGTTCGGACCAGCGGAGGCCCGGTGCATCGCCGGGGGCTGCGGCGGCTCACCGCTGCGTGGCTTCTACCGGCACTGGACCGCCAAGGAGGCGTACCTGAAAGCGACCGGGGCGGGCCTGGCGGGCCTGCGCGCCACCGAGCTGATCTGCGGCGCGCGCCCTGCCGTCCGGGTCGGCGGTGAGCCGGCGGCGGGCTGGACGATCTCGCTCGTCAAGGCGGCGCCTGACTGCAACGCCGCGATCGTCGGAGGCGGACCAGTCAGCAGCTACTGGCTCGCGCCTCAGTAACGCGCTTCCGGCGGGGTAGGCACGGCCGGCAAGATGCAGCCAGTCATTGCGCCAAATCCGATCCGCGCGCAATCCGGACCCTGTGCCGTGGCCGAGATGGTGATCTCGTCTCCGTCGTTCAGCCACGACCGTGTCGAGCCGTCTGGGAGGGTGATGGGCCGTTTGCCATTCCACGCGAGCTCGATCAGCGACCCGAGCTCGCCTGGGCCAGGACCGCTGACGGTACCCGACGCGTACAGGTCACCCGAGCGCAAGGCGGCCCCGTTCCCCGTCATATGAGCCAGCATCTGGGCGGGGCTCCAGTACATGGCCGAGTACGGTGGCCGAGCGATCAAGTGTCCATTCAGCCGGACCTCGAAGTCGATGTCGAGGCCCCAGTCGGCTGTCTCGACCAGGTAGTCGATCTGCTTGGCGTCGCGGGATGGGGGCCGGATGCGCGCCTGCTCGAGCGCGGCCAGCGGCACGATCCACGGGGAGATAGTCGTCGCGAACGACTTCCCGAGGAACGGGCCAAGGGGCACGGACTCCCAGCGCTGGATGTCGCGTGCCGACCAGTCGTTGACCAGACATACGCCGAAGACGTGCTCAGCAAACCTTTCGACGGGAACGGGCTCGCCCAGGTGACTGTGCGCACCCACCACGAAGCCGAGTTCGGCCTCGAAATCCAGTTGCTGGCAAGCGCCGTAGACCGGCAGGTCGGCACCGGGCGGCCGGGACTGGCCGCAGGGGCGCCGGACATCGGTTCCTGACACGACGACGCTGCCGGCCCGGCCGTGGTAGCCGACCGGCAGGTGCGTCCAGTTCGGTGCGAGCGGCTCGCCGTCGGGCCGGAAGATGCGGCCGACGTTGGTGGCGTGGTGCTCGGAAGCGTAGAAGTCGACGTAGTCGGCGACCGCGAACGGCAGCCGGAGCTGCACCGCGCCGGCGGGCACGATCAGGTCCTCGATAGCTGGGCGGAAGTCGTCCTCTGACAGCCACCGGGTGACGTCGGCGCGCACCTGAGTCCAGGCGCCGTCGCCGGCGGAGAGGAAGTCATCAAGGCTGCCCGAGCTGAACAGGTGCGCGCGGCCGGGCAGCAGCCGGTCGGTCGCGGTTGTCAGGTCGAGCACGCTGTCGCCGATCGCGACTCCGACCCGGAACTCCTCGGCGTGGTGCGCCGCCGTGTAGGAGCCGTAAGGAAGCGTCGCGAGCCCGAACGGGTGATCCGGCGCCACTCCCAGCCATTGCGCTGCCTGGGCCATGGTGCTCCCTTAGCTCGTCCCCGTGCTCGGCCTGCGTCGTGTGCAGATCACACGCCAAGCGTAACGAGGTCGGCTGGGCGTGCGCCGGGCGCCGTTGTCCGCTTCGGCAGTCCGCTTCGGCAGTCCGCTTCGGCAGTCAGCTGTGCTTGCCGCAGCCGCACGGGCGCGGCGCGCGACGGACGAGGCCGTCCACCACGAGGGAGAGGATCGTCGCCGAGATCTCGTCGTCGTCGACATGGGGCAGCTCCGCCTTGACCTGCCAGATGTTTGGGTGCTCCGCCTGGTCCACCGCGAGGTATGCCCGCGTCCAGGCGGCCCGGTCGTTTTGCTGGATGCGCTCATCTAGGGCCCTCCACGAGGCCGCGAAGCCTGCCCAGGACAGTGCGAAGTCCGCGACCGCACGGTACATCAGGGCCGCCTCGGCGCCCTCGAAGCCGGCCCTGAGCATGGCACCGACGATGATGTCGACGGTCCGGATCTCGGCCGGGCCCTGGCTCGTACGGTAAGCGCAGATGGACGCGGCGGCTGGATGGGCGTGGTAGGTCCGGCGCAGGCGCCAGGCCAGGTCGGTTAGGGTCTCAACCCAGCAGTCCCGCTGCCCGATTCCCGCCATGGCTTCCTCGATGAGCCGGTCAGCGAGCGCGACGACGATGTCGTCCTTGCTGGCGAAGTGGCGGTAGACGGCGGTCTGATCGGCGCCGAGCGCGCGACCGAGCTTAGGCAGGCTGAAGCCATCGATTCCGTCCTCGTCCAGCAGCCGCATGCTTTCGGCCAGGATCATCTCGCTCGTCAGCGTCCCGCGCCGGAGACCGTGCCGGGACCGCCTGGTCCTCGGGTCGGGCGGCTCTGCTGGCATGCGCATCCTTCCTGGTTCGTGCGTCCGACATGCGGGTGCCGAGAGCTCTGACCTGGCCCCCGGTATTTCCCAGTCGGGACGGTATCAGCTTGGCTGCGCGGATTTAGTCAAAGGCATTGACAACGCGTTTGTTCAACTGCTTGAGTACCGGGCAAGTTCGTCCTGCCCTGCCAAGCGCGCTTATGTCGTGACTCTTGCACGCGGGCAGTCAGCAGATCTGGCGTGACGTTCTGGGACGGCGCGCCTGAGTCGAACCCGAGCAGGAAGCGAATCATCGTGACTGACCCGAGTTACCTGTCCGCTGCCGACGCCCTCCGGCTGTTCCGATCGCGCAAGCTCTCGCCGCTGGAGTTAGCCACGGCCGTGATCGCCAGGGCCCAGACCGTCGAGCCGACGGTCAACGCCTTCGCCGAGACGTTCTACGAGCAGGCGCTGGACCAGGCGCGGGCCGCGGAAGCGCGATACGCAGGCCGCGGCGCGCCCCCGCGCCCCCTGGACGGCTTGCTGGTCGCGGTGAAGGAAGACGCACCGATCGCCGGGCAGCGCAGAACGCTCGGCTCGCTGCCGCTGCGCGACGTCGTCGCTGACAAGACCGCGGTGTTCGTGCAGCGCATCATTGACGCGGGCGGCATCGTGCACGCCCGGACGACGACGCCGGAGTTCAGCAGCGCGCCGGTCACCTGGACGAAGCTGTGGGGTGTGACCCGCAATCCGTGGGACACCGCCTACTCGCCGGGCGGATCAAGTGGTGGATCGGGCGCGGCGCTGGCAGCCGGATCGGCGACGCTGGCGACCGGCTCCGACATTGGCGGCTCAATCCGGATCGCGGCCTCGTTCTGCGGCGTCGTCGGCTTCAAGCCGCCGTACGGGCGCGTGCCGGAAGTCGAGATCCTCAACCTCGACCACTACTGCCACGAAGGGCCGATGGCGCGCACAGTCGCGGACTGCGCCCTGCTAGAGAATGTCATCGCCGGGCCTGATCCCAGTGACGCCGCATCGCTGCGGCCCAAGCTGGAGATCCCCGGTCAGCTCGAGTCTGTCCGGGGGATGCGGATCGCGCTGTCCACCGACCTCGGCTGCTACCACGTCGACACGGACGTGGCTGCGAACACCCGCGCCGCTGCAGACCGGCTGCGCGACGCGGGCGCCACCGTCGTGGAGGTGAGCCTGCCCTGGCAGCTCGAGATGATCGAGCAGGCCGCTCGCATTCACTTCGGCATGATCTTCGGGCCGTCTATCCGCGAGCTCCTCGAGGAGCACGCGGATGAGCTGACGTCCTACGCCCGGCACTTCGCGGCCGAGGTTGCGCAGATCGGCAAGGACGACTTCCTGACCGGCCTGGCGCTCGAGTCCCGCATCTACGCCCCGCTCGGCGCGCTGCTGGCGGAGTACGACGCGCTCATCTGCCCGACTTTCGCGATCCCGGCACTACCTGCGGAGTACGACGTCGGCGACGGGATCGCCGTCAACGGCCGGCCGTGCGCGAACTGGATGGACGTCATGATGACGCTGCCGTTCAGCATTGCCAGCCGTTGCCCCGTGCTCAGCGTGCCTTCTGGGCTGTCGGGCGACGGCGTGCCCACGGGCTTGTCGATCGTCGGCAGGACTTACGACGACGTCACAGCCTTCCGGGTAGCGGCCGCTCACGAGGCGCGGCTCCCGTGGATGGACCAGCCGGGCCGCCGACCGCCGCGTGACTTGTAATGCCGACGACCCGTTATCCCGGTGACCCATAATCCCGGTGACCCGTAAACCCTGTCCCCGGGGAACCCGATTGTCTACTATCGGCGCATGACTGAACGATCAGACAGGCCGCAGCGCCCGGTTTCGTACCGCGCAGTTCCGGACCGCGCCGTCCCGGACCGCGCAGTCCCGGACCGGGCCCAGGTGGTGATCGTCGGCGGCGGGGTGATCGGCTGCAGCATCGCCTATCACCTGGCGCACCTCGGCTGGACCGACGTCGTCCTGCTGGAGCAGCACGCGCTGACGGCCGGAACGACCTGGCATGCGGCGGGCCTGATCACCTCCGCCGGGATGACCGACGAGACCTCGCTGTTCTTCAGCCGGTATTCGCGCGACCTGTACTCCCGGCTGGAGGCCGAGACCGGGCACTCGACCGGATTCCGCGCCGTCGGTCACCTGTCGCTGGCGACGACGCCGCAGCGGCAGGAAGCGCTGCGCCGGGAGGCCGCCTGGATGCACGGCTTCGGCGTCGAGGATACCGAGATCTCGGCCGCCGAGATCGCGTCGATGTGGCCGCTGGCGCGCACGGACGATGTGCTGTCCGGCTTCTACGTGGCCGACGAGGGGCGCGCCGATCCCGTCGGCGTGGCGACCTCGCTGGCCAAGGGCGCCCGCCAGCGCGGCGTCCGGATCATCGAGGGCGTGGCCGCGACCGGCGTGGAGACCCGCGGTCACCAGGTCACCGCCGTGCTGACCGAGGCCGGCCGGATAGAGACGGAGATCATCGTCAACTCGGCCGGGATGTGGGCGCGCCAGTTCGGCGCGCTCGCCGGGGTGTCCGTGCCCTTGCAGGCCGCCGAGCACTATTACCTGCTGACCGACAGCGTGCCGGGGATGGATCCGGACCTGCCGGTGATCGAGGATCCGGACAACTACGGGTACTACCGGCCCGAGGGCGACGGCATGCTCGTTGGGCTGTTCGAGCCGGTCGGCGCGCCATGGTCGCTGGACGGCGTGGCGCGGGACTTCTCGTTCGGCAAGCTGCCGCCCGACTGGGAGCGGATGGAGCCATTCCTCGGCCCTGCCCTCGCGCGGATCCCGTGCCTAACCGAGACCGGGGTACGCACGTTCTTTTGCGGGCCCGAGTCGTTCACCGCTGACGTGAGGCCACTGATCGGCCCGGCCCCCGAACTGGACGGCTACTTCGTCGCCGCAGGCTTGAACTCTCTCGGCATCTTGTCCGGCGGCGGCGTCGGCAGCGTCGTCGCGCAGTGGATCGCTGATGGCGTCCCGCCGGTGGACACCGCGCACATCGCCCTCGACCGCACCGCCAGCTACGAGACATCGCGGCGGTTCCGCCGGGAGCGGACCGTGGAACAACTGGGCGTCCTGTTCGGCGACGCGGTGTGGCCGACCTGGAAGCCGTCCACCGCGCGCAACATCCGCCGCTCCGTGCTCCACGACCGGCTCGCTGCGCAGGGCGCGCACTTCGGCCAGTCGGCGGGCTGGGAGTTCCCCGAGTGGTTCGCCGAGCCGGGCGAGCACCCCCAGGCCACGCTGGACTTCAGCCGGCAGGCATCGCATGACATCGTGGCGCGCGAGCACGCCGCCGTGCGCGAGGCCGTCGGCGTGCTGGACATGACGCTGATGGCCAAGCTGATCGTGCAGGGTCCCGACGCGGCTGCGGTGCTGAGCCGGCTGTCGGCGAACCACGTGACGGCCGCGATCGGCCGCATCGTGTACACGCAGTGGCTCAACGAGGCGGGCGGAATCGTCGCCGACGTCACCGTCACCTGGCTAGACCCCGAGAAGTTCCTGGTCATCGCCAGCGACGTCATCCACCGGCGGATCGAGCCGATGATCCGCCGCGAGACCGGGCCAGGCGAGTTCGTCACGGTGACCGACGTGACGTCGGGCACCACCCTGCTGTCGGTCCAGGGCCCTGCCTCGCGTGAGCTGCTGAGCAGGCTGACTGACGGCGACCTGTCGAATACCTCGTTCCCTTACTTGTCGGCCCGGCCACTCCACGTGGGCTATGCGCCTGCGCTCGCGGTTCGCGTTACCTACGTGGGTGAGCTTGGCTTCGAACTGCACGTGCCAGCCGAATACGGCGCCGGCGTCTATGACGACCTGATGGCCGCGGGCGCCGACCTCGGCGTGCGGCCGGTCGGGCTGGCCGCGATGACCAGCCTGCGGCTCGAGAAGGGCTACCGAGATTTCGGCGTCGATATCGACAACACGGACACGCCACTGGCAGCCGGCCTCGGCTTCGCCGTCGCCTGGGACAAGCCGGGCGGCTTCGTCGGGCGGGACGCGCTGGCCAAGGTGCGGGCCGAAGGGCCGCCTCGCACCCGCGTTGTCGGGCTGCTGGCGACCGATCCTGGCATCGACCTTTTCGGGAACGAGCCCGTCCGACGCGACGGCCGTTGGGTCGGCTACGTCCGGGCCGCTGCCTACGGCCACACTGTCGGGGCCGCGGTCGGGCTGGCGCAGGTCAGCTGCCCGGACGGGGTGACTGGCGACTGGCTCGAGCAGGGCGGCTTCACCGTGCAGACGGGCGCCGGCGGCGAGGTGCCGGCGCGCCTGCAGATCGCGCCATTCTACGATCCGCAGCGGCTGCGCATCCTGGCGGCGTAGGCCTCGTCAGCCGTAGAGCTTTAGGTGCGGCCAGAGTGCGCGCCAGCTTGCCGTCGGGCCGGTGCAGATGCCGATCTGAATGTCGGTCCAGTCGTTCTGCACGTGGTACGGCGGGTTGTAGGTGGTCAGCACGTGGCAGCTGGCGAAATACGGCCGCAGCTGGCCGAGGGCGTCGACCACGAGCACTGTGCGGTCGGAGGCCCGCCCAGGGCCCCACATCCAGTAGGCGTTGTGGCCGGAGAGAACCGGCGGCAGGTGGTCGGCCGCGCCATAGACGGCGAGCGTGGCGGCTTCCG
>DASXKI010000294.1:0-3427 GCA_036496945.1 Streptosporangiaceae bacterium | reverse complement strand
CGAGCTTGCGCACTGGGCAGACGCAGCCGGCCACCCGGTCGCCGGGCCGCAACGCCCGGACGGGGCGTGGCTGCGATGCCATCGCTGGGTCTGGGACCGGACGCGGATGGAGCAAGTCCTCGCCGGCCAGAGCGGTGCGGTCGTCGTCTGCGGCATCGCGCGGAACCAGGACCAGTTCCTGGATCTGTTCAACGGCGTGTTCCTGCTCCAGATCGACGGGCCGACCCAGCAAGCCCGCCTCATCGCATACGACACGCTCCATCCACCTGCCGGCGCCCAGCATCCCGGTATCGTGCAGCCATGACCGCGATGGCAGGAGGATAGCCGCCAGATGTGGGGCAGCCGGCTGCCGTTCAGCCTGCCGATCTCGCCGGAGAGCATGGCGCGGGAGACCACGCAGTTCGAAGGGGATCTGGCTGAAGCTGAAGCTGAGGCCGGGCCCGGCAGCCAGCCGGTGCAGGCGGCACTGTCGAAGCTGGGCCGGGCCTATCGTTTCGCCGGCCGCGTCCGTGACGCGGTCGCGGTGCATGAGCAGAACCTGGCGGCGTGCGTGCGGGTGCTCGGCCCGGATGACCCGCAGACGCTAGCCGCCCGCCGCGATCTGGCCTGGTCCTGGCTGGCAGTGGGGCGGCTGGCCGACGCGGTGGCCGGGATGGAACGGAGCCTGGCTGACCATGATCGCGTGCTCGGCGCGTATCACCCAGCTACCGTCCTCGCCCGGTCAGACCTCGGTAACGCGCTGGTGGTCGCCGGCGCCTTCACCAGGGCGCAACCATTGCTTGAGCGGGCGCTTGCCGACAGTGAACGCGTACTCGGGGATGATCATCCAGACACGCTGGCGTGCCGCGACAGGCTCGCCACGGTGCACGCGTCCGAAGGACGGGTGGGTCTGGCCCTCAAGCTCGCCAAGCGACACGCGGCGGCCTGCAAGCGGGCCCTGCCGCCCGGGCACCCTGACGAAGTCAGCAGCCGCTCGGCCTTGGGCATCGCCTACCGGTCTGCCAAGAGGATCACAGCAGGCATCACTGAACACCAGGGGGCGCTCGCGGACTACGAGCAGCTCCTCGGTCCCGATCACCTCCTGACGATTCAGGAACGCGTCATGATCGGCAGTGGTTACTCGCAAGCCGGGCAGCACGACGCCGGCATCGCTGCGCTGCGGCAGGCCGCCGCCGACCTGGAGCGGATGCTCGGTGCGGGCCACCCGTCGACCTTGATCTCCCGGCTCTCCCTGGGCATTGCCTACGGGCGAGCCTCGCGGGCCGCTGACGCCGTCGCCGTGCTCAAGCAGGCCAGCGCGCGCTGCGAGCGGGTGTTCGGACCCGATAACCGGGTGACGCTCGGCGCTCGCGGCACTCTGGCGGCGGCTTACGCCGCCGCGGGACGGCCGCGCAAGGCAGCCGCCTTGCACCGGAAGGTGCTCGCCGGATTCGAGCGAACGCTCGGTCCGGACCATCCGACGACGCGGAAGTACCACGCCGACAGCGAATGATGCCGTTCTGTGCATAGGCATGTGCCAGCGCAACGTCCTGAACAGACATGAGTAAGTGTTGGCAGGACGATCGCGCACCGCCCAGATCGGCCAGCTCTGCGCACATCAAAAGCGGTCGCCATCGGAGCTCATGGTCGCGCGTAACGGCGGATCTCGCGCGCAGGCCGCCGGGCAGGCCGGTCACCCAGCGTGGCTCGGACTTCGAGCCGGCGCGGTGCCTGCCGAATACTAGCGCGTGATAGCTACCTTTGCCCGACTGACAATTGGCGCACATCAGCCCATTCTGCGGCCGGGTGGCTGAGACCAGAGAAGCCAATTTAGCCGCTATGGGGTTGTGTGGCGTAGCCATAACCTGGGACCGGCTGCAGGTGTCGGCCGGGCTGGCGCTGATTGCG
This sequence comes from Streptosporangiaceae bacterium, assembly GCA_036496945.1. Taxonomy (GTDB): domain Bacteria; phylum Actinomycetota; class Actinomycetes; order Streptosporangiales; family Streptosporangiaceae; genus JAJYUU01. Next base: position 1,540 of record DASXKI010000294.1, on the reverse strand, counting down.
GGGCCCAGACCTGGTGTTCGTCGTCCGCACCGGCGCCCATGGCCGGAGCCCGGGCACCGAAATGTCAGGGCTTCTTCTTTGCATCTGCATGGGCTGCTTCGGCGAGCCGTTTGATGGCGGCAAGCCGCCGGTCCCATTGGGCGGCGAGACCCGCCATGGCCCGGGTGGCCTGGTCGAGGCGGCCGGTTTCGACTTGGTACAGCACCTCTCGGCCTTGCTTGCGCCGGCTGACCAGCCCGGCCTGTTCGAGCACGACCAGGTGCTTGGACACGGCCTGGCGGGAGAACGGCACGCGGCCGGCCAGCCAGCTGGCGCTGACCTCGCCGTTGCTGACCAGCAGGTCGAGGACCCGGCGACGGGACGGGTCGGCAATCGCCGACCACAGCTCGTCATCGGCCTGTATGGTCATCCCGGCCGGCGTTTCGCCAGCACGCTGGCAAGACGGTCCAGGAATTCCGCCCAGCCCTCCCGGTGCTCGTCGGCGTAGCGCTGCTTCTCCGCCGCAGGCCAGTCGCGCAGTTCGTGGCCGCTCTCGGACACGCGAAGACGGGTCCGCTCCCCGCCCTCGGGCGTGAGGGTGAACTCCACCAGCATCGAGTTGCCGGCCACCGGCTCTGCTCCGCGGGGATGGTTCCAGCGGAACGAAAAGCGCGCCGGCGGGTCGACCGTCTCCACCACGACGGGGCCGCCCTGGTCCCCGAAGCTCATATAGCCATGCGCTCCGGGCTCGACCACCAGGTCGACGCGGTCGGCGAACCACAGGCTCATCTGGTCGGGCTCGGTGATGATGCGCCACACCACTTCCGGCGGCGCGTCGATCAGCACCTCGCGCTCAATCGCTAGTCCTGGCATCAGTCTTGGGTTCCTCTCTGAAGCCGGTCATCGCCGGCCCAGCCCTTGCTCCATCTGCAACCGACGGTAGCGCGCTGGCATCAGACGCGCAACCGTTGGTTGCATGTCTCGGCGCTACCTGCTACCGTCGGTTGCACATCGGGAAGGAGAAACAAACCCGACAGCGGAACGCCCGACTCCTCGAGACCGGGACAGCCCTGCCAGCCAACCTAAGCAGCGCTTCCCGCACGACCGCAGAAAGAAGAAGACACGATGGACACCACCACGCTTCGCGACGCCTACCGCGCGCTGCTGGACGCCGCTGCCACCGTCGCCGACTCTGACAACCCGGGCCTTCTCCCGCCGGCTGGCGGATGGAACGCCGACCAGATCCTGGCGCACGTCGCCATCATCAACGCCACCACCATCGCCGCCGTCTCCGCCATCGCTTCCGGAGCGAACACGACCTACGACAACCGCATAGCCCTCGACACCTGGACAATCGGCCGCCTCATCGCGCTCGCCGGCGGCACCGCAGGGCTCCGAGAGCGCATCCGCCTCCAAGCAGACGCCCTCTGCGCACTCGGCGGGCCAATGCTGAGCGACGCCGAACTCAACACACCGGTGCCCACCCGGCTCCTGTCCAACGACACCCTCCTGGTCGATCAGCCCATGCCGCTGAGAGACCTCATCACCGGCCTCGCAGAAG
>DASXKI010000293.1:0-5677 GCA_036496945.1 Streptosporangiaceae bacterium | reverse complement strand
TCACCGTTGCCGCCATCGTCGGCTGGGATAGCTACTCCCGCAGCCAGACGACGCAGGCCCTGGCGAGCCCCCAGCGACCGGGTATCACCGCGCCCGGCGGCAGCGCCGGCTCCGCGAACCAAGGCTCGAGCGAATCGGGTGCAGCGGGGTCCCGATCCGGCAACACGCCGGGAGCCGGCGGGTCAGCTCCCGCGACGGCCAGCCAGCCGCCCGGCAAGGGCAGCCCGAGCTCAGGCGCGTCCGACAAGCCGGGGCCGTCGTCGAGTCCCGGCACCAGCGCGAGCCCATCACCGAGCCCGAGTCCGTCGCCTAGCCCCAGTTCGACGGGTCCCGTCCTGCCGGCGGGTTACGTCTGGCATCGCTTCACCGCAGCCGCGATGGGATCGACGGCCGGCTTTGAGATGGCGTTGCCAAGCTCGTGGCTGTCATCTGCGGCCGGGCTGTCCGCCCATCTGAATCAGCTCGCACGCAACTTCCATCTCACGATCGATCTGGCGCCGTGGACGTACGTCGGGCCGCTAGCGCAGGCGCAGTCCATCGAGGCCAGGGCCGCCAAGACCGACACGGGCTACAAGCTGCTGTCCCTGGCCGAGATCGGGTTCAAGTCGGTCGGCGGATTCACGGCCGCACCGGCGGCGGAGCTGAAGTTCAGGTGGACCAAGTCGGCCGGCGGCAGCTACAGCGAACTGGTCATCCTGGTCACGCTGCCCACCAAGGCCGGCGTGCAGCCCTATCACTTCGCGCTGACGGCGCCGTCGGCGACGTTCAGCTCAGCCGCCAGCGTCTTCCACACCGCGATGACGACGTTCCGGCCGCTGCCGTCCTGACGGCCGCCCACCAAGTCAATCAGGACGTAGGATCTGTGGCTAGTTTGCCGACGGATCCTACGTCCTGATTAGGTTGTCGGTCCTGACGGGCCTCAGTACCAGCCCTGGGATTGCCAGACCGCCCACGCCTGGCACGGGGAGCCGTACCTGCTCTTGATGTAGTTGAGACCCCACTTGATCTGCGTGGCCGGATTGGTCTGCCAGTCAGAGCCGTAAGTGGCCATCTTCGAGCCGGGCAGTGCCTGCGGGATGCCATAGGCACCGCTCGCGTTCGCGGCGTTGTAGCGCCAGCCGCTCTCCCTGGTCCAGATGTCGTTCAGGCAGCCGAACTGGCTGGTACTGAACCCGAACGACGCAAGCAACTTGTACGCGATGCCCTGTGCGCTCGACGGGTTCGGCGGCGGACCGCTCGGCACCAGCGGCGTGCCGCCACCGCCCTGACTGACCGACGACGGCGGCGGGACGGTGCTGATCTTCGGCACGCTCGTCACGTTGAAAGCCTGCGTGGCCACGTCCTGGAGGATGACCTGCTGGCGCTCATGCTCCAGGGCAAGGCCTTGCCGGCCGCTCGATACCAGGGCCACGGCGGCCCCAAGCGGATCCGTGCTCGATCCAGGACGCCCAGCCACGACCAGGAGCGCGACCGCGACCACGACAACAGTGGCCGCTGCGGCGGTGACCATGAAGACTCCCACCCGCCGGCGCCTGGGGCGCGTGGCTTGGGGCTGCCTTCGGTGCTGTGACAATGCGGTCCTTCCGTCGGCCGTGCGCGTCAGGCGGAACGCCCGGCGCGCGGACCGCTGCGGTACAGGGCAGCGAGTCGCATGACGGCGGGGCCAGCACGTGCGCGGTTCCTGCGATCAGAGCGCAGGGCCGGTTGCGTCAGTCCCAGCACCGTCGCGGGTTAACGTTGCCAGAACTGGACTCGCCGACAAAGCGTTTCCGCCGAAAAAGCTGTGCCGGCAACCCGCAATTGGTGTCACGCAGATCACAGTTTGGCAATACGTAATGCAACAATTACTCGCCGTAATGACCGGTACCTGTGACCACAGGTCGCTGGCGCCCTTCTGCCGCGACACGCCGGCCGACCGCGTGTCGCACGGCGGGCCGCCGAGCTTTCTGGCGATATATCGGTCGCGCAGCCTCCTCAGCCCGACGCGCGCCTACCGCGCACGGCCCGGGTGCGGCTAGCTTGTGATCAGTGTCAGCCATGCCACGGGTCATGGGCATCAACGGGCAGGGACGTGGAACATGAGCAGCCCCCGGCATCGGGTCTGGGCTCTGGGCGCTTCAGACGCCGAGTCTGTGGTGGCCGAGGCGCGCAAGGCGCTCTTTGTGATGGTCGGTTTCCTGGCCATTCTCTGGATAGTCCAGGTGGCAAACGTGGCTGATCACTATCAGCTCACGTCTGACTACGGGATTCAGCCGCGCGTCCTGGGCAGCCTGCCGAAGATCGCCTCGGCCCCGTTCCTGCACGTCAGCTGGACGCATATCGAGAGCAACTCCGGCCCGCTGTTCATCTTCGGGTTCCTGGCCGCGTACCGCGGCGTCGCACGATTCCTCGGCCTGACTGCCCTGGTCATCGTCGCAAGCGGGCTCGCCGGGTGGTTCTTCGGCACCCCTCACAGCGTTGGCGCCGGCGCGAGCGGCGTGGTCTTCGGCTACCTGGGCTACATCCTGGTCCGCGGATTCTTCGACCGCCACGGCATCGACATCTTGATCGGCGCTGTCATGGCGCTGTGCTTTGCTTACCAGTTCACGGTGCTGCTGCCGCGTGCCGGCATCGGCTGGCAGGCCCACATCGGCGGGCTCGCCGCAGGCATTGTCGGCGGCTGGATCTTCCGGGACCGCAGCGCACGTGTGGCAGCCCGCAAGGAAGCCAAGGCGGCCGCCGCGGCTCGGCCGGCGACAGCGGCCGTCGCGCCCGGAACTGCCATAACCACGTCCGCAATACCCGCAGCCGCCCCGGCCGCAGGCAGCCCGTCCGTAGGCAGCCGCGCCGCAGGCAGCCGCGCCGCGAGCACCGGGCGGCCCGCAGCCGGCGCGCCCCCAGCCGGTCCGGCGCAGCCGTACGCGGGTCCGCGAGGCGACCTCCACCGGCAACTTGACGACCTTGGCCTGTGAGCCGACGGCCATGCCGGTCAGTGGCGTGCCGACGGGCATGCCGATTGTCGACGCTCACCAGCACGTCTGGGACCCAGCAGCGCATGCTCAGCCGTGGCTCGACAGCGACGATGCGCTGGCGCCGCTGCGGCGGGTCTTCTCGATCGCCGACCTCGCACCGGAGGCCGCAACGGCGGGGGTCGTCAGCACCGTTGTCGTCCAGACCATCAGCGAACCGAGCGAGACGCCAGAACTGCTGACCCTCGCACGCACCCATCCGCTCGTCGCCGCCGTCGTCGGCTGGACCGACCTCACGGCGGCCAGCGTCGGCGGCACGCTCGGTGATCTTCAGGCTCTGCCCGGCGGCGATCACCTCGCTGGCGTTCGCCATCCGCTGCTGACCGAGTCAGATGCCGACTGGCTGGGCAGGCCAGACGTTCTTCGCGGCCTGGCCGCCCTAGCGGCGGCCGGCCTCACCTTCGATCTCGTTCTGCGTCCAGGCCAGCTGCCCGGCGCGGTCCGGGCTGCGGCCAGCATGGCCGGGCTGACCTTCGTCCTGGACCACCTCGGGAACGTCGACGTCGAGTCCGGCTCGGGCCTGGATGACTCTTGGGCGGCGCCGTTCCGGGACTTCGCCGCGCTGCCGAACACCGTCTGCAAGCTCTCGGGGATCCTGAGCGTGCCCGGCCCCCCGCGGGCCGCCAGTGACCGCGACGCGCCGACGCCATCCGTCGCGCATCTGCGGCCCTACGTTGACTTCGCACTGGAGTGCTTCGGGCCGGCCCGGATGATGTTCGGGTCAGACTGGCCCGTCTGCACGCTCAGCGCCGCGTACGCCGACGTCGTGGCCGCCGCGGCCGCGCTCACTGACGACCTCAGCGCACCAGAGCAGGCCGCCATCTGGTCAGGCACCGCCCGTTCGGTCTACCGCATCGCCGCAACCTGACTGGTCCGCGTGGCGCCTACGGGACGGCGCAGCGTTTACGGAACGGTGCGGCGCTTACGGGACAGAGCAGACGACGGCGACCTGCAGTGCCCGGCCCGCCACCACGTGGACGGGGACCTCCAGGGGACATGTGTCCTCCCGCTCCGCGCCTGATGCCAGAAGTCCGACGATCGAGGGCGAGCGGCCGGAAACTCGGTACGCGCCCGCGGGCAGCCAGACCGAAAACCGGCCCGACTTGCCGACCCAGACCGCGACCGTGCCGCGGTGCGCGGCAGTGAACTGCACCGTTCCCGAAAGCGGGACATCGGGTGGTTGCGTCCCGCCTGGCCCAAGCGGTCCGCCTACCCGCACGAAGGTGCCGACAACCTTGCCGTCACCGCCCTGCGCCGGCCTGCGCACCGAAGTGGCCGGGCCCGCGTGCGGCGCGGGCCCGCTGACCGCGCACGCGGTCAGCATCACAGCGAGCCCAGCCGCCGGCATCCAGACGGGCAGCTTCATCGGCGGCCTCCTCGTGCCATTGCCCCGCCGTTGGACGCAATGGCTAGCGTGCCGGTTCCAGTCGGTCCAGCCTGGCCAGCGATTCGCGCAGATTCGCCTCGGACGTGAGCCGCGCCGCGTCGGCCGTCGACTGCCACCGCAGCGGCGCATCCGCTGTCTCGGCCCGCACTACCTGCGGCGATGCGGTCGCTAGTACGAACCTCAAATCGGCATGCTCATGCGCAGGCTCCCCGCGGCCGGCCGGCACAGGCACGATGACAGCGTGCCGCAAAGCCGCGTCAGGCCACGGAACGAGGTCGCTAAGGCCCGTCTCTTCGGCAGCCTCGCGGAGCGCCACGGCCAGCGGGTCATCCTCGCCCGGGTCGCCGTGCCCGCCCACCTGTAGCCACGCCTGCTGCCGCGCGTGCCAGCGCAGCAGCACGCGGCGAGTGTCGGGGTGAACGATGAGCGCCGACCCCGTCAGATGCAGCGGCGTCGCACGTGACCAGGGATCCGGCACAGTCCCTTCCGGCACAGTCCCATCCGGCTCAGTCCGCAGGATGTGGCGTATCCGGACTAGATCGTGAGCTTCCTGCTCGGTCTGCGGCTGATAGCCAGCGAGGAGCTCGGCTGCAGAGCTTGGCATGCCAGTGCACCGTCCGTTCGTCACCAGTGAGTCCGCGGCCGCGTTAACTCTGGCATGACGGCCTGCCCGGCCGCGCGGCTAATCGCGCCGTCCGGCAGTCCTCTGGCCGAAGTACGGCCCTACTTCAGCAGCTGCCTGGCCATCACCATGCGCTGAATCTGGTTCGTGCCCTCGTAGATCTGGGTGATCTTGGCGTCGCGCATCATCCGCTCGACTGGGAAGTCGCTCACGTAGCCGTAGCCGCCGAGCAACTGGACCGCGTCGATGGTGACCTCCATCGCCACGTCCGAGGCGAAGCACTTGCAGGCCGAGGAGATGAATGTCAGGTCAGCTGCACGCTCGCCGTGCATGGCCCGTTCGGACTTGGCCGCGGCGACGTAAGTGAGTTGGCGGGCCGCCTCGATCTTCATTGCCATGTCGGCCAGCATGAACTGGAGTCCCTGGAACTCGGCGATGGCCTTGCCGAACTGCTTGCGCTCCTTCACGTACCCGGTGGCGTAGTCGAGCGCGCCTTGCGCGATGCCGAGCGCCTGCGCGGCGATCGTGACCCTGGTGTGATCGAGGGTGGCCAGCGCCGTCTTGAATCCGCTGCCCTCGGCGCCGATGATCCGGTCGGCCGGGATCCGGCAGTTGTCGAAGTACAGCTCCCTGGTCGGCGAGCCCTTGATGCCGAGCTTG
>DASXKI010000292.1:0-1550 GCA_036496945.1 Streptosporangiaceae bacterium | reverse complement strand
CCAGTTCAGGCGCCGCCAGCTCAGGTACGTCCAGGCCAGCCGCGCGGGCGTCCGGCGGGCCGGGCACCAGGCCTGACGGTGCGCACCGACGGCGCGGCGGGGCGCCCGCTGCCCGTCGTCGAGCGCGCGCTCCGTAGCTCCCCAGTCGATCGGACAGACGGCTGGCACGAGCGCGTGGTCCTGGTGCCGGGGGGACATCGCCCTGGCAAGCCCGATCAGCTGCAGCGCGATCAGGCGAGAGCCAGGTTCCCGCTGCCGGGACCCGCACGCATCGTCGTCCTTGGCTGCACGGCAGGCGCCGGCCAGACGACGACCACCCTCCTGACCGGCCAGGTGCTCGCAGCCCTCCGAGGCGAGGCGGTCGCTGTCCTCGACATCGGCTCCGGCCCTGGTTCCCTGACCGAGCAGGCGCGCCTCATCCCGCGCCTGCTTCCGGCCCTGCGCGATCGCGGCGGTAACGCGTCAGCATCAGCATCAGGACGAGAACGGGGTTTGCAGGTCGTCACCGCCGACGTCACGGCCGATGAACCTGGCGACGCCGGGGAGCTTATCGATGCCGTGGTCGCCCGGTACCGGATCACCATCGCCGACCCCGCTGCCGTCCACGTGCCGCGCGCCGTCCATGTCGCTGACCAGCTAGTGCTGGTCGCCCCGGCCAGCGCCGATGCGGCCGGATCTCTCGCGATGACCCTGGAATGGCTCGAGGCGCATGGTCACGACGACCTCGCCCGTAGCGCAGTCACCGTCCTGAACGGCGTCAGCGCGTCGATGGCGGCGCAGGTAGACAAGGCGGCCGGGGTGGCGGCCGGGCGGTGCCGGGCGATCGTCCGCGTGCCGTGGGACGACCGGCTGGCCGATGGCAGGGCGCTCGGCACCGCGACTGTCCACGCCTACACCGCGCTGGCCGGCGTTCTTGTCGCAGGCCTCGCTGACCCAGCCGGCGCGCGCAGCGCTTCGACAGTGAACAGCGCTTCCAGAGTCAACAGCGCTTCCACAGCGACCGGCCGCCGATGAGCGCGCGCACAGCCGGGCGGGCCCGGCTCTCCGTCCGTTACTTCGACGACCGGGTCATGCTGAGCGAGACGCACGCATGGGCCTATTACCGTGTGCCCACGGTGTCCTACGAGTTCACCACTCCGGTCGAGCGCGAGGCCCTGGCCACGGGCATCACGGTCGCGCTCGCCGCGATCCGGATGGCTGACGCTGAGGTGCACCTGCGCGTCGCGCAGCGCCAGTATCCGGCCGCGGAGTGGGCGACCAGGCTGGATGCCACCTCTGACGGCGGCCCTGGCTGGGTGGGTTACCTCGAGGAGATGTACCGGCACGTCTGGGCCAAGGACTTCTGGACCAAGGAGGTCTACCTCGGCGTCCGGCTCGGCCAGCGCGGCATGCGTGCCCAGTTGTCTGGCGGCCTGCTCGCGCAGTTGACCAACTCGTACCGGTCCGCGGAGCAAGCGCTCGGCCTGGCCGACGAGGCCGTTCCACCTGCGGAGATAACCCGGTGGACCGAGCAGGCCGAGCGGCTCGGACGGGCGCTCGGATCCAGTGCT
>DASXKI010000291.1:0-2355 GCA_036496945.1 Streptosporangiaceae bacterium | reverse complement strand
GCTCTGCTCGCGAGGAGGAAGCGGATCGCGTCGCCGTAAGCCCTGAACTCCCCCTCTTCGATCAGCGTGAGCAGGTGTTCCTGCTTGACCGCGGCGTAGAGTTCGGCCCGGTGGCCGGCGTCGGGTACGCCGAAGTACTCTAGCGCCGCACGGGCGCCGGCCAGCCGCGGCCGTCCGGCGATGACCTGCTGATACACGGCCTGAGTGAACTTCTCCGCGGCGTAGCCTGTCTGGCCGCGGACGTCGGTCCATTCGGTGTCCATCAGCTCCTGCAGCGCATCGCGCCACGCCCGGTAGTGCGGTGTGTCCACCAGCACGCCGTCAACGTCGAAGACGGCCCCCTGGAATCGGTGTGAGCCGTAGACGGCCGCCGTGTCGGAAGGTGCTGCCCATGGCATGGTTCCACTGTGGCCAGCGGCCGCGCCAGCTCGCATCCCCCGCCCGGCTAGTGGCGACCATCTTTGACCTAGCTAAATGGGGGATGTGGCCGGCTGGCTGGCCCGGCAGCATGCCGACATGGCTGGCGCCGCCCTATGAGCGGGGCGATCCGACACCGGGAGCGGACCGCGCAGATCGGCATCGCCGCACGGACCCTCACGGAGCGGGCGCCCGTGACCCTGACGCTGGTCCGCCAGCGGGCCTGGCCGACGGCCGAGACCATCGTCCGCCTGACCGTCACCGCCGTGTTCGCCTACCTGCTGGCGCTGCTGATCCCCAGCACCCCTCGTCCAGTGCTGGCACCGCTGACGGCGCTGCTCGTCGTCCAGGCCAGCATCTACCAGACGCTGCGCAGCGCGGTGCGCCGGGTGGCCAGCGTGGTGGCGGGCGTCCTGCTGGCGCTCGGACTGTCCGCGTGGGTCGGGTTCACCTGGTGGAGCCTGGGGATCGCGATCACGCTGGGGCTCACCGTCGGATACGCGCTTCACCTGCGCGAGCAAATCCTCGAGGTTCCCGTCAGCGCGATGCTCATCATGTCGGTCGGCACCAGGTCGGCAGCGACCGGGCGGATCGTCGAGACCTTCATCGGAACGGCCGCCGGGCTGGTAGCCGGGTTCGTCCTCACCTCGCCGCAGGTACAGCCGGCCGAGCAGGCCATCGAAGAGCTCTGCGGCACCATGGCCGGCCTGCTCGACCGGATGACCGCTGGCCTGCGCGACGAACCGGTCCAGGCCGCCGCCGCGACCGGCTGGCTCGCGCAGGCCCGGTCCCTGGGCACCGAGATACTGCGGGTAGACGACGCACTCCGCCAGGCGGAGGAGAGCACCAAGCTCAACCCGCGCAGCCTGCGCCTGCCGCACAGCGCGGTGACCCTGCGCGAGCACCTGGAGACCCTGGAACACGAGGCGATCGTCCTGCGGGCCTTGGCCCGGGCGCTCGCCGACAGTACCCGGCTGGCTGACCACGACAACCCCGTCAATGACCAGGACGTGCGCCACCGGCTGGCCGGCGTGCTGGCCGAGCTCGGCTCCGCGGTCAGGACGTACGGCAGCCTCGCGACCGAGCTCGACCCGCCCCGCCACGAACAGCTGCAGGCCGAGCTGAAGCAGCACCTGGCCGCGGCGCACGAGAAGCAGGATCGGCTCAGCGCACTGCTGGACACCGACCCATCGGCCAGGCCGGTCGGCTGGCCATTGCGGGGCGAGCTGATCAGCCACCTCGACCGGTTCAGGACCGAACTCGAGGCGGGCCAGCCAGATGGCAGCGCCCGGCCGCGGCGCAACCGTCTCCAGCTGCCGTCCCCCGTGGTCGGGCAGCGCCTGCCGCACGCCTGGCGCCGGCTGATACCTCACGCCCGGCGCAGTATCTGATGGTCCTCCGCGTAATCGCAGGTGCCGTCCGCCTGGAACTACCGCGCCGCCCGGGCGACCTCCGCTCAGCTCACCCCACAGGCGGCAACATGGCCTTCGTGATGGCCCTGATCTCCTCTGGAGTGAGCTCGAGGCTGGCCGCCGCTACATTCTGCTCGACGTGGTCCTGGTCGCCGGAGCCAGGGATCGGGAGGACCTGCGGCGAGCGGGTCAGCAACCACGCCAGGGCCACCTGCCGCTCGCTCACGTGGTGCCGGCGGGCCGCGGCCAGGACCGCGGGGATGTCCCTGGTGTCCTCGATCGGCGCCCACGGCAGGAAGACCAGCATCTCCTGGTCGCACAGGTCGAGTATCGGTTCGGAGGACCGGTCGGCCACGTTGTACCGGTTCTGCACCGACACCACCGCGGTCACCCGCTGGGCCTCCCGGAGCTGGTCTTCGGTGAAGTTCGACACCCCGACGTGGCGGACCTTGCCTTCGTCCTTCAGCTCGGCCAGCGCGCCGATCGACTCGGCGATCGGCACCCGCGGGTCGGGCCGGTGAAACTG
>DASXKI010000290.1:0-13560 GCA_036496945.1 Streptosporangiaceae bacterium | reverse complement strand
CCGACGTAGCCGAGGCCGAAGATCGCCCAGCCGCCGGCATACCAGGCAGATGATCGGCTCCGCGTCGACGCCACCGGGCCATACCACTGTTCCCAGGCGGCCCGGCGGCGATCGGCCAGCCGCTCGCCGATACCCAGCACGCGCAGCTCCTTGCCCGGCGACGCGGTGGTCGTGAGCGTGAACAGGTGCCGCGCCAGGCGCTCGTTCTGTGCGCCGCGCTCCTGGGCGGTTCGTTCCACGACCGGACGCCAGGAGGTGGCCGCCACCGTCGGGATGGCGAAGAAGACCAACAGGATCAGCACCGGGTTCACGGTTGCCAGCAGCACCACGGTGACCGTCAGCCGAAGAATCCAGCCCGCGGTCGAGAACACCGACATGTACATGTGGTCGAGGGTGAAGATCTGCTCGCGCAGCACCGACAGCCGGTCGAGATACTCCGGCCGCTCCTGGTGCGCGATCGTCGAGATGCTGGCCTGGAGCCGGGCCACATGGGACTCGAGCGCGATCGTCACCTTGTCCCGGAAGCGCCGCTGGATCCGGGTCGCGATGGTCTGCAACAGCCAGGTCGCGACGGCCGACACCGCCAGCGCGACGACCGCGAACCGCAGCAGGCCCGCATTGTGCTCGAGCAGCCCCTTGCCCAGGAGCGAGAACCAGACCGCTAGCAGCGCGTCGGGCAGGGCCGCGACCAGCGCCAGAATGAACGCGATGCCCATGAGCGTCGGCTCGTAGTGGAAGCCGAGCTTGCATAGTCGCCACATGGAGGAGAGGGCCGGTGGCAGCTTGTCGGCGGCCCCTTCGGGGTTCTGCCAGGCGTCGCCCGGTTCGACCGCGTCCCCCGAATCGACCGCGTCGCCCTGATCCAGCGTGTCGGCCGGGTCCACGCCGCCGGACGGATCCACCGCGTCGCCCGGATTCAGCGTGGCGTCAGGCGAGGACATCGAAGATCACCTCTTCCTCGCCTTCCTCGGGTGTGCCGGTATCGAACCGCTGGGCCTGCAGCGAGAACATCGTCCAGTACCGGCCGCGCAGCTCCATCAGCTCGTCGTGGCTGCCGAGCTCCGCCACGGCGCCGTCTTCCACGACGGCGATCCGGTCGGCGTGCCGCACTGTCGAGAACCGGTGCGAGACCAGGATCGTCGTGCACGACCTGGTGGCAGCCAGCACGCGCTCGAAGATCTCCGCTTCGCCGCGGACATCGAGCTGCGCAGTGGGCTCGTCGAGCAGGACGAGCCCGGCGCCGAGCCGGACCGCCGCCATCGCCCGCGCCAGGGCGATGCGCTGCCACTGGCCGCCGGAGAGTTCGGTGCCACCGGCGTAGCCCTTCGCGAGCACCGTGTCGAAGTCGGCGAGACCGCCGGCCCCGGCTTCGTCGAGCGCCAAGGCGAGGACCCTATCGACCTCCGCGGCATCGGCACTGGCATCGGCGCCAGGATCCACAAGGGGATCGGCAAGCCCCAGACCGGCCAGCCCTAGATCGCGGCGCCGACCAGCACCGATAGCGCCGACGGCATCGCGGGGGATCACGTTCTCCCGTAGCGGCAGCTCGAACCTGACGAAGTCCTGGAATACCGCCGTCACCCGACGCCGCCACGACGCCAGGTCGAGGTCCCTGAGGTCGACGCCATCGACCTCGATCGAGCCGGACTGCGGATCGTAGAGCCGGCACAGCAGCTTGGCCAGCGTCGTCTTACCGGCGCCGTTCTGCCCGACGATGGCCAGCGAACTGCCCGCCGGGATCTCCAGGTCGAGCCCGCGGAGCACCGGACGCGTGGGCGCGGCCGGGTAGGCAAACGTCACGTCCCTGAACCGGATCTGATGGGCAGGCATCCCCTCGGCCGGCTGCGAACCAGGTGAGACAGTCCCCGCGCGGCCCATCGCCGCCTTGAGCCTGGCGACGGCGGCGACCGGCGCCGCGGCCCCGTCGAGCGCCCAGTTCAGACCGCCGAACGCGATCATGGACGTGCCGACCGCGGCCTGGGCGTAGACGACCAGGCCACCAAGCGACAGATGATGACCGAGCGCCGCTGACGCGATCATCCACAGGACGAGGCCGTTGGCCGCGAGCACGATCACCAGGCTGGTGATGACCGAGCGCTCCCGCATCCTGGTCGCCTCATACTGCAGCCGGTGCAGGCGTCGTCGGCTGATGACGAAGCGGTCGAGCACCCAGTCCGGCAGGCCGAAGATCCGCACTTCCTTCGCCGCCGGCGGGTCGACGGCGAGCCGGTAAGCGTACTCGGCGTCACGTTGCGCCTGCCGGACCTCCTCGGTGTTGCGGTCCTTCCAGACCCCGCTCTCGCGCAGCAGCCAGTGCGTCGAAAGCCATGCGCCCGCGAGGACCGGTGGCGCCCACCAGGCGAACCCGAAGAGCACCACCGCCTGGGCGAAGCCGGCCAGCAGGTCCACCAGCCCGGTCGCGATGAAGTCCATCGAGATCGACAGCGGCGGCCCGGTCATGCCGCGGTCGAAGTCCCTGGCCACCTGCAAGTCAGCGGCTAGCTCCGGATCTTCCAGGTGCCCGATGCCCGGCACGGCCACGCAGGCGCTGGTCAGCTCGTCATAGAGCCAGGCCGCGGTCCGGTCGCCGAGGTTCGCGCTCAGCGCGGTGTGGAGCGGTCCGAGGACCTGCAAGAGGATGAACAGCACGCCGACTATGCCCAGCGCCACCCCGAGGGTCTGGTGGTGCTGAACCGCCGCCACGAGCACGCCGGTCGCGATAGAAAACGCAGCCGGAAGCAGCCCGCGCAGTGCCAGCAGCGACCACCATCCGGTCGCCATCGCCGGATCGGCACGCCTGAGCGCCGCCGCGAGCTGAAGCTCCTGCCGGGCGCGCAGCCGGCCGATGGCTGAGAGGTTAGTTGCCGTTGTCACGACACCAGCTTGCCCTGTACCGGCCGCCCGGTATTGGAATTTTCGGTGTGATCGCAGGCGCTAGCGCGCAGGGGAGACGAGGTCGTGGTCGAAGGCGAACACCACGGCGGCGGCCCGATCACGCAGCCGCAGCTTCATGAACACGTGGTTGACGTGCGTCTTCACCGTCCCCTCGCCGACGAACAGCTCGGCGGCGATCTCGGCGTTCGTCTTGCCCTGCCCGATGAGAATGAGCACCTCGCGCTCGCGACTGGTCAGCGTGTCGAGGCTCGGCGCACCGCCGCCGGGTGCGGGCGCAGGCGCGGCGGACCGGTAGATCGCCAGCACCCGGCCCGTCACGGCCGGATCGAGCCACGCACCGCCATCGGCGACCACGCGAACGGCCCGCTGCAGATCCTCGGCTGGCACGCCCTTCAGGATGAAGCCGGACGCCCCGGCCCGCAGCACGCCAGCCAGCACCTCGTCATCGTCGAACGTGGTCAGCGCCAGCACGGGGGGGCTCCCGTCGCGGTCGCGCAGTTCGCGCGTCGCCGCCACCCCGTCGACCACCGGCATCCGCACGTCCATCAGCACGACGTCGGGCGCGAGCGACTCCACCACGGCCGCCACCTCGCGACCGTCGGCGCACTCGCCGACGATGTCGAACCCGAACTCCGGGCGGAGGATGCCACGCAGGCCGGTGCGCACCAGTTCCTGGTCGTCGACCAGCAGGACCCGGATCATGACGCGCTCTCACGGCGACGGCTTCGATCAAGAGGGAACGTGGCCGTTACCAGCCAGCCCCGCCCGCCCGGCCCGGCCGCACACGTGCCACCGAGGGACTCAGCTCGCTCGAGCATGTTCAGCAGGCCGAGCCCGGAACCGGTTCCGGGTGCGCCGGACGTGTCGACGTCCAGGCGCACGTCGTCGGCCGCGACCTCGATTCGTACCGCGGTCTGCGAACCGGGCGCGTGCTTGATCGCGTTGGTCAGCGCCTCCTGCAGGACCCGGTAAACAGCAAGGCCGGTCGTCGCGGGCAGCCGCGCAGTGTCGCCGTCCACGGCGAACGTCGCGTCCGCCCCGGCGGCCCGGTAGCGCTCGATCAGCGACGGCAGATCACCCGCGCCGGGCAACGGCGCTGTCTGGGCGGAATCGCCATCCTGATGTAGCATCCCCACGGCCCGGCGCACCTCGTCCAGGCTCTCCCGGCCGAGGCGCTCGGCTTCGGCCAGCGACCGCGCCGCGTCGCCCAGGCCATGCTCGACGGCGAGCCGCGCGCTGGAAACGTGCAGAAGCGACACCGTCAGGGTGTGCGCGATGACGTCATGGAGTTCGCGGGCGATACGGTTGCGCTCCTCGGCCCGGGCCCGCTCGGCCAGCCCGGCCTGCGCTGCCCGTAGCTGCGCCGTGAGGTCACGCTCGTGGCGGACCAGCGCGCCAGCCGCGACGGCGAACGTAATGCCCGCGATCCAGGCGCCCCAGCCCGGATCGGCATGGATCCAGCGCCATTCGACGCCGAAGAGGATGAGCGTGCCGGCCAGGTAGACGAGGTATTCCCAGCGTTTCCCGGTCACTGCGCACCAGATCCCGATCAGGCAGACCGCGATCCAGCCGACGTTCGTGGACTCGCCGTTCCCGAGGACGGCCACCCCGGCCGTTGCGACCGCCGCCAGCGGGAGCAGGTACTCCGCATGCGGCTGACGCTGCCAGACGAGCACGGCGGCCGCGCCGAGAGCCGCCACCGCGGCGACGCTGGCGGCAGCAGGGGACGGGTTGAGCGGCAGCAGTCCGAGTGCGACCGCGGAAGCGAAAACCGCCAGAGCCGTCCAGCGGGCCCATCCCGCCAAGAGTTCGGCGGGATGGGCCGTGCCCGGATCGCAGCTCATGGTCTGGATGCTACGAGGTCACAGCGCCGTCTGGCGCGCTGCGATCACCGTGGCCGCCACCGCTATGCAGCCGATCGCCACCAGGGAACCGGTCGCCGACCCCAGCCCCAGCCAGGGCTCGCGGACCGCATTGGTTAGCAGAGTCAGCGGCAGCGGCCCGGCGACCTGCTTCACGACCGAGCCCATGACGTGCGGCGGCGGTCCGCCCGCGCCGAGCAGGAACGACGGGAAGAAAATCAGCAGGCCGACTGCCTGGGCAGCCCTGGCCGACGGCAGGACCGAGCCGAGCAGCACGCCGATCGCGACGAAGGCCACCGCGCCCAGCGCCAGCGCGGCAGCGACGCGCCACCACGCGTGCAGCGGCGGGATCCCGTACACCGGCGCCGCGACGACCAGCAGCAGCGCGCAGGCGACCAGCGTCGTGGCCAGCCCGACAACGAGCTGGGCGATCGCGAACGACCACCGCGGGAATCCGGCCGCCGCGAACCGGCGCAGCACGCCGCGTTCGCGGTACGACGCCAAGTGGACCGGCAGCATCACCAGCCCGATCGCGCCGATCACGACGGTGAGGTACGACGCGACGTACCAGTGCGCGGGGTTGACGAAGTCGAACGCCGGCGTCGGCTGCGTGCCGAACGCGCCGCCGATGATCAGCATCGTCACGATCGGGAACGCGAACACGAACGTCAGCACGAGCGGATCGCGCGTCATGAGCTTGAGCTCGGCCCGGACAAGCCGTCCGATCGCCGTGTTCACCCCGACTGCAGTGTTCATCGCCGTCCTCCGACTAGCTCTCCGGGCGCCGCCGGGCTTGCTGGCCCGTCATGCGCGTCATCTGGTCCCGGCTCCAGCAGGGTGAGTACGGCGTCCTCGAGGCTGGGAACGTGCACGTCCAGGTCGTCGGGCACAATGCCGTGGCGCACGAGGCTGGCGCCGACATACGCGATGATGCGGCGGTCGCCGTGCACGGTTACGTCCGCACCGCTGCGCTCCAGCCCGCGCAGGCCGTCGAGCCGCCTGAGCTCATCCAGCAGCGCCATCGGCTCGCCCGGCAATCCGGCGGTCTCGGCCGGCAGCGCGAACCGGAGTGTCGCGGTCCGCGCGTAGCGATTCACGAGTTCCGCCGGCGTGCCCCCGTCGACGACCCGGCCCGCGCGCATCACGACGACCCGGTCGCACAGGGCCTCCGCCTCGTCGACCTCGTGGGTGACCAGCAGTATCGTGGTGCCCGCGTCATGCAGCCGGCGCACCGCGGCCCACACCTCGCGCCTGGCGGCCGGATCGAGTCCCTGGGTCAGCTCGTCGAGAATGACGAGCTGGGGACGATTGAGCAGAGCGAGCACGAGGAACAGCCGTTGGCGCTCGCCGCCGCTCAGCGACGAGAACACCGACCGCCGGCGTTCGGCTAGGCCGAACTGCCGGAGGAGCTCGTCGCCGTGCTGCCGCGAACCGGCGGTGGCGAACAGGTCCAGCGCCTCGGACACACGCAACCGGTCGGGCAGCGCGGAATCCTGAAGCTGGCTGCCGATCAGCGGCCGCAGCTGCGTGGCCTGGGTGGCGGGGTCATAGCCGAGCACGTTCAGCGATCCGGAGTCTGCCTTGCGCAGGCCCTGGATGCACTCGACGGTCGTCGTCTTCCCGGCGCCGTTCGCGCCGAGCAGGCCGACGACTTCACCACCGCGGACGTCCAGGTCTAGGGAGTGGACGACGTTCCTCGTTCCGTATGTCTTATGCAAGCCACGGACGGTGACCACGTCGCGCGCTGTCATCTGCCGAGCCTCTTCTGTGCTTGACCGCCAGCGACGGCGGCCGAGATGGCAACCAGCGCCGCGCCGTAGGGGCCCGCCACCCACAGCGGCCAGGGATAGATCAGATGACCGGTTGTGCCGCTGACCAGCGCCCACACCACGACGTTGATCGCCACGGCGGTCAGCCACGTCGCCCACAGCACCCTGAGCACTCCCGGCATTCCGGCCACGAAGGCCGGGAAGCAGGGCCGCCGTGCCGCCGCGCGCGGTGCCGCCGCAGCACGCAGCGCATCCGGCTCGCGCCGTTGCACCGACCGGGTCGCCGGCAGGTCCGCCTGCAGCGGCGCCAAATCTCCGTAGGTCACCGCCTGGTAGGCGAGCTCCATGCGCTGCATGTACTCGTCCATCGTCAGGCGCCCGTCCTCGACCGCGCCGCGCAGCCGGTCAACGACCTCCTGCCGGTCACGATCCGACGCTCGCATCGTCCGCGTCTCGCCCATCTTCGCGTTCCTCCGCCTGATCCTCGATTTCCGGTCCTGCATCAATCGTCCGGGGGCGAGGGCGGCACCGCATCGGCCAGCGGATAGAGCGGCGGCTATGACCCTGGGTGGAGATACGAGGCCAGGACTGGTGACTTTTTGCGGCCTCGTGGCTAATGTCCAGTGCAGGGAACGGGGCCGGACAAGGAGAACCTCACCATGGCGTATGACATCGCGGCTGACATCCGTCTTGACCCGAGGATCAAGGCGCTCCTGGCCGGCGTCCCGCTGGAAGCCGGCGGCGACGTCGACAGCCGCGAGACCATGCTGGCCGAGGCGAACACCGAGGAGGCGCGCCAGCAGGCTGAGCTCTTCCGCGGCTTCATGGACATGTGCGACACCGAGGAGGCCGCCCCGTCGGCCGGCCTGCGAGTCCACACCGAGAAGGTCGTCTCCCAGCCGGACGGCAACACCATCAACCTTCAGGTGATCCGCCCCGACAATGACGAGACGGTCGCCTGCGTGTACTACATCCACGGCGGCGGGATGGCGTCGCTGTCGTGCTACGACGGCATGTACCGCGGCTGGGGCAAGGTCATCGCAGCGAACGGCGTCGCCGTCGTCATGGTCGACTTCCGCAACGCGGTCGTCGCGTCCTCCGTGCCTGAGGTCGCGCCGTTCCCCGCGGGGCTCAATGACTGCATCTCCGGCCTGAAGTGGGTCGTCGCCAACGCCGAGCACCTCAACATCGACCCGGCCCGCATCATCGTCGCGGGCGAGAGCGGTGGCGGAAACCTGACCCTCGCCACCGGCCTCAAGCTGAAGCAGGACGGCGAACTCGGACTGATCAAGGGCCTGTACGCGATGTGCCCGTACATCGCTGGCGAGTGGCCGACGCCCGAGTGCCCCTCCTCGACCGAAAACAACGGCATCCTCCTCGACCTGCACAACAACCGCGGCGCGATCGGTTACGGCATCGAGGCCTTCAAAGAGCGAAACCCGCTGGCCTGGCCGTCGTTCGCGACTGCTGCCGACGTCGAGGGCTTCCCGCCGACCGTGATCAGCGTCAATGAGTGCGACCCGTTGCGCGACGAGGGCATCAACTTCTACCGGCTACTGCTCAGCGCCGGGGTCCCCGCGCGCGGCCGGCAGGTGCTCGGCACGATGCACGGCACCGAGATCTTCACGATCGCGTGCCCCGACGTCAGCCGGGACACCGCCCGCGACATCGCCGCTTTCTGCCAGGGGTAGTCACGGGCCGGCGAGGTCCTTCAGAACAGCTCGGCGTTGCTGATTCCGGCAGACGCAATCTTGTCTCCCAGATCGCGAAACCGTTCTTCCTTCATGGCACGCAGTTCGTCCAGCGCTACCGTGCAGCCAAGGTCAGCGAGAAGTGCGCTGAGATCGTCGTCGTGCTCGATCAGGTCTGTAGAGGGCCCTGAGTAACCAAACTGGATGGTCTTTGTGGCGAACGTGCGCACCAGCAGCATCGCGGACTTGTAAGCGCGATAGGGCCTCGTCGACGCGGAGAATTCCAGGGTTTCCGGGTAACGCTCACTGCCGAGGTAGTACGTCAGGAACATGCCGTCGTCGAACATCTCGCATCGGAAGTACGGCAGATTGGCATGAAGGTAGACCGACGTCGAGATGGATCCGCCGATATCGTACAGCGCAACCAGCGTTATGTAGACCTCGTCCTTCATGCGGGCGATCTCGCTTGTCACCTTCGCCGCACGGTTGGGCTCGGGGTCGTCGCGCATCCGAAGCAGGCAATGAGCGCGGATGACGTCGTCAGCGCGAGGGTCAAGGATGGACAGCCGTACCTGGTCGAGGTGCATGACCGCAGGATGTGATCGCGCGGCGGCAAGTCGGAAGCTCGCAAAGTGCGCCGTCGTTCCGCAGTGGTCGTAGCGCGTGGACTTCGTCATCAGCGCCACGAAGTCCTCGCGGAAGTCGAGCTTAGGGATGTCTGATGCCTCGTACACGGCGGTAGGCAGCGAGACCTCGAATCTCTGCTGGAACTGCCGGTTGGCCTCGTGGATCGCGTAGCCGGCCAGAGCGTGGGCCTGCGACATCTGCCGCCGCGGATCGAGGAACAGCGAGATGAGTATGTAGAGCACCAGCGAAGCAAGGATCGACTCGCCCACGGCCCGGAAGGCATCCAGGTATTTGGGCGACAGGCCCGCCACGTAGCCGACAACGATGAGGCCAACTGAGAGACCCAGGGCGCCGATGATGACGAGTGCTGTCCAGGCCCGAGCGTAACGCGCTAAAACAACCCGGCCATCAGGTGCCGAATCATGCATAAGACATAAGCTTCAGGACGTCACGCAGCTCATTCTGCAGCTCGACACTGTCGCACATCGGGAGCGGCTTGCTGCTGACGGCGGCGCTGCCTGGAGCCCGCAAGACAGTAGTCATCGTCTTGGTCTCGGGCCCCTGGATGAAAAGCGTCACGGCAGGGGCATCGTCCGCAGTCTTCGCGACGTGAAGCGCGTCCGCCGATCGGTGGTAGCTATCGCCGCTTCGGTAGGAGTCCTCAGCGACCAGCCGGACGGCGCACGGCCGGGCGTGGGCCAGAACGAATTCACCATTGAGCGACGGGCTGCAATCGTGCATTGTCCACGGGCCGTCATCGCCGGCGATTTCGTAGCGTTGCTCCGTGATGCGCCCGTTCACTACGCATGAGGCGAAAGGCCACCGATGGTCGTGAATGTCGCCGTCCGTTGCTCCGGGCTCCCACAGGTGAAGTCGGATGGTCCATCCGCTGCCCGGCAGTCGGGCCAAACGAATCTTTGTGAACCCGTTGGGATGCCGATACCCCACCGGGAAGTTGTGCTCATTCTGCTGGCCATCGCCGACGACGCAATCAAGGTAGTCGGCCAGGTGCCCGTGGTGGACGATCTCTTCCGCCGCAGGCAGGAGGCCATCGTCGCCTCGTTCTGCGTACTTAGCGAGGACCTCGGTCAGGACTGGCACGCGCGTAACAATAGCGATGGGATCTAGAGCGGCGAACATCAACCCGTCAAACTCGCGCGCGGCTAATTTGGCGCATCAGTACCCTGTGCCTCGTCTTGAGCCGTTCTGCCACGTAGACGTGCACACCGCCGCCCTTATCCCCGGGCGAAGCTGCATCCACAGATCAAGCGGTTTCGCCTCGTGAAGGTATGGCGCGCGCTCAGCGGGGGAGAGACAATCCAACCGGGCGGCTGCAATGGTGCGGCTTGGTCCGGCGATGGGGTGAACGGTATGACAGCGCCCACAACGATGTGGAAGAGACTTACTCGCCGGCTCGGCCGCGACCGCAACCCGATGCGTCGCCGCTCGGACGTACTTGACGCCTGGCTCCTGCCTGTGGCAATTGTCGTGTTCCTGGCCCTGTGCCCGTTCGTCCTTGCGATGACGGGCAACTGGATGCGCGCAGCCGACGCCAGCGAAATGCGAGCCCAGTCATCCTGGCATCACGTGCAGGCGGTCCTGCTTCAGTCCGTGCCGGGACCAGAGCAAGCCAACCACGGCGCGAACACCTGGCTCACCTGGATGCCGGCCCGCTGGACCGCAGCCGGGATCGAGCGGACAGCCGAGGTCCCGGCCCGCGCCGGGACCAGCGCGGGTAGCACCGTGACCGTGTGGTTCGACAGCGCGGGCCACGTGCGCATGCCCCCGCTCACGCCGGGCTCGGCTGGTGCGCGCGTGATCGAGGCGCGGGTGACTGGCCTGGCCGTTCTCGCCGCGCTGCTCGCGATCATGGTGCTGCTGGGGCACCGGATCCTGGACCGGCGGCGGCTCGCCGGGTGGGAAAGCGCCTGGCTATCTGTAGGGCCGACGTGGAGCCGCCACCGTTAGGCGAGGTGCACACCAGAGACCCCGTTCCCGTCCTAAAACGGACTAACGGTCGCCAAGTTCGCTGTTCACCTCGCCCGGCGACAGGTGCGTCACCTGCTCCTGGCGCCCTCTGCCGCACTGCCCTTGCTGCGCTGCACTTGCGGCACTGCATATCGTGGACAGCGGGCCCCGCGGCTCGGTCGCCGATGGAGGTGAGGGCGATCTCAGTCCAGAAGCGCATGGTGGTCGAGTATGGAATCGAGCTCGACGGTGTGTGGCTGCCGCTCGCCATGCTAAGGCGCCTGGACGAGCACGGGCCGTGGAACGTGCCGTTCACCGAAGCCACCCCCGACCAGGCCAAGGTGCTTCTGGCCCACGGGCTGGCCGAGCGCCACAACACCGGACTGGCGCGCGCTGGCGGACTGCGGAACTTCTTCGACGCGCTCCCCTTCGCGCCAACGGACGCGTTCGACAAGATCACGCCGGGCAGCGACGAGCAGGGAGCGGACCGCTAGCCTGCAGCACCCCGGCAGTGTCTAGGGCGGCTCTACGCCCGTCGCGAACGCGGCCGCTGCGTGGTAATTGACTTGGCCGGTACTGGGGTCCACCCGGTAAGTTCGGTAAGCGCACACCGACGGGGAGGACAGGAGTGTCACAGACCACCTCGGGACCGGCGATTCTCGTCGAGGGCCTGACCAAGTCGTTCGGCGACGTCCACGCGCTGCGCGGTATCGATCTTGTCGTGCCGCGCGGCACAGTGCTCGGCGTCCTTGGCCCGAACGGCGCTGGCAAGACAACAGCCGTTCGCATCCTTACGACGCTATTGCTGCCGGACAAGGGCAGGGCACTGGTCGAGGGACGCGATGTCGTCCGGCAGGCCGCGGCGGTCCGCCGCTCCATCGGGCTGTCCGGGCAGTCCGCGGCCATCCAGGAGGAACTCACCGGCCGAGAGAATCTCGAGATCATCGGGCGGCTTTACCACCTGGGCAAACAGGAGTCCCGAATCCGGGCCACCCAACTGCTCGATCAGTTTGACCTCGCCGATGCCGCTGACCGCTCGTCCAAGAACTACTCCGGCGGCATGCAGCGCCGCCTGGACCTCGCCGCCAGCCTGGTCGGCCGGCCGCAAGTCCTGTTCCTGGACGAGCCCACGACCGGCCTGGACCCGCGATCGCGGCTGGGAATGTGGGACATCATCCGCTCGCTCGTCGCCGGCGGGACGACCCTGCTGCTCACCACGCAGTACCTCGACGAAGCCGACGAACTGGCCGACGAGATCGTGGTCATCGACCACGGCCTGGTCATCGCCGCCGGCACGGCCGAGGAGCTCAAGAGTCGTGTTGGCGGCGACGTGCTCGAGTTCACCGTTCCGGACCGCGACCGGATCAGCGACGCAGTCTCCGCCATCGTGCGGATCGGCGAGGGCGAGCCGAAGGCGGACAAGGAGGCCGGCGTGGTCAGCGTCGGTGTCGGGGGCCGCGGCTCGGACGCGCTCGTGGAGGCGGTGCGCAGCCTCGACACGGCCGGCGTGCACACGCAGGGCCTCGCGCTGCGACGGCCGTCGCTGGACGACGTGTTCCTGGCGCTTACCGGGCACGCAGCCGAAGAAGAAGAGCAACAGGCCAAGCGCGGGCGCGGCCGCCGGAAGCGCACGGGCAACGACACCGCGAAGGACGCATCATGACCGCCACCATCGCCACCACAGCGCTGCCGGACAACCCGAGCCCGCTGGTTCGCAGCCGCTGGGCGGTGAGCGACACCCTCACCATTACCCGGCGCAACCTACTGGTCTGGATGCGCGTGCCCGCGTACCTGGTCTTCACCGTTATCCAGCCGGTGATGTTCGTGCTGCTGTTCCGCTACGTCTTCGGCGGTGCGATCGCGGTGCCGGGCGGGATCCCCTACGTCGACTTCCTGATGCCAGGAATCATCGCGCAGACGGCTGCGTTCGCGACGTTCGGCACGGCCATCGCGCTAGCGCAGGAGCTCAAGAAGGGCGTGATCGACAGGCTCCGCTCCATGCCGATGGCGCGGTCGGCGGTGCTGGCCGGCCGCCTGGTTGCCGACACCGGCCGGATGCTGGTGACGATCCTGATCGTCGTCGGCGTGGGCTATGCAGTCGGCTTCAGGTTCATGAACGGCGCGATCCCCGCCATCCTGATGATCGTGCTGGCCACCGTGTTCGGGCTGGCGATCTGCGTGATCTCGGCCTTCACCGGGCTCGCCATCGGGGACGAGGAGTCGGTGCAGGCGTTCGGGCTGATCTGGCTCTTCCCGCTCACGTTCCTCAGCTCGGCGTTCGTGCCGATCTCCTCCATGCCCGGCTGGCTGCAAGCCTTCGCCAACAACCAGCCGGTCACCTACGTCATCAACACCATGCGGGCGCTGGCGCTCGGGGGCCCGATTGAGGCGAACCTGTGGAAGAGCATCGCCTCGCTCGCCGCGATCTTCATCGTCTTCCTGCCACTCGCCGTCCGCGCCTACAAGCGCGCCAGCTAGGTCGGGTCCCTTCCGTCGTAACGGGCGCATCCGCGCCCGTCACACGCGGCCGGACTCCTGAGCAGACGGTCAGATCAGGTCGGCCGCCGCGAGGTCGGTCGCCTGCACACTGCTGAGCTTCAGCAGCCCGCCGCGGATATGCTCGCTGTGCTGCCCGGCTCTGCATCGAGCGAGCGCACCGAGCCCCGCTTGGCACAGCCGCGGCACGCTGACACCGCGGGCTCGAGCCGCGGCTTGCGATGAGTGAGCGACTTTGTGTCTCCCTCCGGC
>DASXKI010000289.1:0-8056 GCA_036496945.1 Streptosporangiaceae bacterium | reverse complement strand
GCCCACGAACTCGGCGCACCCGGCTCGCAATCCACGCTCCCCACACACGTTCTAATCGCCGTTACCGTTGGCCAGGTGACGCAGTCGTCAGAGCAGGACTTCCTGCGAGCAAATGCTCCGTCTGATGTTCAAGACACGGTGGCTTAGCTCTCGGACAACGGCTACCGCCTCACGTCGCAGGCGGGCGCGAGCACTTTCGGCGCTGAGTTCGTGTTCGAGGGTGAGTCGATGGTGTACATCGTCGTTGATCGTTCCCAGTGGATGCTCGACGTTGCTCCCTCGCCCGGCGCCGACCCGTGGCAATACGATCTGCTGATCGCCGCGCACAGCGGCCAGGAATACGGGCAACGGTTCCCCGACACCGGTTCACGAGCGGTCGGGAGAACCCTGCCTGAGCAACTGCCCGAGGGCGTGAGCTGGCGTGACACGCTGCCTGACGTTCTCCGATGGGTACGCGAGAACGACGTGGCCGAACGAGTCAGCAATGCGAAGCGACAGCGAGCCACGCTCATGTGGGGTCGGCCGTCCTGAGCCACCTCCCCGCTGAAGGCGCTCACATCGGCATCATGCAGATCCGGGCGACACTGAGCACAGAGTGACCTAGCCCGCGCCTCAACCAGTGATCGCCAAGGAGTCCGCCGCCGTCCAGCACAGCGGAGATGCGCGCGTCTCTTCCCTGCTGCTGGTGGCCGGATATGCGGCCTTCCAGATCAGTGGCCCGTGAACGGCACGGCTACATCGCAGATGTGCTCGTCGGCGGTCGCGAAGAGCGGCTCGACGCCGGGGGTATAGACCTCTCTGGGTGACCCCGTCCTCTTCCGGCCCGGCGCGGAGACCCAACGCGCCAGCTGGTCGTAGACGGACAAGATCGCGGGGACCTCGAAGTGGATTTTGGTGACTTGGATGAATGCTTCGTGGTGCGCGGGCTCGACCCGCCACGCCAGCTCCGCGGGGTCATCGGGCAGGTAAGTGACTGGCACGCACACTTCGACTGGTCCGTCGCTGTCAGCTGACACCAGCCCGTGGAAGATGACGAGTCGCCCGCCCGCGATGCCGCCGCACCGCGCGGTTTGCGCCACAAGCCGTGCGGTGGCGTCCCGTGTCCAGGTCAGCTGGCCAAGACAGACGTGACGTTGCTCGGTCAGCACTAGCTGTTCTGGCACGTACCGCTCGCGCACCGGGAGCTGGCCGCTAGGCGGGTCCGAGGCGGCCACTCCTGGCCGCAAGGTGGCGGCGATCTGCCGCTGAGCGACAAACCGCCGTTCCTGCGAAGCCCAGTATGAGTCGATCAGGTCAGCCGCTTCGGAACCGTCGGCGTTCACCACCTGGGCGACCTCCTGCAGAGGCATATCCAGGCTGCGCAGCAAGACGATCAGGCGCGCAGTGAACAGCTGGCTCTCGTCGTACGCACGATAGCCGTTGTGCCGATCGACAGCTGCGGGTCGCAGCAAGCCGAGACGGTCATACAGACGCAGCGCCTTGATCGACAGCTGCGACCGGCGGGAGAACTCCCCAGTCGTCATCCGCCCCGGCTCGCCCGTCATGCAGGATGTCTACCGCACCGGGAAGGCGACGTCCAAGACCACATCGTTTGTGTCGGCGTCATAGAAGTCGGTCCAGTATGTCTCTCGTGGAGCGGCCGCGATGTCCAGCTCATTGCCGCCGATCCACTGCTCAATCGCCATGTAGACGGCACCGATGCGACCAGATTCCACCGCGCTCTTGGTAACCCGGACGTACGCTTCCCGATGCGCGGGAATGGTCCGGCTAGCAGCGTCAGCGGGTGCTGGAACGCCTGCCCGCAACGGGGTGCAGCACTCGACCGCGGTCTCGCCCTCGTTTGGGTTGCCCTCGTAGATCACGATGAAAACCGGCTCGTCAGGAACGTGGTCGCGCTGCAGGTAGGGCTGGTCGACGGTCCCGGCCGCCGAATTGCCGGCAGCTTTGTGCACCCGGGACATCGCCCCGGGGAGCCAGCTTTCCAGGGCAGCCTGGTCCACCATCCGTTGCTCGGTGATGACTACTTGCTCGGGCACGTTACGCAGCAGAATTTCCATCTTCCATCCCCTGTAGTGGCCACTGATGACATGAGGACGATCCAGTCCGCCCCAGGGGCAGAGTCAAGCGGCCGCCGAAATCTGCACGCCAACGTCCGCCGAAGGCTAGTCGCAACGGCGAGGCGGGGCGGCACAGTTTGTGGCGGCTGAGCTGGCCATGAGCCACAGCGACGTTGCTCGGAAGCTGGGAGTCACGCCAGCGACCGCCAAGCGTTACGCGCGAGCGTGCGGGCATGGAGGCAGCGTCATGAAGCTGACCGCATTGTCGCAGGCGATACGGCAGCCGGCTGCCGAGCTGCCGAGCTGCCGAGCTACGCGACGGACAATGGGTACGCCGCTGCGTGCGCTTCTGGTGTCTGACTGTCTCATACTCGGAGCTAAGCAGGCGTTCACCCGCGAGGTGCCGATGGATGACCCGAACGACCCGTATAGCCCGGGTAACTTGTCATGGAACTGGCGGTTCGGCGGGCCGAAGTGGCGGCCGTTCACCCGCGTAGCCGGGCGCGGGCCGCGCGTTCCACCGCCACCGGGGCCGCGGCGGAGGCCGAGTAAGGCCGAGCGCGAACAGGAAAAGCGGGCCGAAGCGCGAGCAGAACGGCTCCACCTCGCTGGCCTGACCAACGCCGGGGTGATCATCATGAGCGTGCTCCTCGGCGCGGTGCTGGCCATGCTCGTGCTGGTGCTGGTCAGCCATCATTAAGGGTTTCCAGTTCGCGCAGTCGCTCTGCCGGCTACGTCGCCAGCATTGACACGAAGGTTTCTGCCTGGCGGCAGTGTCACGCCCGCTGGCGGAGTTCCATCCGGGCTGAACGTTGGGGGCGCGGTCGCTCATCGCGATGCCCTCGGCCTTCGCCCACACGCGGATGTCCCCGCTGCACTCGCGCGCAGGCGCGATCGCCGCAGCTCGCCAGTTCACCCACCGTGCCCACCCACAGCGGGACGTGGCTCGCCCGTGTAAGCGTGCTGAAAGGTAGACCCGCCTAACGTCGCACGCATCATCGACGAAAGCGATGCGGGAGGTTGACGTGGAGCGTCTGAGTGGATGGGTAATCCGGCACCGGATGATGGTCGGCCTGCTGTGGCTGGCGATCACCGTCGTCGGCGTCGTTGTGGCGCCATCGGTGTCCGGTCACCTCAAGAACGGCGTGCACGTGGATACAGCTGCCTACGCCGCTAATCAGCAGATCGCCCGGCAGTACGGAGGTGTCACGTCAGATCCGGGCGTCCTGGTGATCAACTTCCCGCACGGTCAGACCGCCGCCTCTGCGGGAGTGCGGGCCGAGCTGGCCGCATTTGACGCCAGGGTTGCCAAGGCGTCCCCTGGGCTGCGCGAGGTGTCCTACGCCTCCACGGGCAGCCCTGTACTGCTGGGGACTGGCGGCAAGAGCACGATCGTGCTGGTCTATCCGCCACGTGCAGGCACCGACCTTCCTGCCAGTGTGCTGAGCCAGCTCGCGGCGACGGCCAGAACGGCGATGCCCGGTGCCGCCGTCCACAGCACCGGGCTGAGCGCGCTGTCGACAGGCGGTGCCGCTGCCGCCCACTCCAGTGTGCTCAGCGAGCTGGCGCTCGGTGCGCTCGCCGCGACGATCGTGCTGGCCTGGGTGTTCGGCTCGTTCCTGGCGCTCCTCCCGCTGATCATGGCGCTGGTGTCCGTGCTGGCCATGCAGCTGCTCATCTACGGGCTGACGTACATCGTCCCGTCGACCACGCCGATCAACCCCGCGGTGCAGTTCATCGTGGCGCTGCTCGGGCTGGGACTATCGATCGACTACTCGCTGCTGATCGTCAACCGCTGGCGGGAGGAACGAGCGGCGGGCAAGACGAACGCCGAAGCGGTCCATGCGGCGCTGCAACGGGCTGGCCATGCCGTCCTGGTTAGCGGGATCACCGCCTCCCTGGGCTTGTTCGCGCTAGTCGTGGTGCCCGTGTCGCTGGTACGCGGAATCGGGATCTCGGGCCTGTTCATTCCCTCGACGGCCACCTTGGTGGCGCTGACGCTGCTGCCAGCCGTCCTGTCGAGGATGGGTCCGCGGCTCGATTGGCCGAGGCAGCGCTCGGCCCGCAGGGCTGGCCGGTTCTGGGCGTGGTGGGCAAGGCGGGTGATCCGCCACCGGGTTGCCGCCGTCGTGCTGGGCCTGGGCATTCTAGGCGGGCTGGCTGGGGTCGCGACGACCATCAACATCTCCCAGCCGGCCGCTGCCGCGCTGGCCAGCACGGGCCCCTATGCCAGCGGCCTCCGCGCGCTACAGGCCGACGGCTTCCCCAGCGGGACGCTCACCACGGTCCCGGTCTTGGTCCCCGGCGGCGGGCAGGCCCCGTCCGTCGTCGCCTCGCTCAACAGCGTGTCCAGCCTCCGCGGCGCCCTGACGCCGACCGGGGCAGCCGGGCACCAGGGCGCCAGCTCGCTGGTGCTCGCGATACCACAGCACGAAATCGGCACCTCACACGGCGGCACATCCCTTGCTGACATCAGGCACACTGTTCCTCGCGGGGCGATGGTCGGCGGCCAGCAGGCCCTCCAACTCGATGAGGTCAGCAGCACCTACGGGGCATTCCCGCTCCTGTTCGGCCTGGTCGCGATCGTCACCTTCGTCCTCCTGGCCCGCGGCCTGAAGTCGATCGTGCTCCCTGCGAAGGCGGTCCTGCTCAATGCGCTGTCGGTCGCTGCGACCTACGGCATCGTCGTCCTGGTGTTCCAGCACGGCATTGGTGCGCAGGCCCTGTGGGGGATGTCGGCGACCGGCTCGATTGGCACCTTCGTTCCGATCCTGATATTCGGGTTCCTGTTCGGTATCTCCATGGACTACGAGGTATTCATCCTGTCCCGAGTGCGTGAAGGCTACGAGCGCACCGGCTCCACGCACGACGGCCTCGTCGAGGGCCTCTCCCACACCGGGCGCCTGGTGACCAGCGCGGCACTGATCCTGTTCTTCGCCCTCGCTTCCCTGTCCAGCGGCAACGACCCCACTGTCCGCGAACTAGCCGCAGGCCTGGCCGCCGGTGTCCTGCTAGACGCAATCGTGGTGCGGATGCTGCTCCTGCCGGCGCTGGTGTCGCTGTTCGGCACGGCGAACTGGTGGATGCCGGACCGGGCCGCGCGGCTGCTGCGCCTGCCGCGACCCCGTGGTGATGAGCAACCGGTGCCGGAGTTGGCCGCGTCAGGCGTCAGGGATGCTTGAGCTATGCGGGTGCTCGTTGTCGAGGACGAAGAGGCCATGGCACAGTCCCTAACCTGGGGCCTGCAGGCGGAGGGCTACATCGTGGATGTGGCCGACAACGGCACGGACGGGCTCTGGAAAGCGCAGGAAACCGCGCACGACGTCATCATCCTGGACGTAATGCTTCCCGGCATGGACGGCTACCAGGTATGCAAGCGCCTTCGCGACCATGGCCTGTGGACGCCCATCCTGATGCTGACCGCGATGGACGACGATCTTGACCACGCCGAGGGCCTGGACAGCGGAGCAGATGATTACCTGGCCAAGCCGTTCGCCTACCCGGTCCTGCTCGCGCACCTGCGGGCACTGACCCGGCGCAACCTCGGACACAGGCCCGCAGTCCTCACCGCACTCGGCCTGACCCTCGACCCGGCCAGCCGCACGGTCATGCTCGAAGGAGAGGTGCTGGACTTGACCAGTCGCGAGATCGCCGTGCTGGAGCACCTCCTACGCCGTAAGGGACACGCCGTGTCCAAGACCGAACTACTCGACCACTGCTGGGACACCGCCTACGACGGCGACCCGGCCGTCGTCGAGGTCCTCGTGCACCGACTGCGGCGGAAGATCGAGCCCGGCGCTGGACCGCCCATCATCCGGACGCTGCGCGGCCAGGGATACCTGATCCCGGACGAGGCCCCGTGAGCTCTGGCGCACCGGGCCCCCGACGCCGCTGGCCACATCCACGGCCACGCACTGTACGGACCCGTGTCACGCTCGTGGCCAGCATCAGCATCACCGCCGCCATCGTGCTCGGCGTCGTGGCTATCTATCTCCTGCAGATACAGTCCGCGCGCCGTACCATCGACAGCCAGCTCCGCACCTACGCAATCCAGATCGCGCAATCGGCAGGCAGCGGCACCTTGCCCGGGACGCTCGCGCCATCCAGCCTTGACCCAAACGCCGAAGCGCAGGTCATCGCTGCGGACGACAGCGTGCTAGCCGCTACCCGCACGCTTGCCGGGGTGCCCGCTGCCTACCTGCTCTCGCCCGGCTCGGACACGCCGGTGCGGCAGAAAGCCGCCGACGGTGTCATCCCCACCGAGGTCCGGGTATTCGCGCTGCGCACGACTATCCATCATCGCCCGGTCACCATCATTACGGCCACGTCGACGGGCTTGCTGAATCAGGTGAATTCCGGGTTCGCGCACGACCTCGTCATCGCCCTGCCCATCATCCTCATCCTCGCCGCAGGTGCGACGTGGCTTGTGGTCGGCTGGGCGCTGCGCCCGGTCGACAAAATTCGGCGTGCCGTCACCAGCATCACCTCGGCTGGGCTATCTCAGCGGGTCCCCGAGCCAGGCACAGCCGACGAGATCGAGCTCCTCGCCAAGACGATGAACGACATGCTCACCCGACTGGACGACGCGGCGCGCCGCCAGCACCGCTTCGTCGCCGACGCCTCCCACGAACTGCGCAGCCCGCTCGCCGCGATTCGTACCACGCTCGAAGTCGGTCTTGCCCACCCGGGCCAGGCTCCGTGGCCGGTCATTGCCGACCGAGCAGTCCAGCAGGCAGCGCGGCTCGACGACCTGATCCAGCAACTGCTGCTACTGGCGAAAGCCGATGAGCGCCAGCTCGCCGCCCAGCGGCAGCCCGTAGATCTCGGACAGCTTCTGCGCGACATCCGGGCCAGCGCGGTCCTATCACGCGAGGACCTCGACGTGGATCTGGACGTGGCACCGGACGTCATCACCGCAGGCAACCCCGACCACCTCGAGCGGCTATTCCGCAACATCATCGACAACGCGCTTCGATTCGCGCGTGCCCGCGTCGTCATCCGGGCCGCCGGCGCGGCGACGACCGTACAGGTTGAGGTCATCGATGACGGCCCGGGCATTCCGGCCGCGGAACGAGACCGCGTGTTCGACCGGTTCGTCCGCCTCGACACCAGCCGGGAGCGCCGTACCGGAACCGCTGGGCTGGGGCTGGCAATTGCCCGTGAGATCGCTGTCGCCCACAACGGTCAGATCATCGTCGCCGACACCAGCGGCGCCGGTGCGCGAGTCGTCATCACGTTGCCCCGTGCCACGGCGAACAGCCACGACGAACAACAAGCCCCCTCTAACAGCCGGGCACCACGTGACCAATGAGAGCGCACGCCCGGTCGGCCGGTTCGGCGATTTGCGCACCCGACGGCAGGCCTGCGCAGGTGAAGCCCCCGGCCGCAGGCGCAGGACGGCAGGACCCAGTCTTCCTCGGTAGTCTCAATGTGACTAGCTGACGGACGGCGGGAGCGGTGATGTCTGCTGAGATGATCGGCCCGGCGGCAGACCCTCGGGTGAACGCGCCGCGGCGGCCGGGGCGGGACCTCCGCCGCGTCGTCGGGGTCCTGGCGGACGGCACGGCCTGTTATGCGCCCGCCGGCGAGGTAGTCGTCGAGGGTTCGCTCGTGACGTGCCATCTGTGCGGCCGGTCGTTCCGGTCCGTCGCAGCTCACCTTGCCTCACATCGCTGGACTAAGCAGCAGTACTGCGAGGCGTTCGGGCTGGAGCGCGGCCAGTCCCTCGAGGGACCAGAGACCCGCAAGCTCCGCGCGGCCGCGTTCACGGCGCGTATGCATTTCGAGCCAGCAGTCCGGCAGGGCAGTGACGCCGGGCACACGCCGCCAAGCGCCATCAGGCGCAGGAGCGTGCGGCCGACGTCGCCGCCCGCCTGGGTTACACCGATATCGCGGCCTACGTCGGCGACCGCAGATCCGGTGGCTGGACATGGGAGGCAATCGCCGCCGAGTCCGGTCAGCCCCAAACCTGGCTGCGCCGGAACGCAACGGCACCTGAC
>DASXKI010000288.1:0-10827 GCA_036496945.1 Streptosporangiaceae bacterium | reverse complement strand
AAGGTCATCCGGCCCATGAGTACCTCGTTTCACCTCGGGTGCGGCGAGCGTGCCGGGCGCCTGTGCAGGCGCCCGGCACGTTGCGTTGCGCAGTCACGTCTGTGCTACTAACTGCAGTGCTAGTTACCGCGGTGGGCTACTTGCTGAGCCAGACGTTCTCCATGTGGTAGTTGCCGAGCGGCGTGACGTAGAAGCCATGCACGTTCGTCGTGGTGGCGTAGGCGTACGGGGAGTAGTACAGGAACGCCATGAACGCGTCTTGCGCCGCGTTGGTCTGGATGACGTTGTAGAGGGACTGCCGCACCGACGGGTCGCTGTTCTTCTCCGCCGCAATGGTGTCCTTCACCACCGTGGGGTTGTTGTAGCTGGTGAAGAACGACTTGGCGCCGGAGGTGGGCACGACCGCGAACGTGGCCAGCTCGTCCGGGTCGGGGATGTCCATCGTCCAGAGCGTGAGGCTCATGTCGTACTTCTCGGTCTGGAAGTTGGCGTTCGCTGTGTTCGGGTCCAGCGTCTGCACCTTGACGGTGATACCGAGCGGCTTGACTTCGGCCTGGATGATGGTGGAGATGGTGGCGTAGTCGGAGTTGCCGGCCGGGATCAGGATCGTCGTCGTGAAGCCGTGCGGCACGCTGGACTGGGCCATCTGCGCCTTGGCCGCCGTGACGTCGTACTGATAGCCCGGCGTGCTCGGGTCGTAGTACGGCACCTGCGGCGGGAACAGCGAGTTGGCCGGCTTGCCGTTGCCGAACAGCACCGCACTGATGATCGCCTGGCGGTTGATGGCCAGCGAGATCGCGCGGCGCACGTGCACGTCCTGGAAGGGCTTGACGTTCTCGTTGAAGGCCAGGTAGTTGGTCTCCGTCGAGTTGAACAGGTCCATGTTCACGCCCGGCGTGCTCTTGAGCGTGCCGACCGTCGACCAGGACGGGAACTGGTCGATCTGCGCCTGGCCGCCCTTGATCTGGAGCTCCCTGGTGTTGTCGCTGGGGACGTCGGTCCAGGTCACGCTGTTGAGGTAGGGCAGGCCCTTCTGCCAGTAGAAGGTGTTCTTCACCAGCTTGAGCGCCTGGCCCTTGTGCCAGAAGTCCCACTTGAACGGGCCGGTGCCGATCGGGGCCTGGTAGAACTGCGCGGCCGTCTTGCCCCCGTAGTTGTTGGGGACGATCCCGTTGGCGAACAGGGAGAGGTCGGCCAGCAGGGGCGCCCACGGGAACTTGAGGTGGATCACCACGGAGGACGGGGTAGGCGCGTCGACCGACGAGATAGCGGTGTCGATGTAGCCCCAGCCTGCCGACGCCTTCATGGTCTGCTCGAGCGAGAACTTCACGTCGGTAGAGGTCATGGGCTGGCCGTTGGAGAACTTGACCCCGCTGCGGAGCGGGAACGTGTAGGTCTTCTTGTCAGCGGAGACCGTGTAGCCGGTCGCAAGCCACGGCATGACGCTCTTGCCATTGGCGCTCACCGTGAAGAGCGGCTGCATGATCTGCTCGAGTATGTAGATCGAGTTGTTGTCGAAGACTGTCGACTCGTCCAGCGACTGGGCGTCCTGCGGGTTGTTAAACACGAGGTTGCCGCCGTGGACCGCCCCGCCGGAGCCGGACGCGTGGTTGGACGATGGGGTGCCTGAGCCGCACCCGGCGAGCACCGCGAGGGCGCTGCCAGCGATCAGGGCTTTGGTGAGCGTGGTTCTGGGTCTCACATGCAGCTCCCGGGTAAGTCCGGGCGACGGCAGGGCCGTCGCGTTGGCGCTAGTCGTAGATTGACCGGTTTTAGGATGTTCCGGCCCGGTTAGGCACGCCGCTGTGCCCGTACGCAAACCTTTGCCTAACCAAATGTGGGGGAACAGTTAGCCGGTTGTAAATAGCGCTGTGGCCCTGTTTACACAGCTTTACAGTGTTGTAACGTTCACGCCGTGCGATATCTCGTTCTGGGATGCGGTGCGATCGGCGGCACGGTGGCGGCCGGTCTGGTGCGTGACGGCCATGACGTGCTGGTCTGTGACACGGACCCGGACGTCGTCCGCGCCGTGAACGCAGCTGGGCTGCGGATTGAGGGCCCGGTCGAGCAGTTCACCGCGCAGACGCGCGCGGTCGAGCCAGCCGGCCTGCCCGAACGGATCGACGGCCCGGTGCTGCTCGCGGTCAAGTCTCACCACACCGCGGCGGCGGCGGCGATCCTGGCCGGCCGGCTGCACGGCGACGGGTTCGTCGTCTCGCTCCAGAACGGACTCACCGCCGACGTGCTGGCCGGCGCTGTCGGCGCGGACCGGGTCGTCGAGGCTGTCGTGAACTTCGGCGCGGACGTGCTGGAGCCAGGCGTCGTGCTGCGCGGCAACCGGGCTACATTCATGATCGGCGAGCTGGACGGCCGGCCGAGCGAGCGGGTCGCCGCGCTCGCGGCCGATATCGCCGATGCGCAGGCCACGACCGAGGTCCTGCGCTACGCCTGGGCTAAGGAGGCGTACGGCGCGACCCTGTTCGCCACCGCGGTCAGCGACCTGCCCATCTACGCGGTCTTCGAGGATCCCGCCTACCGCGCGCTGCTGCTCGCGGTCGCGACCGAGGTGCTCGATCAGGCACCGGTGAGGCCGCTGCCGCTGGACGGATTCGACCCGGCCGACCTGGACGGCTCGCTGGACCGGCTCGCGGCATTCAACCGGCAGTCGGCCAAGACGCACTCGGGGATCTACCGCGACCTGGCGATCCGGCACCGGCCGACCGAGGTGCGCTCGATACTCGGGCCGCTGCGGGGATTCCTCTTGCGCCGGATCGAAGAGCTGATCACGGCCATCGAGCGGGGCGAGCGCACCTGCTCGCGCGCCAACCTGGACCTGCTCGTCGCCTACGAGCGGCTGGACCGGCTCGGCCGGCCGCTGAACGCCGTGGTCAGCGTCGCAGGCGCGCCCGCAAGGGCGGCGACGGGACCGCTGGCCGGACAGCCGGTCGCCGTCAAGGACATCGTCGCGGTATCTGGCCTGCCGACCCGCTGCGGCAGCCCGGCCACCGACGCGGTGCCGGCGGAAGCCGACGCAGCGCTCGTGGCGCGGCTGCGCGAGGCTGGCGCTGAGGTCTTCGCGACCTCACAGTGCCTAGAGTTCGCGGCCGGATTTGCCCACCCGGAGATCGGCGATACCCGCAACCCGCGCGACCGGTCGCGGACCTCGGGCGGGTCGTCGGGCGGGTCGGCCGCGCTCGTCGCCGCCGGCGTCTGCGAATTGGCCATCGGCAGCGATACCGGCGGCTCCATCCGGATTCCGGCTGCCTACTGCGGCATTGTGGGCCTGAAGCCGACCTACGGCCTCGTTCCGGTCGATGGGGTGTTTCCGCTGTCGCCGACGTGCGACCATGCCGGGACGCTGACCGCCACCGTCGCCGGCAGTGCCGCACTGCTGTCGGTCATCGCCGGCGCGCCCGTGCCTGTGCCTGATCCAGATGTGCCTGGTACACCGCCGCGGCCGTTCACCGTCGGCGTGCTCGCCGCACAGCTTGCCGATCCGTCGGTGACGCCGGAGGTGCGCGCTGCCGTGCAGGCTGCCCTCGACACGCTGGCCGCGGCCGGCTGGCAGCTTCACCAGATCCGGGCGGCGTGGCTCGACGACCTGCCGCGCTGGGAGCAGTCGCTCGCCGTGATCGTGGCCAGGGAGGCTTTCGACGTCCACCGGTCGCGGGACCTGAGCCGGTACGCAGCGGGCACCAGGGCCGTCCTGGCCTTCGGCCGGTCGGTGAGCCCCGACCAGTACGCCCGCGCGCTGGCCGAGCGGGACGAGCTCACGGCCGCGGTCGAGGCCAGCCTGGATGGCATCGACGTGCTGGCCGGGCCGACCGTCGGCTACTGCGCGCCGGAGCAGGACCCGCCGTTCGGTGTCGGCGACGACAGCGGCGAGGGGCGCTTCACCGGCCCCTACAACCTGACTGGTCACCCGGCGGTGTCGATACCCGTGCCAGCCTCGGGCCTGCCGGTCGGCCTCCAGCTGGCCGGGCGGCGCGGCGGCGACCTGGCCCTGCTCGAGCTAGCCGCGGCCGCTGAGCACCTGCTGGCCGGAACCGATCCAGCCGAGAGCCAATATCGCGAGTAAGGAGCAGCCCCATGCCGCCGACGGTAGTGCGCCGCACGATTGAGCTAGCCGGACTTGCCGTGCCCCTGGTCGAGGTGACTGGGTCGGCTGACGGCCCGCTGCTGACGGTGATATCGGGGGTGCACGGCTGCGAGTACGCGTCCATGGCCGGCGTCCGCCGCTGGACGGCAGACCTGGCGACGCGCGAGCTTCGCGGCCGCGTCCGGGCAGTGCCGGTGCTGAATACGACCGCGTTCGCTGGCCGGACTCCGTTCGTCGTGCCAGAGGATGGCAAGAACCTCAACCGCTGCTTCCCCGGCGACCCCGGCGGCACGCTCGCCGACCGGCTGGCCTACGACGCGTTCACGCAGCTCATCACCGGGTCCGACGCGGTAATCGACGCGCACTGCGGGGACATGGTCGAGGCGCTCCAGCCGTTCGCGCTGTATGAGGCTGGTCCGGCTGAGGACCGGGCACGCGAAGTGGCTACGGCCTATGGCCTGCCGTACGTGATCCGTCAGGAGGCCGGCCCGGACCGGGCGGTCGCCGGGACCACGAGCGCCGCGGCTGCGGAGGTCGGCATCCCGGCCATCACGGCCGAGGCCGGCGGCTGCGGGCTGGTCGAGGAGCACGCCGTCCAGCTGCACGTAGCCGGGCTCAACGGCGTGCTCGAGTTGCTCGGCATGGCAGACAGCCACTCGGACGCGGAGGGCAGGCCAGCGCCAAGCTACCTCCGCCGGTTCCTGTGGCTGCGCTGCCGGGACGCGGGCTGGTGGGAGCCATCCGTGCGCGCCGGCGATGTCGTCAGCGAGGGCCAGGTCCTCGGCGCGGTGAGTACCCTCGACGGCGCCGATGTCCTCGAGTCCATCTTCGCGCCGGCTGACGGCGTCGTGATCTTCCTGACCAGCTCGCCGGCCGTGGCAGACGACGGTCTCCTGCTCGGCCTCGGCGCGAGCTGATCCGGCCTCGGCGCGGGCTGATCCAGCCGCGGCGCACGGCCTGATCCGGACTCGGCGCGGGGTGATCCAGCCGCGGCGCACGGCCTGATCCGGACTCTGCGCGGGCTGATCCGGCGTCGGCGCGCGGGACAGAAGGCGTATTCCTGGCATCACCCCTTCACAGGTACGAAGTCACTCAGGGTGACCTGGATCACGGAACGTAGCCGTCAAAGAGCGCGTCGAACTCGCGAGTAACTTTGACCGCCCCTCGCACGACGGGATGCTGCAGCCCTCGCTGGGCCGTTACACCAAGCATGCCCATCGCAGGCATATGCCACCCGAGGGGGCAATTTTTACCGAACGGGGGATCACCATGATCAGGCTGAACGCCAACGACGAGCGATGCGAGGCACTGTTCGCCTCCGGGCTCCAGCGGTCAGATGACCTGACCGCCCAGGCGGTCAGCTATGCCATCAGCCGGACTGTCCAGGAACTGGGCCCGAGTGGCTGCGCCGGTCGCATGGCGCAGGAATTCGGCGACCACCCCGAGGCCGCCAGTGAGCGGATGCGCTGGGCGCGCCAGATTGTCGGCGACCTGTCCGGCGACTTCCCGCCGTCGCCGTCTCCTTCGTCCTCGCCGCCGCGCGGCCGCGTCCGCCCCGCCGCCTGACGCGACTAGCCTGCCTGACCCCGCCACCCGACGACCCCGCCACGTAACCCGGCTGACCCCGCCACGCGACCCGGCTGACCCCGCCACCTCGCCCGGCTGACCCCGCCACGCGACCCGGCTGACCCCGCCACCTCGCCCGGCTGACCCCGTCGGAGCCGCTTCCGCGGCTTGACCCCGCCACCTGACCTCGCCGCCTGGCCCGGCCAACCCGCTAGAGCGATTTCCCCGGTGTGACACTGCCGCAGGCGCCTGCCCGGGCTTGACCCCGCCGCAAATGCCCGCTTGATCACTCTTGCGACCTGGTGCACGGGCCCTCGGCCCCAACGCTTGTACCTCAGGTACGAACTTTTCGTACCTGAGGTACAAGCGTTTTCGGCTCAGCCCGCCTACGCGGACAGAATGTCCCGGCTGCCCGGTTCGCACCGCGGTTCGGACCCCGATCGCACCCCAGCGCGAACCATCTGCGCGACTATCTGCGCGAATCTCCCGCCGCCTGCTCCTTGACTGGACTGGTTCCAGCGACCAGCACAGCATGGCTTGGGTAACGGCCGTTGGGCTGCTCGACCCTGACGGGTCGATGGTGCAGAAACGTCGTTCGGCCGGGCTGCGCGTGACGATGCCGCGCCTCGGATCGAGCTAGCTGGGCGCCGGGCGAGATTTGACCGCCGCGTGGGGGATAACCATCACCGTCTAGTGTGCCGTCGGCCGCGACCGCACGGCCGTGCGTCTGAGGCCTGTGCCCGGACTGTGAATCGGCAGAAAAAGACAGCATAAAAGCGGCAAAGTTTCACTCCGATGAGGAGGCAGACCAGTGACGCAAGACAAGGTCCCTATCACCACCACTGAGGCCGGCACCCCGGTCGAAAGCGACGAATATTCGCTCACTGTCGGCGCGGATGGTCCGGTCCTGCTCCAGGATCATTACCTCATCGAGCAGATGGCGAACTTCAACCGGGAGCGCATCCCGGAGCGCCAGCCCCACGCAAAGGGCGGCGGCGCGTTCGGCCATTTCGAGGTGACGAACGACGTCAGCGCCTACACCAAGGCTGCGGTGTTCCAGCCCGGCACCAAGACAAATACGCTGATCCGGTTCTCTACCGTCGCGGGCGAGCGCGGCAGCCCCGACACCTGGCGCGACCCGCGCGGCTTCGCGCTGAAGTTCTACACCACTGACGGCAACTACGACATGGTCGGCAACAACACGCCGGTCTTCTTCGTCCGGGACCCGCTCAAGTTCCAGCAGTTCATCCGCTCCCAGAAGCGCCGCGCCGACAACAACCTGCGCGATCACGACATGCAGTGGGATTTCTGGACGCTGTCACCGGAGTCCGCGCATCAGGTGACCTGGCTGATGGGTGACCGCGGCATCCCGCGAACCTGGCGGAACATGAACGGGTACGGCTCGCACACGTACATGTGGGTCAACGCCGCCGGCGATAGGTTCTGGGTGAAGTACCACTTCAAGACCGATCAGGGCATCGAGTTCCTCACCCAGGAGGACGCTGACCGGATTGCCGGCATCGACGGCGACTATCACCAGCGTGACCTGTTCGAGGCGATCAAGCACGGCGACTATCCGAGCTGGACGCTGCGGATGCAGATCATGCCGTTCGAGGAAGCCCGCACCTACCGGTTCAACCCGTTCGACCTGACCAAGGTGTGGTCGCACAGCGACTTCCCGCTGATCGAGGTCGGCCGGCTGACCCTGGACCGGAACCTGACGGACTTCCACACCGAGATGGAGCAGGCCGCGTTCGAGGTCAACAACCTCGTGCCCGGCATCACGCTCAGCCCGGACAAGATGCTGCTGGCGCGCGGGTTCTCCTACGCAGACGCGCATCGCGCCCGCCTCGGCGTGAACTACAAGCAGATCCCGGTGAACGCGCCGATCGTGCCCGTCCACAGCTACAGCAAGGACGGCCTGATGCGAGTCCGCAACGTATCCGACCCCGTCTACGCGCCAAACTCCAAGGGCGGCCCGGCCGCCGACTCCGAGCATTACCGCCCGGTCGGCTGGTACGCCGACGGCGACATGGTGCGGTCGGCGTACTCGCTGCACCTCGAAGACGACGACTGGGGTCAGCCCGGCACGATGGTTCGCGAGGTACTGGACGACGCGGCCCGCACGCGCCTGGTCAGCAACATCGTCGGCCACCTGCTCGACGGCGTGACCGAGCCAGTGCTCCAGCGCGCCTTCGAGTACTGGCGCAATGTGGACAAGCACCTCGGTGACCGGATCGAGCACGGCGTGCGGGCCCAGCAGAAGGCCTAAGGCGAGGTTCGATCCAACAAGCGTCTGGCATTTTCGAATATCGCGGCGGATGCCAGACGCTGTTGCGTGGTACCGCTTTCGCACTACCGTTGGCCTTCCAGATCGGGCCCAGGCAGGGAACGGGCCAAGCCGGGAACGGGGCAGCGCGTGGCGGATCAAGTCGACGTCCTCGTGGTCGGCTTCGGCATTGCCGGGGGATGCGCCGCGGTCGAGGCTGCGGCGGCAGGCGCGTCGGTGCTGATCCTGGAGCGGGCTGCGGTCGCGGGCGGCACGAGCGCCATGGCCGGCGGGCACTTCTACCTCGGTGGCGGCACCGTGGTGCAGCGCGCGACCGGTCACCACGACACTGCGGATGAGATGTACGCCTATCTCATGGCCGTCACCCCCGAGCCGGAGCCCGACAAGATCCGCGCCTATGCGGACGGCAGCGCTGAGCACTGTGACTGGCTCGAGGGCCTGGGATTCCAGTTCGAGCGCAGCTACTACCCGGAGAAGGCGGTCATCCAGCCGGGGACGCAGGGCCTGATGTACACCGGCAACGAGAAGGTCTGGCCCTATCGCGAGCTCGCCGTGCCAGCTCCCCGAGGCCATAAGGTCCCCGTTCCCGGTGATACTCAGGGCGCCGGACTCGTCGTCGGCCTGCTCGTGCGCCGCGCAGCAGAGCTTGGCGTCGGCGTCCGGTTCGATACCGGCGTGACCGGGCTGATCATCGAGGACGGCCGGGTCACCGGGGTGCGCTGGCGCTCGTTCAGCGAGACCGGGGTCACGGCGGCGCGCAGTGTCATCCTCGCGGCGGGCGGCTTCGTCATGAACGCCGAGCTGGTTGCGAAATATGTCCCGCAGCTGGCCGAGAAGCCGTTCGTCCTCGGCACCACCTATGACGACGGTCTCGGCATCCAGCTCGGCCTGTCGGCCGGCGGGCAGGCGCTGCACATGGACCAGGCGTTCATCACCGCGCCCTGTTACCCGCCGGCCACACTGCTGACCGGGATCATCGTCAACCGCGAGGGCAAGCGCTTCGTCGCCGAGGACAGCTATCACTCCCGGACCTCGGGGTTCGTGCTGGAGCAGCCGGGCAGCGCGGCGTTCCTCATTGTCGACAGCGAGCACCTCGCGTACCCGGAGTTCCCGCTGGTGCCGTTCATCGACGGCTGGGAGAGCGTCGAGGAGATGGAAGCCGGGCTCGGCATCCCGGCGGGCCGCCTCGTCGCCACGCTCGCTCGCTACAACGCCGACGCGGCCGCAGGGGAGGACCGGGAGTTCCGCAAGCATCCGGACTGGCTGGCGCCGCAGGACCACGGGCCGTGGGGAGCGTTCGACCTGACCCTGGGCAAGGCCATCTACGCGGGCTTCACCCTCGGCGGCCTGCGGTGCACGGTCGACGGCCAGGTGCAACGTCCCGATGGGACCGTCGTGGCCGGCCTGTACGCGGCCGGCGCGTGCGCCGCCAACATCGCGCAGGACGGCAAGGGTTACAGCAGCGGCACGCAGCTAGGTGAAGGATCGTTCTTCGGCCGCCGGGCCGGCCGCCACGCGGCCCTGCAGCGCGTCGGTACCTCGCTGTAGCAGGTCAGGCTGGGCTGGCGGCGGATCGACTGGCTCGGTCATGGGCGGACAATTCAGATCGCGGCGACGAGCGCCAGCGCGTCCAGGTCGAGCGCATGCCTGGCGTGCCGGCTGGCCATGGCAGTGAACATCTCGTCACCGCGCGCCGTCTGCTGCACGACCATCGCGGCGACGATGTCCATGACGAGTCCGCCAAAGGCGTGCCAGCGATAGCCGTCCCAGCACTCGGACCAGGTCAGCGGCACCTCGCGACTCGCGAGGCCCGAGTGATACAGGCGGACGAGGGCTTCCTCGTGCTCCTGCCGGACGGGAACGGGGAGGCTCGACCCGAGGAAGTAGGCCAGGTCGCCGGTGCCTGCGCCGAAGCCCGCGGTCTGCCAGTCGAGCACCACCGGCCGGGCCGGGCCGAACAGCAGGTTGTCCGCTCGGAAGTCGCCGTGGACGATCGTGCGCGGCTCGTCCAGGCCCGCCAGGTACCGGTCGATGTGCGGCAGGAAGTCCTCGATCAGGCCGGTCGTACCCGGCTCGAGACGGTCGGCATACCGGTCACGGAAGCCGGGATACAAGTCGGTGACCACGGCCGCGAGCAGGGCGGCTGCATCCGGGCCTGACCTGTTCAGCCACGGCAGCGCCGCGAGGTGCGGGTTGCCCCAGCCTGCCGCGTGCAGGGCCGCTAGCTCGGCAATCGCGGCCGCGGCGTCGTCCGGACGCAGGCCTGCCAGCTGATCGCCCGGCCGCGCGGCGGCGATATCGGCCAGCAGCACGACGTAGACATCCGGCTCCGCGTCATAGGCAGCGAAGAAGCAGGCGGGCAGCGCGACAGGGAGGCCGGGCGCCAGCTGGGCGTAAAAGCTGGCCTCGATCTCGTAGGTGCGGAACGCGCGCGCTGCGCCACGGCTCGCCGGGTCGGCAGCCGGAACCTTGGCGATCAGCGTCGCCGGCGGGCCCGCCTGGTGGCCATCTGGCAGGCTGTCGCCGGTCGCACTGCTGTCGCCGGTCGCACTGCCGTCGCCGGTCGCACTGCCCTCGCTGGCATACGTCAAGTGCAGTCTGTAGGTGTCCGATACCTGCCCGGTGCCGACGGGCACCGCCTCGACGGCCGCGACTGTCGAGCCGCCGAGGCAGCCAGCCAGGCAGTCTGTCAGGAACCCAGCGGTGAGATCGCTGCAGCCGCTGACCGCGCCGGTCATCCGCTCTCACGAAGCTGATATGCGCCCATTGCGTGGAGGATGACACACGGAGGGCGCGACGTCCAGAACTCCGCGGCGGGATCGGCAGCCACGACGCACGCAAGGACGCCGGCCGGGCTGCGGCAGCCCGGCCG
>DASXKI010000287.1:0-3746 GCA_036496945.1 Streptosporangiaceae bacterium | reverse complement strand
GCCGGGGATCGTCTTCAAGGACATCACGCCGCTGCTGGCGGACGGCCCTGCGTTCGCAGCCATCATCGGCGCCCTAGCGGACGGGACCGAGGGCGTGACCAAGGTGGCCGGCATCGAGGCGCGCGGCTTCATCCTGGCCGCCCCGGTCGCCTACGTGCTCGGGGCCGGGTTCGTGCCAGTGCGTAAGCAGGGCAAGCTGCCTGCGGCGACATACGCGCAGTCGTACGAGCTGGAGTACGGCGAAGCCACCCTTGAGGTGCACGCCGATGTGTTTCGGCCGGAAGACCGGGTTCTGATCGTGGACGACGTCCTCGCCACCGGCGGCACGGCCGCCGCGACCGCGGAGCTGGTCCGCCGCACCGGGGCGACGGTGACCGGGATCGTCGTCTTGCTGGAGATCGGATTCCTGGCCGGGCGGGGGAAGCTGCCCGGCCTGGACGTGCGCTCTCTGCTTGCGGTGTGACGCAACGTACGGAGCCCGGCACTTCCCGAATCGTCCACCGATAGACTTGATGCTACGGCGGACGTGAGGAGCGTATGTGGCTGGTGACGTTGTGACGGCCGGGACGGCCGGACCCGATGTCACCCAGGACCTGCCCGCGGCGGATGTTGGGGTGACACCGCCCGCACCCATGCCCCAGCAGCTCCGGTCCGACGAGGAGCCAGCTCAGGACGAGTCGCAGGCCACTGCCGCCGAGCAGCTCCCGGCC
This sequence comes from Streptosporangiaceae bacterium, assembly GCA_036496945.1. Lineage (GTDB taxonomy): Bacteria > Actinomycetota > Actinomycetes > Streptosporangiales > Streptosporangiaceae > JAJYUU01. The sequence continues at coordinate 3,036 of DASXKI010000287.1, read as the reverse complement.
AGTGAGGCCGAGGCCGTCACACCAGCCGCCGGGAGAGGCACTGGCAGGAGCGGCGGCAGCAAGAAATCTTCCCGCTCGGCTGCCAGCCGGGCGGCCCGCCGGTCGGCGCCGCCTGCCGACGCTGCTGGCACCGGACAGGCGACGGCCGACGGGGCGTCCGGAGCGGCGGCCGTGCGCCGCAGGCTGGCGCGGCTCGGCGCGACTCGCAGCGGGGGCCTTAACCCGGTGCTGGAGCCGCTGGTCAAGACCGTTCGCACCACGCATCCCAAGGCCGACATCCGGCTTATCGAGCGGGCCTACGAGAGGGCGGCCCAGCTGCACGCCGGCCAGTCCCGGCGCAGCGGCGACCCGTACATCACTCACCCGCTCGCCGTGGCGACGATCCTGGCCGAGCTCGGCATGCCGCACGACACCATCTGCGCCGCGCTCTTGCACGACACGGTCGAGGACACCCAGTACACGATCGGCCAGCTGCGTGAGGAGTTCGGCGAGGACATCGCGGCTCTGGTCGATGGCGTCACCAAGCTGGACAAGGTCAAGTACGGCGACGCCGCCCAGGCCGAGACCGTGCGCAAGATGGTCGTCGCCATGTCGCGGGACATCAGGGTCCTGGTCATCAAGCTGGCCGACAGGCTGCACAACATGCGCACGCTGCGGTACATCCCGCGGGCCAAGCAGGAGCAGAAGTCGCGCGAGACCCTGGAGATCTTCGCCCCGCTGGCACACCGGCTCGGGATGAACACGGTGAAGTGGGAGCTCGAGGACCTCTCGTTCGCCACCTTGTTCCCGAAGCGGTACGACGAAATCGCGCGGCTGGTATCTGAGCGCGCGCCGCGGCGTGAGATGTTCCTCCAGGAAGTGATCGAGGACGTCCAGGAAGACCTTAAGGACGCCAAGATCAAGGCCCAGGTGACCGGGCGGCCGAAGCACTACTACTCGGTCTACCAAAAGATGATTGCCCGTAATGTCAGCTTCGATGACATATATGACCTGGTGGGCATTCGGATCCTTGTCGACTCGCTGCGCGACTGCTACGCGGTGCTCGGCACGGTGCACGCGCGGTGGAACCCGGTGCCCGGCCGGTTCAAGGACTACATCGCGATGCCGAAGTTCAACATGTACCAGTCGCTGCACACCACAGTGATCGGCCCTGAAGGCAAGCCGGTGGAGCTCCAGATCCGCACCTGGGGCATGCACAAGCGGGCTGAGTACGGCGTCGCGGCGCACTGGAAGTACAAGGAGGAAATGGTCGGCGGTGGCGGCACCACCGACATGACCTGGCTGCGGCAGCTCGTCGACTGGCAGCGGGAGACCGAGGACCCGGCTGAGTTCCTCGACTCACTGCGCTTCGACCTGGGCGGCGCCGAGGTCTACGTGTTCACGCCCCGTGGCGAGGTCATCGCGCTGCCCCAGGGCGCCACGCCGGTCGATTTCGCATACGCGATCCACACAGAGGTCGGTCACCGGACGATCGGCGCGCGCGTCAACGGGCGCCTGGTGGCGCTGGAGAGCGCCCTGAGCAACGGTGACACCGTCGAGATCTTCACCTCCAAGGCGCCCGACGCCGGGCCCAGCCAGGACTGGCTCGGGTTCGTGCAGAGCGCGCGCGCCCGGAACAAGATCCGGCACTGGTTCTCCAAGGAGCGGCGAGAGGCCGCCGCCGAGACGGGCAAGACCGCGATCGCGCGGATGATGCGCAAGCAGAACCTGCCGTTGCAGCGGCTGGCGACCGCCGACGCGCTGAATTCGATCGCCACCGAGCTGCACTACACCGACCTGTCGGCCCTGTACGCGGCGGTCGGTGAAGGACACGTCAGTGCCCAGTCGGTCGTCGCCAAGCTGGTCAAGTCCGCTGGCGGAGTCGAGGGCGCACAGGAGGACCTCGCCGAGGCGACCCTGGTCACGAGGGCACCCCGGCCGGCTTCGCCGGCGGGCGACTCGGGAGTCGTGGTCGAGGGTTCCAATGACGTCTGGGCCCGGCTGTCCAAGTGCTGTACGCCGGTACCGGGCGATCAGATCACCGGGTTCGTGACCCGCGGGAACGGCGTCTCGGTACACCGTGCCGACTGTCTCAACCTCCAGCACCTGGTGGAGTCCGAGCCAGAGCGCGTGGTCAACGTCCGCTGGTCACCGAAGGAGGGCTCGCAGTTCCTCGTCGCCATCCAGGTCGAGGCGCTCGACCGCACCGGGCTGCTGTCCGACGTGACCAGGTCCCTGTCTGACCAGCACGTCAACATCCTGTCCGCGACGGTCAGCACCACCAGGGACCGGGTGGCGTTCAGCCGGTTCACGTTCGAAATGGGCGACCCGAAGCACCTCGGCGCCGTCCTCCGCGCTGTTCGCTCCATCGACGGCGTCTACGACGTCTACCGGGTAACCAGCTAGCCCTCGCTAGAGCGGGCGGTCAGGTCGGCCCGAGCTGCGGCACGCCTGCCCCCGGAGTCCTTCCGAGAAGGACTGCGAGCATGCGCTACCGGCCGGAGCGTCGCTGACATGCAGGCCGGGTGGCCTGGGGTGCTACCTCGCTGTATGGTCGCGGCTGCCGCGGACTGTGATGACGGCAGTCCCGGCGGCGAATGCGATGGCGGCGCATATCGCCCCGCCCAGGTCATGAGGTGGCCGGGTGGGCCAGTCCCAGGGTGTGGTCCAGGATCCGGCGAATGCGCCCTCGGTGATGATGAGGTAGGCCAGCGGGCCGGTCCAGCCGAACGCGCCGCCGAACGCGGCTGCGGACAGCAGGCCGACGCCGGTCATGCCGCCGGTGTCGCGGAGCATGGCCAGGGTGCCGCCCGGCAGGTGCCCGCCGGCCGCCCCGGCCGCGAGTGCGCCAACGGCGGCGGCGGTCAGCGCCAGGGCTGCGCAAAGCCGCAGGCAGGGCAGCCAACGGCCGGCGGCGCGTTCGGTGTCGCCGAACGGGCCGAAGGTGGTCACGGTGATGATGGCCGCGGCAGCGGCTTCGATCGTCAGCGGGATGAACTGCTGGGCGGCGGCTCCGCCGGCGATGTTCCAGTGCCAGTGCAGCGCGGTCCACAGCAC
>DASXKI010000286.1:0-10537 GCA_036496945.1 Streptosporangiaceae bacterium | reverse complement strand
AGCTTGTCGCAGGCCGCAGTGATGGGGCCGGTCCTGGTACCGATCTTGCCGACATCGAGCCGAGGGTCGCAGTGCAGCGCGAAGATGCGGTCCACTGACGCAATGCCGCCGGCCGCCATCACGTCGATGGCGCCGCCGGGGACCTCCTCGGCTGGCTGGAAGATCAGCCTGACCTTGCCGGGCAGCACCCGCGCGGCAGCGGCGCGGGCCAGAAACAGGCCCGTCCCGAGCAAGATGGAGGTGTGCACGTCGTGCCCGCACGCGTGGCAGGCACCCCGGTTGAGCGACCGGTACGGCACGTCCTTCTCGTCATTGATCGGCAGGGCGTCAATGTCGGCGCGCAGGGCGATGACGGGCCCGTCGGGCCCGCCCTCGCCGATGTCGACGGTAAGCCCGGTGCCCTTGGGCAAGATGGCCGGGCGCAGGCCAGCAGCCTCGAGCCGGAGCGCGATCCGCCGAGTGGTCCGGTACTCGTGGTAGCCGGTCTCAGGGTGCGCATGCAGATCTCGCCGGAACTCGATGAGCTCCGGCTCATGCCCGGCAAGGAACGCGTCGAGTTCCCCTTCGAGATCATGCTCGGCCATGCGCTGCCTCCCGGTGGGTAACGAGACATCCTGGCTTGGCTTGCCGGGCGAACATTCTGCGCCAGTCGATGCTGGCGCTTAGCGGCGTCTCCATCAGAACCTCGTCTTCACTCCAGCCCGCTAGCAAGCGTCGCCGGGCCGGGAGAATGATGCCGCCAGTCTTGACATCAGCCCCCAGGCCCAGGCCCGGTAACATGCCCGCTCCAGAACTGTCCCGGCACCGCGCGCCGGGAAAGCGCGGCAAGACAGAGCCCTAGCGCACCCGCCGCTAGGTACCAGCCTTGACGGCCGCCAAACTTTCCCGCATCTGCCTGCAAACCCGCGTGCTGCTCGCAAGCATCCATGAACGTGAGTCGCAAGATCATCGGGGCGCCTGCGGGCACCCCCATGCATTTCGACAATCGCCTACGAGATTCGCTCTACTGGCCAGTATCGTACTGCCCAGATTGCTGATCCGCTGAGGATGCCGGATAGTCGCGGTTGTGCCTAGGCCGACTCTCCCGCGCTGCTCAGGGCGCTATCCGGGCTGCGAAGACACTCGCTAGTAGACCTCAGGCGGCTTGTAGACGCCCCAGACATCGCGCAGCGCGTCGCTGACTTCGCCAATCGTGGCCAGTGCCCGCAAGGCCGCCCGTAGCGGGTACAGGAGGTTCTCATCGGTACTCGCGGCGCGTTTGATGTCATCGAGGCGCCGCCCGACCTCGGCCGAATCACGCCGGTCACGCAGGTCGGCCAGCCGGGCAGCCTGCTCGTGCTCGATGGCCGGATCGACACGCAGCGGCTCGTAGGGCTCCTCCTGATCGCTGGTGAAGGCATTGACGCCGACGACCTTGCGCTCGCCGGAATCGACCTCGCGCGCGATCTGATATGCCGACCGCTCGATCTCTGCCTTCTGGAAGCCTTGCTCGATGGCGGCAACCGCACCGCCGAGGCCTGTCACCTGATCCATTAGTTCGCGCGCCCGCGCCTCGATGTCGTCGGTCATGGACTCGATCGCGTAGGACCCGGCGAGCGGGTCGACGGTGGCGGTCAGGTCCGTCTCGAACGCCAGCACCTGCTGGGTACGCAACGCTAGCGTTGCCGCCTTCTGCGTCGGCAGCGCAATCGCCTCGTCGTAGGAGTTCGTGTGCAGGGACTGGGTCCCGCCGAGCACGGCTGCCAGCGCCTGGAGCGTCACCCTGGTCAGGTTGACCTCGGGCTGCTGCGCGGTGAGCTGGACGCCTGCCGTCTGCGTGTGGAACCGGAGCATTTGCGACCGCGGGTCCCGCGCACCGAATTCGTCCCGCATGATGTGCGCCCAGAGACGCCGGGCCGCGCGAAACTTGGCGATCTCTTCGAGCAGCGTCGTCCTGGCGACGAAGAAGAACGACAGCCGCGGCGCGAATTCGTCCACGGCTAGACCGGACGCAATGGCAGCGCGCACGTATTCGCGCGCATTGGCCAGCGTGAACGCGATCTCCTGCACCGGCGTCGCCCCGGCCTCGGCCATGTGGTAGCCGGAGATCGAGATGGTGTTCCAGCGCGGAATCTCCGCCCGGCAGTACGCGAACGTATCGGCCACCAGACGGAGCGAGGGCTGCGGCGGATATATGTAGGTGCCGCGCGCGATGTACTCCTTCAGGATGTCGTTCTGGATAGTGCCGGAGATCGCGGCCGGGCTCACGCCCTGCTCCTCGGCGACCAGCTGGTATAGCAGCAGCAACAGCGCAGCGGGTGCGTTGATCGTCATCGAGGTGGACACCTGATCCAGCCGGATGCCGTCAAAGAGCAGCCGCATGTCCTCCAGTGAGTCGATGGCGACGCCGACCTTGCCCACCTCGCCGCGAGCCTGCTCGGCGTCGGAGTCGTATCCCATCTGCGTCGGCAGATCGAAGGCCACCGAAAGCCCGGTCGTGCCGGCCTCGATCAGCTGGTGGTACCGGCGGTTGGAGTCCGCCGCGGTCGAAAAGCCGGCGTACTGACGCATCGTCCACGGCCGGGTCAGGTACATGGTCGGGTAGACGCCCCGGGTGAACGGGAACGCACCCGGCTCGCCCAGATCGGTCGCCGGGTCGAGACCCACGACATCCTTGGGCCCGTAGACACCCTCGATCGGCGCGCCAGACTCCGATATGCGACTCATGGGGCCAAGCCTACGGCGGCAGGTCAGTGACCACATATCAGGAAGGGAACGGGGCCGATCGCCCCGATGTCGCTCCGCTAGCTCAGCGGGGACAGCGACTGACGCGGCTAGTGATTCGCCGCCGGCAGGAAGCCGACCCGGTCGCGCACGCGCGCCATCGTCGCGGCAGCGAGCACGTGCGCCTTGGCCGCGCCCGCGGCCAGCAGCAGGTCAAGCTCAGCCTCGTCGGCGAGCAGCTTCTCGGTCCGCTCCCGAATCGGCGCGAACGCGTCGACGACAACCTCGGCCAGATCCTTCTTGAACGTCCCGTAGCCAGCGCCCGCGTAGCGCTTCTCCAGGTCGGCGATCGGCTCGCCGGTTAGAGCTGAGTAGATTCGCAGCAGGTTCGTGACGCCTGGCTTGGATGCCTCGTCGGCCCGCACCTCGCCGTCGGCGTCGGTGACCGCCTTCATGATCTTGCGGCGGATCGACGCAGGATCCTCCAGTACGTCGATGATGCCCTGCGGCGACGAGGCCGACTTGCTCATCTTGATCGACGGATCCTGGAGATCAGTGATCTTGGCCACTTCCGCCAGGATGTACGGGCCTGGCACCACGAACGTCGGCCCGAACCGGCTGTTAAACCGCTGTGCCAGGTCTCTGGTCAGCTCCAGGTGCTGGCGCTGATCCTCGCCAACCGGGACCTGGTCTGCGTCGTAGAGCAGGATGTCGGCGGCCTGCAAGATCGGATAAGTGAACAGGCCGACGCTGGACGCCTCCGCGCCCCCCTTGGCCGACTTGTCCTTGAACTGGACCATGCGGCTGGCCTCGCCGAATCCGGTGATGCAGGAGAGCACCCAGGCTAGCTCGGGATGCTCGGGCACGTGGCTTTGCACGAAGACGATCGATCGGTCGGCGTCTAGCCCGGCGGCGAACAGCTGCGCCGCTGCCACCCTGGTCCGGCGGCGCAACTCAGCCGGAACCTGCGGGACCGTGATCGCATGCAGGTCGACTACGCAGTACACCGTGTCGTGGGTCTCCTGGAGCGCCACCCACTGGCGCAGGGCGCCCAGGTAGTTGCCGATGTGGAACGAGTCGGCGGTCGGCTGGATGCCGGAGAGGACGCGCGGTCTGGGCATGGGCCGAAGTCTAGTCCGGCACGCCAGCATCGTGGCCGGGCGGATTGTCCCGCGGCCGCTCCCCTAGCTCGCGTAGCTGCTGGCCAGGCCGCGTCGGCTATTCGGCTCCTCCAGCAAGCCGTGCTGCACAGCGAACGCCGCGGCTTCCAGTCGGGAATGCACGCCGAGCTTGGTCAGCAGCGCCTGGACGTGGGTCCGCACGGTCGCTGCCGAGACACCGAGTCTGCCGACCATGGCAGCGGTATCGTGGCCCTCCACCAGCAGCTCTAGGCACTGCCGCTCTCTAGCCGTCAGGTAGCCGGCCAGCCGCAGCGCATCGCGCTGGCGGGCCAGCCGTGGCCGCACGCATGCCTCGGACGGCACCTCGACCACGACCTCGCCGCGCAGCACGCGCTCGATCGTCTGCTTCAGCACCGCCACACTGCGCGTTTTGTGCACGTAGCCGGCAGCGCCGGCGCGCATGGCCCGCATGATCGTCTCGCTGTTGCCATCGGCGGACAGGATCAGCACCTTGGTCTGCGGGGAGGCGGCCAGGATCTCGCCGAGCGCACCGATGCCGTCACGACCCGCCGCGAAATGCCGGTCGATAAGGCAGACGGCCGGCTGCCTCTGGCCGACAGCTACGACGGTGTCGGCGATGGTCATGGCCGTGCTTACCGCACAGCCTTGCTCAGTGAGCACGGCGGATAGCGCGTCGAGGAAGACCGCGTGGTCGTCGCCTATGACCACCTCGGGCGTGTGACCGCCATTAGGCACTGGGGACATCCGGGCCCCAGCGCCAGGAGCCGGCGCCTGCGGCTGCCGCCAGGTACTCGCGGTCCAGGCCGAAGGTGACCCGCGCGCGGGCACCGCCGTCTGGGCCGTTGGAAACGTCCAGGCGGCCGCCGGCCGCATCGAGAAGCTGGCTCAGGACGGTGAAGCCAAGACCTGCCACACCGGGCGGGCCGCCCCCGAAACCGGGGCCGTTATCCGTTATCTCCACTACCGTGTCTAGCTCCTGTTTGATCCTGATATCGACACGTCCGCGCGCGCCTGGCGCGAGCTGACAGTCCAGAGAAGATCCATTCACCTTGCGTCATCCCCCGTGCTAGGAACTAGCGCCCTGCGCGACGCATATCGGCGTTACCTCAGCCATGCACTCAGGCCCGCCGGACCGGTGCATCAGGTCATGCGGAGCATTCGGAGCGAGATTAGCGACGGCTCGCTGTCATTTGTGGATACGACGATAAGCATGCGAAATGCCACGTCATGGAAGAAAAGCGCACCCAGGCAACCGGCTGTGCCGAACCGACGTCCGATCGTGTCACGCTGATCGCGATCCCTGGCCCTGGGTCGTACGCAGCGTAGCTAAGTGGTAACTAACCAAAAAAACGTTATCAGTTGTCCGCGAGCCAACCGCATCCGGGCTCTCCCGAGTTGCACCCGGATCGTCAGAGGGCAGAGCAGTAGGCCGCCTCCAATGCTGTGCACAGGGCCGAGACGCATCGCCGTACGGGCGCCAGCCCGCAGAGCCACCCGGTGAACGCGGGTGACCCGGGCGCGCAATCTATGCCGTGACGCTGTCGCCGTGGACTACGGGGACGATGTCAGGAGCGCCGAGGCGGATCGCGTCGGCGTCCTGGTCGGTGTCGGCCTCTTGCGAGGCGCGCTCGGCCGCGACGCGGACGCGGTAGTTCTCGAGTTCGCGGGCGACCTGGCGGGATTTCCACTTCATCGGGCCGGCCATGAGGGTCGCGGCTTCCTCGGCCACCGACAGTCCGCGGTCCCAGGTCTCGATCGAGGCGTGCGTGCGACGGGCCAGCACGTCGTCCAGGTGCCGGGCGCCCTCGTGCGACGCGGCGTAGACGATCTCGGCGCGAAGGTAGTCGTCGGCCCCGGTCAGGGGCTTGCCGAGGCTCGGATCGGCCGCGATCAGCTCGAGTACCTCGCTGATCATCGAGCCGTAACGGTGCAGCAGATGCTCGATCCGTGCGACGTGCAATCCCGAGGAGCGGGCAAGCGAATGCCGGGCGTTCCACAGCGCGATGTAGCCGTCAGCGCCCGCTAGCGGCACGCTGTCCGTGCACGACGGCGCCACCTTGCCGTCCAGCCCGTGCGCGACGGCGTCCACCGCGTCCCGCGCCATGACCCGGTACGTGGTGTACTTACCGCCCGCGATCAGGACAAGGCCGGGAACGGGGTGGGCGACCGTATGCTCGCGGGACAGCTTGGACGTCGATTCTGACTCCCCGGCCAGGAGCGGCCGCAGGCCCGCGTAGACGCCCTCCACGTCGTCCCTGGTCAGCGGCACCGCCAGGATCTTGTTCAGCTGGCCGAGCACGTAATCGATGTCGGCCCGGCTCGCGGCCGGGTGCGCCTTGTCGAGCGACCAGTCGGTGTCGGTCGTGCCGATAATCCAGTGCCGGCCCCAGGGGATGACGAACAGCACGCTGACCGGCGTCCGCAGGATGATCCCGGTCGTGGAGTGAATGCGATCGCGCGGCACGACCAGGTGGACGCCCTTGGAGGCCCGCACGTTGATGGACCCGCGACCGCCGACCATTTCCTGGATCTCATCGGTCCAGACACCCGTCGCGTTGACAACCTGCTGCGCGCGGATCTCAACCTCGTTCCCGGTCTCTAGGTCGGTCGCACGCACGCCGGTGACACGCTCACCTTCGCGCAGGAAGCCGGTGACCTGGGTGCGCGACGCGACATGCGCGCCGTAGCTGGCCGCCGTCCGGACCAGGGTCGTGACGTAACGGGCGTCGTCGACCTGGGCATCCCAGTAGACCAGCGCGCCAGTCAGCGCCGAGCGCTTGAGCGCGGGCGCGAGCTGGAGCGCGCCGCGCCGGGTGAGCTGCCGGTGACCGGGCAGGCCGCGGGTCTGGCCCATCGAGAGGCCGAGCGTGTCGTACGCGGTGACGCCGGCCTCGACGTAGGCGCGCTCCCAGACGTGATGGGTGAACGGGAACAGGAACGACACCGGCCGCACCAGGTGCGGCGCGAGCCGCTGGAGCAGCAGCGACCGCTCGCTGAGCGCCTCGCGCACTAGCCCGACGTTGAGCTGTTCGAGGTAACGCAGGCCGCCGTGGATCAGCTTGCTGGAACGCGACGACGTGCCGGAGCCGAAGTCCCTGGCCTCCACCAGCCCGACGGTCAGTCCCCGGGTGACGGCATCGAGCGCGACCCCGGCGCCCACCACGCCTCCGCCAACGACCAGCACTTGGAGCTCGGTGCTGGCCAGGGCCTCGAGCGCCGCCGTCCGCTCGGCGGGGCCGAGCCGCCTCGTTGCCCGTGCCGGGTTGCTGCTCGCCGAATGGTTGTTCCCGGCCTGCTGGCCGCCCGTGCGGCCGCCAGGCCAGACCCGGATGTCAGCGCGGCGTCGCACTGGGGGTCACCACGACCTCCACCCGCTGGAACTCCTTCAGGTCGGAGTAACCCGAGGTCGCCATCGTGCGGCGGAGGGCACCCATGAGGTTCATGGATCCGTCGGTGACAGTGGATGGCCCGTGCAGGATCTCCTCCAGAGAGCCGATCGTGCCCACCTTGAGCCGCGCGCCTCGGGGCAGGTCAGGATGGTGCGCCTCGCTGCCCCAGTGATAGCCGTGGCCTGGGGACTGGGTAGCCCGCGCCAACGGCGAGCCGACCATGACGGCGTCGGCGCCAAGCGCGAGAGCCTTGGCGATGTCACCGCTGCGGGTCATGCCGCCATCGGCGATGACGTGCACGTACCGGCCGCCCGATTCGTCCAGGTAGTCGCGGCGGGCGGCGGCCACGTCGGCGATCGCCGTCGCCATCGGGACCGCAACGCCGAGCACGGCGGCCGTCGTGTGGCCGGACCCGCCGCCGAATCCCGCCAGGACGCCCGCCGCGCCGGTGCGCATCAGGTGCAGCGCCGCAGTGTGCGTCGCGCAGCCGCCGACGATCACCGGGACGTCCAGCTCATAGATGAACTGCTTGAGGTTGAGCGGCTCGGCCGTGCCCGACACGTGCTCTGCGGACACAGTCGTCCCGCGGATCACGAAGATGTCGACCCCGGCGTCGATCACCGCTTTGTAGTAGCGGACCGTGCGCTGCGGGGACAGCCGTGCCGCGGTCGTGACGCCGGCCGCGCGGATCTCCTCGAGCCGCTGGCCGATCAGCTCTTCCTTGATCGGCTCCGCGTAAATCTGCTGGAGTCGTCGCGTCGCCGCCTCGTCGTCAAGTTCGGCGGCCTCGGCCAGCAGTGCCTCTGGATTGTCGAACCTGGTCCACAGCCCCTCGAGATCCAGCGCGGCCAGCCCGCCCAGCTTCCCGATCGCGATCGCCGTGGCCGGGGACACGACGCTGTCCATCGGGGCCACGACCAGCGGCATCTCGAATCGGTAGGCGTCGATCTGCCAGGCGATCGATACTTCTTCGGGATGCCGGGTCCGGCGCGATGGCACGATCCCGATCTCGTCGAGCGCGTACGCCCGTCGACCGCTCTTGCCCCGCCCGATCTCTACCACGGTCACGTTTGCTCTCCCGCCCCTGCAGTTGCTGGCCCGCTCCTGCATCCGCCCACAGGCCTGGCAGCCAGGATTAGCGTGCCAGGGCTAGCCTCTCCGGCCGCCATAGTTCGGTGCCTCGGCGACCATCTGAATGTCGTGCGGATGGCTCTCGACCAGTCCCGCACCCGTGATCTGGGTGAACTGCGCGTGCTGAAGCTCGGCGATCGTCCGCGCGCCGCAGAATCCCATGGCCGCCCGGAGACCACCGGTGAGCTGATGCGCCACCGCTTCCAGGGGACCGCGGTAGGGCACCTGAGCCTCCACGCCTTGCGGCACCAGCTTGTCCTCGCGCAGCACGTCATCCTGGAAGTACCTGTCCTTGGAAAAGGACCCGCCCCGGCTGGCATTGCGCATGGCGCCGAGCGATCCCATCCCGCGGAACAGCTTGAACTGCTTGCCGTTAACGAAGACCATCTCGCCCGGCCCCTCCTCGCAGCCAGCAAGCAGCTTGCCGAGCATGACCGTGTCGGCGCCGGCGGCGATGGCCTTGGCGATATCACCGGAGTACTGGATGCCGCCATCGCCGATCACCGGCACGCCGGCCGGCCGGGCGGCAAGCGAAGCCTGGTAGATCGCGGTGATCTGCGGAACTCCAACGCCAGTTACCACCCTGGTCGTGCAGATCGCGCCGGGGCCAACCCCGACCTTGACGGCGTCGGCACCCGCATCGATGAGTGCCTGAGCGCCACTCCTGGTCGCCACGTTGCCGCCGACCACCTCGACCCTGGAGTTGGCCTTGACCTGCGCGACCATGTCGATGACACCCTGCGCGTGGCCGTGCGAGCTATCCACCACGATGAAGTCCACGCCAGCCTCGATCAGCGCCTGGACGCGACGCTTTGCATCCTCGCCGACGCCGACGGCGGCGCCCACGACCAGCCGGCCTTCAGCATCCTTGGTCGCGAGCGGGAACTTCTCGCTCTTGGTGAAGTCCTTGACCGTGATGAGGCCGCGAAGCCGGCCAGCGTCGTCGACCAGCGGCAGCTTCTCCACTTTGTTGGTGCTGAGCAGCCGCAACGCCTCGGCCCGGTCGACCCCGACCGGGGCGGTCACCAGCGGCATCGGCGTCATGACCTCGGTGACGCGGCGGCGATGATCGGACTCGAACCGAATGTCGCGGTTAGTGACGATCCCGAGAAGAATCCCGGCCGGATCGGTCACCGGTACGCCGGAGATCCGGAAGCGTGCGCACAATTCCTCGACGTCCGCGACGGTGGCATCGGGACCGCAGGTCACTGGATTTGTGATCATGCCGGCCTCGGACCGCTTGACCATGTCGACCTGCTGAGCCTGCTCCTCCACGGACATGTTCCGGTGCAGCACCCCGGCACCACCGTGGCGGGCCATCGCGATGGCCATCCGGGCCTCGGTGACGGTGTCCATGGCCGCGGAGACCAGCGGGATGCGCAGGGACAGGCGCGGTGTCAGCCGCGCAGTTGTGTCCGCTTCGCCCGGCATTACTGCCGAATGCGCTGGAAGCAGCAGAACGTCATCGAAGGTCAGGGCGGGCGGGCCGAACTTCTCGTCGTTCATCTCACGTTCCGGGTCCGGGATCTGGGATGCCTTCATCCTAGTGACCGACCGCGCCGGATCATCCCAGACAGGCCGGCCGGCTGCTGTCCACGCGCGGCGGCGCAGGGGCCTGCTCGCTGCGAACATTCCTCGGGCACCCGCCGCCCACGCGGCGGGCGCCCGGCTAATTGCAGGCTCGCGACCCGGCTCTGCCCGATTTGTCGATTCTTAGCATGTTTTGCAAGATCGTCTCTTCGACCTCTACGTCATGGTTGTGACACGGATGCTGCTGTTTCAGCATGAGTGTCACAACCATGCTGTCTGCACCGGGCGCTAGCAGGCGCGAGGCCCGCGGCGCGGAGCCCGCCGCCATTCGCACCCGGCGGCGGCTGGAATCGGGAGGTTTTCGAGGGATCCCGATCCCAGCCGCCGGTACAGGCCGGGATCGCCGCGACGGGGGCGCAGCGACCCAGATCCTGTCAAGGCCGGGATCCCTACCACGGGGGAGCAGGGATCCCGGCGGCCTGGCAGGCTGCGATCCGCGACGGGGGAGTTCACGGACCGCCTCTCGTGCGCCGACCGGCGCGAAGAGCTAGGCGATGGATTCCTCGAACGCGATGGCGCGCAGTCGTGCCAGCGCCCGGTGCTGCGCGACCCGAACCGCGCCTGCGGACATGCCAAGGGCGC
>DASXKI010000285.1:0-16520 GCA_036496945.1 Streptosporangiaceae bacterium | reverse complement strand
AATTGTCAGCGGCTAGCACGGGCTCCCGTTGTTGAACCCTCGGATCTCGTAGATGGTGAGGTGCAGGTTCTGGTCCTGCCATCCCGGCTTGCCGTCGGCGAGGTAGTTGATCCTGATCTGGCTGAGGTAGTAGCGGCCGGGCTTGGAGAACTGCAGGGCGAGCATGACGGTCCAGTCAGAGTAGGCATGCGGCGCAGTGACGGCCGCCGAAACTTGATGGGGCGACGGGTAAAATTTCGGGCACTCCTTGGCCAGGTCGCCTGAAGCGCCGAACTCTTGCGCCCCGTACTCCGGCACCTGTGGGTAAGCAGTCACGCTGACCAGGCGCACGCCTTTCGGCGGGTCGAGCAGCCGGACCGCGGTTACCCGCACGGTGCTGTCGCTCTGGTTATAGATCTCGGGGACCTGGACGTCGGCGACCTTGCCGAACGGATCGGGGCCGTGCTCGTCCACCCCGATCATCGCGATCTGGAATAGGGTTCGCTCCCCGCCGGCTGGTCCCGGCGCGGAGGAGCACGCCGGGACCAGCAACGCCAGCAGGGCCGCCAGCAGAAGTGCCTTGCGCATGACCCTCGCCGCAGGCTAGTGGGTGTCAGTACAGGTCGAAGGGCACGGGATAGTCGGTAAGCGGCTTGCTGTAGCCCCAGACCCAGTGCCGCGAATCGTCCCACAGTTAGCCGGGGCTGACTGCCTTGCGGCCTTCCTCGCCGTATTCACCGCATCCAGGGCCACTAGGCGCTCGAGCTTCCAATCGGCGTGCCGTGGCGCTGCGTGGCGTTGTGATCACTCCTGGCACCCGCTGGGTTCCGAGCCAGCTTTTGGCTCGACTCACCAGGGGAGGTCGCTGGTAATTTGTAGCAAAAGACCGCCAGGACGAGTAGAGGAGACCGGGATGGATGGAACGCTAGCTGCCGCCGACCTTGAACTGCTGCGGAAGGACTTCTCCGCGAACCCGACCTACCGGCTAGCGCAGAACGCCGTGACTCGCGTCTCCGTCGATGACGTCGCGATCAACCGCGAGATCGTCAACAGCATCGACCACTCGCTGTCGACGCACCTGGACGACTGGAAGGTCACCAACCAGGAGCGAAGTGGGCGGTGCTGGCTCTTTGCGGGCCTGAATTTGCTGCGCGTCGGTGTGATGCGCAAGACCGGCCTGAAGGACTTTGAGTTCTCCCAGAACCACGCGATGTTCTGGGACAAGATCGAGCGCGCCAATTACTTCCTCGAGGCGATCATCGAGACAGCCGACCGGGACTATGACGACAGGACCGTCGCGTTCTTGCTGGAGTCGGTCGCGAACGACGGCGGACAGTGGAACATGTTCGCGGCCATCGTGGCCAAGCACGGTCTGGTCCCCAAGGGCTTCATGCCGGAGACCCAGAGCTCGGCCAACACCGCCCGGATGAACTCGGTGCTGCAGTACCTGCTGCGTCAGGGAGCCAGGTCGGTGCGGGCCGCGGTGGCGGCCGACGGCCTGGAGGCGGCGCGGTCGGAGAAGGCCGAAATCCTGCGTGTCGTGCACCGGGCGCTGTGCATCCACCTCGGCACTCCGCCGGAGCGCTTCGACTGGCAGTGGACGGACAAGGACAAGCAGTTCCACCGCGACGGCGTCCTGACGCCACAGGAGTTCGCCGCGAAGTACGTCGACCTCCCGCTCGAGGATTACGTCTGCCTGGTGCACGACCCGCGGCCGTCAAGCCCGGTCGGGAAGACCTTCACCGTCGACTACCTCGGCAACGTCCTTGGCGGCCCGCCGGTTGTGTACCTCAACGTGGACATGTCCGTGATCAAGGACATCGCCGCGAAGACGATCCAGGGCGGCGAGCCGGTCTGGTTCGGGTGCGACGTCGGCAAGATGATGAGCAACGACTACGGCGTCTGGGACGCCGAGCTGTACGACCTGCCGTCGGTGTATGACGCGGCGTTCGCACTCGACAAGGCGGACCGGCTCGCCTACCACGAGACTCTTATGACCCACGCGATGCTGTTCACCGGCGTCGACGTGCTCGACGGCGTCACAAGGCGGTGGCGCGTGGAAAACAGCTGGGGCGACGAGCGCGGCAAGGACGGCTTCTACACGATGAACGACTCCTGGTTCGACCAGTACGTGTTCGAAATCGCGGCGCGCCGTAGCGCCCTGCCCGAGGAATTGCAGCGGGCGCTGGACACCAAGCCGATCGTGCTGCCGGCCTGGGACCCGATGGGCGCGCTGGCCCGGTAAGTGCGCAAGCTGGCTGGCCTGGGTCCGGTGCCGACCCGGCTCAGGCCAGCGCCGCGTACGCCGCGTCCTTGATCTCGCTGTGCAGGGTGGGCAGGTCGGGCGAGTCGAACATCCGCTGCGTCAGCACGATCACCACAAGGTCGCGGACTGGATCGACATGCCACGTCGAGCCGAAGCCGCCGTTCCAGCCGAACGAGCCGCTGTCCTGCACCGCCTGACAGAATGACCACGACTGGCCCGTGAAGAAGTCAGGGCCGAGGCCGCCGCGGGCCTTCTGCTCGGGCGTCAGCTGGTCCGTCGTCATCGCACACACGGAGCCCGCTGACAGCACCGGGGCGCCGCCGCGCAAGAACATGCGGGCGAAGGCCAGCATGTCGTCGGCTGTCGACACCAGGCCGCCAGCGCCGTCCTCGAACGCTGGCGGACGGCTGTAGCGCCCCTCCGGCAGATCCCACATCTCTAGGCCGCCCTGCCCGTCAGGAGCGGAGCGGTACGCGGTCGCGAGCCGATCGGTCTCGTTGGTCCAGAACGCAGTCTGCGTCATCCCCAGCGGCTCGAAGATCCGCGTGCGGAGGACCTCGCCAAACGACTGCCCAGCAGCACGGGACGCCAGCACGCCGAGCACCGACGCGCTGGTGTTGTACATCCACCGCTCCCCCGGCTGCGCGATGAGCGGCAGCGCGCCGAGCCCGGCGATCCACGTGTCGGGATCGGGCTGGGTCGCCGGGTTGGGCGGCCCGATGGTGGACAGCCGGGCCTCATCTGATGCGACCACGATCGGGAGCGGCTCGGTCGCCATGAACATCTCCACCACGAAGCCGAAGCCGAACGTGAACGTGAGCAGGTCGCGGGTGGTGATCGGCCGCAGCGCCGGCACCGTGTCGTCCAGTGGGCCGGCCATCTCGCGCAGGACGCGCCGGCCTGCCAGCTCGGGCAGCAGCCGGTCGACCGGCTCATCCAGGCCGACCAGGCCCTCCTCGATCAGGGCCATGGTCACCGCGCCCGTGACCGGCTTGGTCATGGATGCGATCCGGAACAGCGAGTCCCGCACTACCGGCGCGCCTTCGATCGAGAGCGTCCCGCGCGCTTCAACATGCGTCTGCCCGCCGCTGGCGACCAGGGCAACCAAGCCAGGAACGTGGCCGCTGGCAACGTGCCGTTCGGTGATCGCGCGCAGCTGGTCCGTGCCGGTCGTGCTCAGCGTGTCAGCCATCGGATGCCCTCCGGACGCCGTGACGTCAGCGGGTGTCGAGTGTCAGGTCCAACGCATAGTCTGCCCTACACGACCGACAGTGAAAGGGGACCCGCTCGTGCTGACAGCCGCGGAGCGCCGGGCAGTCGAGGCGATCCAGGTCGAGCTGCGCCGGGCCGTCCGGTACGACGACGAGTCGATCGTGCACTCCCGCTGGGTCCGGCAGCGGTATGACTGCGGCTGTTACCCCAGTCTGGCGCCTGCCCGGCAGGCGGCGGTACGGACAGCCTGGCACGAGGCTGGGCACGCTGTGGCGGCGCTCGCGGTCGGCGCTCGATTCAGCTCGGCCAGCATCCATCATGGGCATCGCAGCGAAGGCCGCGTGCAGGGCCTCAGCGGGGCGCGCGAGGACGCCTTCGTCATCGACGCGGCCGGCCAGATCGCCGAGCGGCTGATGAACTGGACCATGCTCGAGGGGGATGACGAGCTCAGGCGGTGGCTGCCTGGCTGGCGGCAGGATGGCGGCGACGCCCGGCGGTTCCGCCAGTCCATCGCGGCGCGCTACGGCAGCGACGAAGCCGCCGCCTGGCGCTACTGCGAGGCCATCCTGACCCCGCGCCGGCTGGAAATACGGCAGGTCGCCAGGGCCCTGCTCGTCCATCCGCGGCACCTGTCCTACAACGTGACGGCGGCCGTGCGGGCGGCCTGATGTCACGTGGATCAGCGTGACGTGAATTAGTGGTGAAACAGACGGAACCCGGTCCTGACCAGTGTCATGCCGTACTCGGCGCACGCCGCGGCGACCTCCTCTGACCTGCTGGATCCGCCAGGCTCGACGACGTACCGGACGCCCGCCCGGCTGGCGTAGTCGATGTTGTCCCGGAATGGCAGGAAGCCATCCGAGATCAGCGTGACGTCATCAAGCCTCGCGAGCCAGCGGGCCCGCTCGGCCGAGTCGAGGTACGGCTCGGTGCCGGACCACAGCCTGCCGAACTCGGCCAGCTGGCCAGGTGTCATGTCGGCATCGGCCATCCGCACTTGCCAGTTGAGCCGGTCCTGGCGCGACATGCCGGGCACGGCTGGCAGGTCCCGGATCTGCTGATGACGACGCAGCCACCAGGTTGCGGCCTTAGCGGCAGCGAGACGGACGCAATCCACCCTGTTCTGCTGGCCGGCGCCGATGGCAAGGGTCGCGCCGTCCGCGACCAGGGCGACGGAGTTGGACTGGGTGTAGCGGACCGAGGCGACGCCCAGGAGGGCGTCGCGTACGGAGCCCGGCGGCAGGGCTCCGCCCGAGGCGACCGACAGCCGGTCCGTCGTGAGCGGCGCCACGTCACGCTGCTGCTCCAGGATCAGCCCGTAGACGTCGCGCTGTTCCCACTCAGGTGGCTCGTAGGCGGCGTCGGCCGCCAGCACGAGGAAGGTGCCGCTCTTCTTCGCCGCCAGGACGGCGACGGTGCCAGGCTCGTACCCCGGCGCGATGATGCCGTCGGACACCACTCCGGCCAGGAAGGCTGCCAGCTCGGCATCGACGGGCTGCGACACGGCGATCATGTCCCCGAACGACGACTTCGGATCGGCGTCGCGGCAGCGGATGTAGGCGGAGGTCAGCGGGCCTGGACTAGCCGCCGACCGCCAGGTCTGCTGCGCGGCAGCATCGAGGTGGCCGGCTGCGGCGACGCCAGCCGGCGACACGTGCTTGAACGAGGCGGCGACCGCCAGGCCGGTCGCGGCAGCAGCCTCGCGGACAAGCTGCCACCCGCTCAGCGCGTCGAGCAGGTTGATGTAGGACGGCTCACCGCCGATCACCTGGACCGGCCCTGGGCCGGCCGGGACGGCCGCCCGAGCCGCCTGGTGGGGATTCATCCCATACCGCAGCTGCATCGTGACGAGGCACCCCCTGGTCGCCTAGTCTCAGGCTGATGAAGGCAACGATGCCCGCCGCGTCCGCAGGCCAGGACGTGGCCCAGCGACTGCTCGACGACGGCTACGTGATCGTCACGGGCATGATGGACGCTGGCAGCGTACAGGCCGCCCGTGCCGACCTGAACCGGGTCCTGCGGTCCACCCGGACGGGGCGGAACTCCTTCGAGGGCTTCGATACCCAGCGGATCTATGCCCTGTTCGCCAAGACCAGAACCTTCGACCAGGCCGCCACCGATCCGCTGCTGCTCGGCGTGCTCGACCAGGTGCTCGGGCACTACCAGCTGAGCGCCCCCGTCGGCATCAGGATCGGTCCTGGCGAGCAGGCGCAGGTCCTGCACCGGGACGACGCGATTTACCCGCTGCCCGAGCCGCACCCGCCGGTCGTCGTCAACACCATGTGGCCCCTCGACGAGTTCACGCCGGAGAACGGCGCGACCAGGTTCATTCCCGGCAGCCACGCCTGGGAGCCGGGTCGCCGGCCGACGCCCGATGACGAGGTCGAGATGGCCGTCATGGCGCCCGGCTCGGCGATGTTCTACCTGGGCAGCCTCTGGCACGGTGGCGGGGCCAATCGCACGGCGCAGCCGCGGCTCGGCGTGATCCTGGAATACGCGGCCGGGTGGCTGCGGCCGCAGGAGAACCACTGTCTCGCTGTGCCGCGCGAGACCGCCAGGCAGCTGCCGGAGCGGCTCCAGGAACTGCTCGGCTACAACATCTACCCGCCGTTCGTGGGGTACGTGGACGGCAGTCATCCCAGGAAGATTCTTTCCGCGGGTGCCTGAGCCAGTGTCGATCTGGCCATCCCCGTTCGTGTAAAGGGCGACAACCGGCCTGCGCCGGCCCGCCAACACGGAGGTTCATACGATGAAGCAATATCTGCTTAGCGTTTACCAGCCAGACGGCGCTCCGCCGCCCGCGGACGTGCTTGGCCCCATCATGGAGAAGGTCGGCAACTGGCGGGATGAGCTTGAGGCAGCCGGTGCCTGGGTCTTCACGGGGGCGCTCCAGCCCGGCAGCACCGCCACCGTCCTGCGTGTCCACGGCGGCGAGGTCGTCATGACCGACGGTCCGTTCACCGAAGGCAAGGAGCACCTGGGCGGGTTCACCGTCATCCAGGTCGCCGACCTCGACGAGGCGCTGAAGTGGGGCCGCCAGTTCGCCGAGATCACCGGGCTCGCGCTCGAGGTGCGGCCGGTGTACGACGGCGGCCCGGTCCGCGATGGCAACAGAGCCTGACCTGGCTGCTGCCCCGCTGCCGGCCGCCGAGATCGAGCGCGTCTTCCGGCAGGAGTACGGCCGGACGGTGTCTGTGCTGGTCCGCGTCTTCGGCGACATCGACATCGCCGAAGACGCGGTACAGGACGCCTTCGCTATCGCGCTGGAGCGCTGGCCTCGCGAGGGGCTGCCGGCAAGCCCGGCCGGCTGGCTGATCACCACGGCGCGCAACAAGGGGATCGACCGCATGCGCCGGGAAGCCTCCCGGCAGGACAGGCACGCGCAGGCGGCATGGCTGGCGGCGGCGCTGTCGGGCGCACCATTGGAAACGCCCGAATCAGACCCTGAGGACGAACCCGTGCACGATGACCGGCTGCGGCTCATCTTCACCTGCTGCCACCCGGCCCTAGGCAGCGCCGCACAGGTTGCGCTGACGCTGCGGCTCCTCGGCGGCCTGACGACGCCGGAGATCGCCCGCGCGTTCCTCGTGCCCGAGCCCACGATGGCGCAGCGGCTGGTCCGCGCCAAGGGCAAGATCCGCGACGCCGGGATCCCCTACCGCGTGCCGACCGGGGCCGAGCTGCCCGACAGGCTCCAGTCAGTGCTCGCGGTCGTGTACCTGATCTTCAACGAGGGCTACGCCGCCAGCTCAGGGGACGACCTGATCCGGGCAGACCTGTGCGCCGAGGCGATCCGGCTCGGCCGCCTGCTGGCCGCGCTCCTGCCCGACGAGGCCGAGGTCACCGGGCTGCTCGCGCTGATGCTGCTGACCGACGCCAGGAGTGCCGCGCGGACCACCGCGGGCGGTGACCTGGTCCTGCTCGCCGACCAGGACCGTACCAGGTGGGACCGGGCGCTGATCGGTGAAGGCCACGCCCTGGTCCGCAGCTGCCTGCGCCGGAACCAGCCTGGTCCGTACCAGATCCAGGCCGCGATCAACGCGGTGCACACCGATGCGCCGACGGCCGCGGCAACGGACTGGCGTCAGATCCTGGCGCTGTACGACCAGCTGCTCGCGCTCGCGCCGAGCCCGGTCGTCAGCCTGAACCGCGCCGTGGCGGTCGCCGAGGTCGACGGGCCGGCCGCGGCGCTGGCCATCGTCGAGGACATCGAGCTAGACGGCTACTACGTGCTGCACTCGATCAGGGCGGACCTGCTCGCCCGCCTCGGGCGGACCGCCGAAGCGGCAGCCGAGTACGCGGCCGCGGCCGAGCGGACGGACAGTGAGGCGCAGCGCCGGTTCCTGCGTGGCCGCGGCGCTGTGATCAGGGGCCACTGAAGGATCAGGGGCTATCCACTCAGGCGAGCCTGCATCCGGCGCATGCCGCGCAGCCAGCGCTCTCTGTCGTCGGCACGCCTGCGCTCGTAGGTCGCCACGTCGGGGTGCGGCAAGATCAGGAACTGCTCGGTCCCGACGGCGTCCAGGACCGCCGCCGCGACCTGTTCCGAGGTCAGCACGCCGTCGACAGCGGCCTGCGCCGAGCCGCCAGTTGCGCTGACCTCGGGCAGCTGGCCCGCGCCGACCTCGCGCCTGCTCGTGGTTAGCAGGTTGCTCGTGAACGCCTGTGGGCACAGGCACGACACGACGATGCCCTGCTCGCCGTGTGTGATGGACAGCCACTCGGCGAACGCGACGGCGGCGTGCTTGGTGACGGCATAGGGCGCCGAGCCGAGCTGGGTGAGCAGTCCCGCCGCGGACGCGGTGATCTCCAGGTAGCCCTCGCCCCTGGCCAGCATTCCAGGCAGCACAGCGCGCGCCACGTAGACATGGCTCTGCACGTTGATGGCCCAGATCCGCGACCAGGCCTCATCGGAGGCCTCCGGGCCGCCCGCCACGATGATCCCGGCGTTGGAAAAGAACATGCCGACCGGGCCGAAGGCAGCCTCGGCCTGGGCTACGAGAGCCTGCACGTCGGCTTCCCTCGAGACGTCGGCGTACGCAGCGATCGCGCGTGGGCCGCCACTCCCGGTCATGCCAGCCCCGGTCGCAGCAGCCTCGATCTCGGCTGCGACCTTGGCCGCGCCGTCGGCATCGATGTCACAGACCACCACGCCGGCCGCGCCCCGCTCGGCCAGCCCGAGGCACAGCGACCGGCCGACGCCGCTCGCGCCGCCGGTGACGACGGCGACCTTGCCGCTAATGTCCATGATCAGCCTCTCGTCGTTGCGCGGACTGCCGAGTCGGCCCAGGCGGCGAGCTCGGAGTCGGATTCGATCAGGCTCGCGAACTTCTTGCGAGCCTCGTCGCGCTTGGCCGGAATGTACTCGGTCGGCCACAGTCCGGGATGCGGCTCGTAGCCCTTGAGGACATTACGAGCCACCGTCACCTTGTGCACCTCGTCGACGCCGTCCGCGATGCCCATCGTCGGCGCGCTGGCATACATGGCTTGCAGTGGCGTCAGGTTCGTGGTGCCGAGCGAGCCCATGATGTGCAGGGCACGGTAGCTAACCTCGCGCAAGACCTTAGCCATCGTGTACTTGCAGGCCGCGATCTGAGTCCTTGCAGCCTGGGTGCTGGAGTTGTCGATTGTCCAGGCGGTCCACAGCACCAGCAGCCGCAGCATGTTGATCTCGGCGTAAGAGTCGGCGATGGCCTCCTGCACCATTTGGTGCTCGGCGACCACCTTGCCATGCGACTCCCGGCTCAGAGCGCGCTCGCACATCATGTCGAAGGCCAGCCTGACCTGCGCGACCGTCCGCATCGCGTGATGAATGCGGCCACCGCCGAGGCGGCGCTGGGCCAGCACCTTGGCGCCGTCCTCAGGGCCGAGCAGGTTGCCGAGCGGCACCCGGACGTGCTCGTAGCGGATGTGGTTGTGCAGCGGCGGGTAGTCCAAGATCTGCACGCCAGGCGTCTCCCGTGGCACCACGAACATCCCGTTGGTGCACATTACGAAGATGATGTCGGCGCGAGCGCCGGCGCTGGTGAACCACTTCTCGCCGGTGATGACCCACTCATCGCCGTCCCGCTCGGCCCTGGTCTTGAACAGGCTCGGGTCAGAACCGCCCTGCGGCTCGGTCATGGAGTAGGCCGAGAAGATATCCTGGTTCATCAGCGGGTAGAGCCACGCGCGCTTCTGCTCGTTGGTGCCGTAGGCCGCCAGCATCTCCATGTTGCCGGTGTCGGGGGCCGCCGTGCCGAACACTACCGGCGCGGACCGGTACCGGCCGAGGATCTCGTTCAGCAGGGCTAGCTTCAGCTGGCCGAACCCGGGTCCGCCCAGGTCCTTGTCGAGGAATAGCGCCCACAGGCCGCGGTCCTTCACCTGCTGCTTGAGCGGGTCGGCGAGCGCCTTGGCCTTCGGGTTCCGCGAGTAGGCCGCGCCGGGGAAGACGAGATCAAGAGGCTCGATCTCGGTCTTGCAGAAGTCGGCCACCCAGTCCAGCTGGTCCTGGAACTCCGGCTCGGTCGAGAAATCCCACGCCATGTCGGGTCTCCAATCGTAGAACCCGATTCTAAAAGGCTTAGCGCAGCCCGTGCCAGCGGCCGTGACCTTGAACCTCGTCCCGCAGGCGCGCCGCGTAGGCCTCGGCCGCGGGGGGCTCGGCGCTGGCCTCAGCCCCGTTCCCGGTCTGCTGGTTGTGCTCCGCCGCCTGCGTGGTCCGCAGCTCTTCCCGCAGCGTCCTCACCCAGAAGTAGATCCCGAAGATCGTGAAAAGCGGCCACTCAAACGTGTATGCCCAGCTCAGCTCGTTCCCGGACAGGGCACGGCGTAGCTGCCAGTCGCCGAGCCACAGGCACCCCCACGTCGCGAGGACCGCGAAGGCATGCCACGCGAGCCAGCGCGGCCGCAGCACGACCCGCCAGCGCGAGCGTGGCCTGTCGGCCGCTACCGTCACGCTAACCTCGCCAGGGCAGCAGCGCGGTCACGGCGACCGCGGCGAACAGCAGGGTGAGGTAGGCGATCGACAGGTGGAACAGCCGCATCGGGGCGGCCGCTTCCCCGGCACTAACACGGGAACGGAGCCGATGGGCCTCGACCAGGAACCAGCCGCCGAGGCCGCCCGCGCAGGCGGCATAGACCCAGCCCGCATACGGCGCAAGCACGAGCGTGGCGCCGACCATGACGTAGGAGTAGACGAGGATCTTCCGAGCGACCGTGGCCGGGGTCGCCACGACCGGGAGCATCGGCACGCCGGCCGCGGCATAGTCATCCTTGAACTTCATGGCGAGTGCCCAGAAGTGCGGCGGCGTCCAGAAGAAGATGACAGCGAACAGCACGATGGCCGGCCAGGCGACCGTGCCGGTGACCGCGGACCAGCCGACGAGCACCGGGAAGCAGCCAGCCGCGCCCCCGATCACGATGTTCGAGGCGGTCCTGCGCTTCAGCCCGAGCGTGTAGACGAAGACATAGAACAGGATCGCGCCGTCGGCGAGAGCCGCCGATAGCCAGTTGGCGAGCAGTCCGAGCACAAGCGTGGACGCCGCGCCGAGCAGGATGCCCGACACGAGGGCCTCGCCGGGCTTCACCGTCGCCTTGACACCCTTCGCCACCAGCGGGCGGCGCGAGGTCCGCCGCATGATCGCGTCGATGTCGCGGTCGATGTAGCAATTGAGCGTGTTGGCACTGCCGGCGGCGAGCGCGCCGCCCAGCAACGTCACGCCGATCAGGCCGAGGCTCGGCAGGCCGCGCTGCGCAAGCAGCATCGTCGGAAGCGTCGTGACCAGCAGCAGTTCGATGATGCGCGGCTTGGTCAGCAGGAACAGCGCCTTCGACACAGTGCCGACAGACCGGCGGCCGCCGTCAGCAGGGCCATCCGCCGCCGCGACCGCCGGGACGCTAATTGCCTGCGTCACTCGCGAGCCCCCGTACCTGGTTCTGATTCGCCACTCGGCGGTGTCTCGTCCTCGGGATTCACGCTGCCCGTCAAGTGCGCGCCGCCTGGCTCGCTGATCACGGGCTGGCTAGGCGCGGTCTCGCTCGCGGTGGGCTGGCCGGCCGCCGCCTGGGCGCCGGCGGGCTCGCTGGACGACTCGCTCGTGCCGCCACCCGCTGCCACGCTCAGGCCGCCCGCGACCGCCGCCGCCCGCGCTGCCTTCGCGTCCGGTACCCGCGAGCCAGTGGCCGTCGCGGAGATCGGGCGGCCGGGCACGCGCCGGTGCGGCCTGGCGAACAGCGCGTACAGGATCAGCGCTACGACGATAAACAGCAGCATCGGGAACGCGAACGTCCAGTTGTACCCGTGCGGCGTGTTGTCCGGGCTAACCGCCGCGAGTATCAGTCCAGGCACTGCTGCCTCCAGCTACGAGTCATTCGCTAGTCACCTAATCCCCGGCCGGGACGGCCAGCCATGCGGGCGCGGGGTCAGCAGCCGGTCCAGGCCCGCCGACAGCTCCGCCGACTCTTCATTACTAAACCACTCCAGCAAAAGCGCCACACCGGCGGCAATCATCGGCCCCAGCATGCCCATCCACAGCACGGCGCCGGAGAGCTGCTGATCGTATAGAACACTCGTGAGATGGTGCGCCGAATTGGCATAGACCGGATAGTCCACGCCGTGACCGAAGACGAGCACCATGCCGAGTACCGTCGAGGCCGCCAACGTGCCCACCAGCAGCGCGAAGCGCCGCATTGGCGCTGTGCGCTGGCTCAGCGGGCGCGACGACATCAGCTGAAGCCAGAACAGCAGCCCCGCCGCGATGTAGCTGACGTGCTCGGCCAGGGCGATGGCAGCGCTGCCGTGGACCGCGTCGTAGAGAGCAGGCAGCTGCCAGCCGAGCCAGACGACGTTCGCTGCGATGACCGCGAGCGTGGGCCTTGACAGCAGCCAGCCCACCCGGCCTGGCGCGACCCGGAGTGCTGCCCACGGTGCGCCGAGCACTATCAGGGCGGGACCCGTCACAGCCACCAGCAGTTCCTGGACCGCGCGAACCCAGGGGTAGACGTCGGACAGGTACCCCATCGGCGACACCAGGGCCAGCACGATCACCGCCAGGCCAAGCTGGAACACGGCCGCTTCCCGCAGCAGCTGGCGTCGGGTGCCGGTCGCGGGCACCGCGAGCGTCCGCCGCAGACCGGCTAGGTGTGCCGCCGCGAGGATCACGTAGGCAATCAGCACCGGCCAGCTGGCCGACCAGTGCTCGGACACTACGTCCACGTGGTCCTCATCTCGTCCTGGCCTTGGACACTGTGGCTCGCCTTAGTGAACCAGGTAGAACAAGACCCAGAAGAGGAAGGCCACGACCGCCATGTAGTTCCAGACCACCGTGAATGAGCTCAGTCCGGCCTGGAACCGCTGCACGCCGAACGCCTCGGCGTAGGTCGGCGGCTGCTCGACGAACGAGATCTCCGGGATCGCGCGACACCGCATGATGAGGATCTCCAGCCAGACCAGCACGCAGAACGCGACCGTGACGTACACCGGCCAGAAGCCGACGAACACGCTGGCGAAGCCGCTAGCGCCGGGCCAGAAGGGCAGCGCGGCCAGCTGCCAGATCTGGATCGCGATGGCCACTAGCCCGAGCACCAGCGCGACGGCAGCGCCAGCCAGCCAGATCGACTTGCTCCCCGCCTTGATGCGCTGGAGCACCAGTGTCTGGACCGCGGCGCTGACCACGAACAACACCATGACCGTGACGCCGAACCCGGACTGCGGGTGCGTCCCGGCCGTGTACCAGAGGCCGTGGCTGTTGATCGACTTCAGGTAGAAGAAGGCGAACACGAACGCGCCAAACAGGAACGACAGGCCGCCCACCGCCAGCCTGGTGCCCGTCCAGGAGGCGTTCAGCGCGGACTCGTGGTAGAACACCGCCTCCTCCTCGGCCGGACTCATCGCCGCTGGCGGCTCCGCCATCGTTTCGGCCATGCCTATGCCTCCGCTCGGACGTTTGTTGACTGGGCAATCGCCGCGCTGAGCACACCTGGCGGCGGGTTCAGATCCGCGACGGGCGGGGCGTCCTTGGTGCCGTAGTCGTAGGGGCCAGAGAGGACCACCGGGACCCGGGCGAAGTTACCGGGCGGTGGCGGTGAGGCAACCTGCCACTCCAGCCCGCGCGATTGCCACGGGTTGCCAAGCTCGCGCTCACGCACGATCACTGTCGACCAGACAAAGTTGATCACGAAGAGCAGAATCGAGCCGCCGAGGAAGAACGAGGAAATGGATACCCAGTCATTCAGGAACTGAAGGTTCCGTGCGTACTCGAACACGCGCCGCGGCTGGCCGGCCATGCCGACCGCGAACAGTGGCAGGAACGTCGAGTTAAACGCGATGAACATCGTCCAGAACTGCCACTTGCCGAGCGTCGTGTTGAGCTTGATCCCTGTCATCTTGGGCAGCCAGTAGTACAGGCCGGCCATGAAGGCGAAGATCAGTCCGCCCATGATCGTATAGTGGAAGTGCGACATCACGAAGAAGCTGCCGTGCAAGGTCGTGTCGGCCGGAACGTCGGACACGAACACGCCCGTCACGCCGCCGATGAGGAAGTTGAACAACATCCCGAGCGCGAACAGCATCGGCACGGTGTACCGGATCTTCGCCTTCCAGAATGTACCTAGCGCCACCAGGAAGATGAACCCGGTCGGGATGGAGATCAGCTCGGTGGTGAGCATGAACAACGGCCGCATGTCCGGGTTGATGCCGCTCATGAACAGGTGATGCTGCCAGACGAAGAAGCTCAGCAGGGTCACGCCGATCATGCCGGCGCAGGCGACCTTGTACGCGAACAGCGGCTTGCGGCACATCACCGGGAGGATCTCCAGCACTATCCCGAAGCCTGGTAGCGCCAGGATGTACACCTCAGGGTGGCCGAAGAACCAGAACAAGTTCTGCCACAGGTAGCTGCTGCCGCCCAGGGAATCCTCGAAGAAGGCGGTCTGCGCGGTCCTGTCACTCAGCAGCATGTACATGCCGCCGACCAGCACCGGGGCCGCGAGCACCATCAGGAACGCCGTCGACACTATGGCCCAGACGAATATCGGCAGCCTGCTCCAGCGCATGCCGGGCGCTCGGTAGCAGATCACCGTCACGATGATGTTGAAGCCCGCGAGGATCATCGACACGCCCATCAGCCCGAAGGCTATGGCGTAGGAGTCGGCGCCGAGCGTGGACTGGATCGACAGCGGCGCGTACCCGGTCCAGCCGAACGGGAAGCCGCCGAGCAGCAGGCCGGACAGCAGGATCAGGAAGGCGGCCGGTGTCAGCCAGAACGACAGCGCCTCGACCCGCGGGAATGCGACCCGCTTGGAGCCGATCATGAGCGGTATCAGATAGTTGCCGAACGGGCCGAGGATGACCGAGGTCATCAGCATCATCATCATGGTGCCGTGCTCGCCGACGATCTCCACGTACACCTGCGAAGTGAAGACGTGGTGAGTCGGAGAGAGCAGTTCGGTCCTGATCGCCATGGCGAACAGGCCGGCGGTGCAGAAGTAGATGATCATGCCGACCAGGTACTGGATGCCGACCACCTTGTGGTCGAGCTCGTACCGGAAGTACTTGGCCAGCCCGCCTCGCTGCTCAGTCTCCTGAGTGTTCTCGGCGGTCACTGGCCTGCCGACCATCTGGCGCAGGGTGTCGTTGAACACCCCGAGCCCGGCCAGCCAGCCCACGATCGCCAGCAAGTAGCCCAGCACGATCGGCCAGTCGCTGGAGTCTGACAGCGCAATGTTCGGATACTGGGCGTTGCCGGCGCCCGCCAGGTAGTTGCCCAGCACGTGGCCGACCAGGTAGCCGATCACCGCCCCGAGGACCGCGGTGTGGATCGCGGCTCGGCGCCACCACGGCCGCGGGCTGAGGGCCGCGCCCGGCACACCGCCCCCGGAGCCTTGGGCTCGCTCCGGCTGAGTCTCGATGGCCATCAGGTCACCTCTTCATCGCTGCATCGGCTTCGGACATGGTCATCACGGCTGCACCGGGTCGTTCGGCGGGTAGTAGTAGCCGTTGCCGCCGACAATGCCTGACTTCGCCACGGCGGCGTTGATCTGAGGGATCACCGTCGGGTCGTAAACGGTCGCGTACGGCGGCAGTGCCTTGGTGAGAGCGGCGAGCTGGACCCGCGTCTTGGCCGCCCAGGCCCGGAACGCGGTCATCGAGACGACGTGGCCGTAGTTAAACATCGCGCCGTGCCACAGGCCGCAGAGCTCAGCGCAGCGCACTACGAACGTGCCCTGGTGCTTGGCCGTCGTGAACGCGATGTTGTTGACGCCAGGGTTGGCGTCGGCCTTCACGCCGAGCTGGTAAGCCCAGAAGCTGTGGATCACGTCC
Organism: Streptosporangiaceae bacterium; assembly: GCA_036496945.1. GTDB lineage: Bacteria > Actinomycetota > Actinomycetes > Streptosporangiales > Streptosporangiaceae > JAJYUU01. Next base: position 759 of record DASXKI010000285.1, on the reverse strand, counting down.
AGCGACGTGACGTTGAACTGCACCGGCTGGTTGAGCGGCATCACGAGCGCTGTGGTCTCGAAGCCGCCGAGCTGCGGGTACCGGTAGGTGAACCGCCATTGCTGGCCGATGACCTGGATCTGCAGCGGCGTGCCGCCCGGCCGCCAGATCGCGCTCGGGCCCTCGCCGGCGCCTGCCCCGGCGAACCCTGGCCAGGCCAGCTCATAAGTGCCGAACGCGGCCAGGAAGAGCACGATGACGGCGGTGGCGGTGATCCAGGTGGCCTGGACGCCGGTATGCCCGTGGATCGGCGGCCCGTCCTCGTCATCACCCTCGCGGTGTCGCCAGACGATCAGCGCGTAGGCCGCGAAGACCAGCACGAACGCCATCACCGGTGCCGCCAGGACGGCGAGTATCTGGATGTCGAACTGCTGACTGTGCGCCGTGTCCGACTTGTTCCCAGGCGGCAGGTGCGGGCCCAAGACGATCCAGATCACTGCTACTGAGGCGACGGCGATCGGCAGCCAGATCAGGAAGATCCGCCGGGCGTGGTTCGGCTCGGTTCGCTCAGCTGCCGGCCCGGCCTCGATCGGTGACGCGGCCATCAGGACACCACCTCCATGTTGCCGGTCATGAATCCGAAGGTCTGCATGGGGCCGCCGAACCCGTCGATGAAGCCGCCGCCGCACGGGATCCGGCACTGCCAGAAGAAAGTACCGGCGGTCGTGGGCGTATGGAAGCTGAACGTCATGGTCTGCCTCGGGCCGGATGTGCAGGGCG
>DASXKI010000284.1:0-11588 GCA_036496945.1 Streptosporangiaceae bacterium | reverse complement strand
CGAGGCCTACTGGTCGGCGCTCAGCTCACTGCTCAGCAGCGGGAACGTCAGCGGACCACTTGTCCACGATGCCAGGATCGCGGCGCTTTGCCTGAGTCACGGTATACGCGAACTGTGGAGCGCCGATCGCGACTTCAGCCGCTTCCCGCGGCTTAAGGTGACGAACCCGCTGGTAACGGCGCGCTAGCCGCCGAGCTCCTTGCGGTCTCGTGCCCGGCGCAGCCGACGGCGCTGCTCAGGAGACAGCATCCGGTAAGCCACCACTGGTATGGCGACTGTGGCGCCGATCACGATGAGACCGATGATCGGGTGGCCGATGATGATGAGTATCAGCCCGATCACGACCCCAATGAGGCCATACCTATAACGCGGTGCCATGCCAGGCTCCCTTCGGGGAACTGCGCTCCCCTTCTACGTCAGCATCAACTATCCCACCTGGCCGGTAGTTCCCCGTCCGCCTGCCAGTCAGCTACCTGCCAGCTGGCGGTCAGCTGCCAGTCAGGCGCCGCCTATCGGCCACGCGAAGCAGGTACCTGCGTACCCGCCCGATGGTAGATGATGACACCCATGACGCTTTCGCTCCCGGTCAACGCCGACTCCAACGAGCTCCTGTCCCGCAATCCCCTGGCGCTGCTGATCGGCATGCTGCTGGATCAGCAGGTGCCGCTCGAGAAGGCCTTCAGCTCGCCGCTGGAGCTCGTCAGGCGCCTTGGCCACGAGCCGACGGCCGTCGAGATCGCCGAGTACGACCCGGAGGCGCTGGCGGCCGTCTTCGCCGAGCGGCCGGCGCTGCACAGGTTCCCGAGGGCCATGGCGGCCAGGACCCAGGACCTGGCGCGGCTGATAGTGGACCGCTACGACGGTGAGCCGGCGGCGGTCTGGACCGGCGCGACCACAGGCAAGGAACTCGTCGCCCGGCTGGCCGAGCTGCCCGGGTTCGGCGGCTACAAGGCCCAGATCTTCGCGGCCCTGCTCGGCAAGCAGCTCGGTGTCCAGCCGGACGGCTGGCGCGAGGCAGCCGGTCATTTCGGGGAGGACGGCTCGCACTACTCGGTAGCCGACATCGTCGACGATGACTCGCTGGCCGCGGTCCGCGCCTACAAGAAGGACCTGAAGGCTGCCGCGAAGGCCAGCAGCGCCCGCTAACTAGCGGCGAGATAGGGTCGGCCCTCATGCAAGAGGCAGAGCTCCCATTGACGGGGTCCGCGACTGTGCATGTCCTGGCGGCGGGCTACGCCCGCGAGGACAGCGATGGCGAGCACGTAGGCAGCACCGTGACCCTCATCCAAGATGGGAACGCGGTGATCATCGTCGACCCTGGGCTCGTCGCCTCGCGGCAGAGTCTGCTCGCCGAACTCGCCGCGCACGGGGTGTCGCCGCAGGCCGTCACCGACGTGGTGTTCAGCCATCACCACCCCGATCACACCGTGAACGCTGCACTGTTCCCCGCGGCCCGGATCCACGACCACTGGGCCATCTATGACGGTGACCTGTGGATCAGCAGGGAAGCAGAGGGTTACGCCCTCGGCCCGTCGGTCCGGCTGCTCGCCACTCCGGGTCATACCGCGCAGGACATCACTACGCTAGCGGCGACGCCTGACGGCGTGTACGCCTGCACGCACGCCTGGTGGGCGGCCGACGGCCCGGCCGACGATCCGTTCGCCCCCGACGCTGCCGTGCTCGCCGCCAGCCGGGCCCGGATCCTCGCTGTCGCGAAGGTAATCATTCCCGGCCACGGTCCCGCGTTCGAGCCGGACCAGTCCACGCCGCGGTAATCGAGACCGCTCGCCGGGTCAGGCCACGTCGCCCTTGATGGAGAACGCGGACAGCCTGTTGATGGCAAGCGCCAGCGCGAGGACACTGACGACGACGCCCATGACCACCCCGGTGCCGAGCGTCAGGTGCGCGTCGAGCGCGCTGTTGTGGGCGATCGAGTTAGCGATCGCCAGCGAGTAGTGCTCGATGGACAGCAGGCCGACGCCCGGTATCAGGCTCGCCAGCAGGCCCTCCCACACCAGGATGTACAGCAGCCCGAACGCGAGCGCGCGGCTTGGGCTCACGACCGCCGTCAGCATCACGAACAGCGCGTTGTAGATCACCGCGCCCGCCAGCGCGCCGACCAGCAGCCCGATCGTCAGTTTGTCGCCCGGTCCTTTGGCTATCGCCCCGGCGAGGTACTCCGGCACCGCAGCGAAGGCCATCGTCAGTCCGACCGCGACGACGTACTTGCTCAGCACGACGGTGCGGCGGCTGACCGGCGTCGCCAGCAGGTGCAAGATGCTCCCGTCCTCGACCTCCGCGCCGATCACGCTGCCGCCGATGATCAGCGCCGTCAGCGCGAGGATCAGGAAGCCGACCACCCCAAGAATCTCGGGCGGCCAGACATCGCTGGTTGCCGTCGCTTTCAACAGGGCAGAGATCCCGATCAGGATGACGGCCGGCACTGCGAACAGCAACGCTCGCTTCCGGTTCAGGGTGGCACGCAGCGTCAGCCGCATGATGACGGGGTTCAACACGCCGGACATCGGCTGCACCGTTCTCTCATTCGTCATAGCCATCGGAGGTCAGGACGCCAGCAGGTAGGTGAAGACGCTTTCGAGCGACTCGTCGGCCGGCCGGATCTGGGTCAGCCGGATGCCGTGATCACGGCTGATGCCGGCGATCTCTCTGGTGAAGGTGCCGTAGTCGGAGGCGCGGACCTGCAGGCCGTGCTGAGTCAGCTCGACCGCGCTGACGGCGGGCCGGCCGATGAGCGCCGAGCCGAGCGCCCGGTCATCGGAGGAGCTCAGCAGGAATACGTGCGGCCGGTTCGTCATCAGCCGCCTTATCGCGCGGAAGTCGCCGGAGGCTGCCAGCCTCCCGCCCACGATGACCTGAATGGTCCCGGACAGCCGCTCGACCTCCTCCAGAATGTGCGAGCTGAACACGATGACCCGGCCTTGCTCGCCTTGTACATGCAGGAGATCCATCATGTGCAGGCGCTGGCGCGGATCCATGCCGTTGAACGGCTCGTCGAGCAGAACGACTTCCGGGTCATGTACCAGCGCCGCGGCCACCTTGATCCGCTGGCGCATGCCCTTGGAGTAGGTGGAGATCTTCCGGTCCTGCGCTTCGGTCATGTCCAGCAGCTCGATCGCCCGGCGCGCGGCGCCGTCAGGATCAGGCAGGCCGTGCAGTCGCGCGGTCGCGACGACGAACTCGGTGCCGGTCAGGAACGCGTACACGGAATCGCGCTCCGGCACGAGCGCCACCTGGCGGAACATCGCCGGATTGCGCCAGCTACTGCGTCCCACCACGGTGACTTCGCCTCGCGACGGGGCGAGGAATCCGGCGATCATGTGCAGGATCGTCGTCTTGCCAGCACCGTTCGGCCCGAGCAGGCCGGTCACGCCGGGCCCGATCGTCATGGTGATGTCGTTGACGGCCACCACGTTGCCGTACCAGCGCGAGACGCCGCGCAGCTCGATGCCACTTTTGTCAGTGCCAGTTTTGTCGGTGCCAGTTTTGTCAGTGCCAGTCATGCCACGCCAACCTTCCGGTACCGGGCGATCAGGCCGGCGATCGCCGCGACGGTCAACAGCAGGAACACGACGCCGTAGAGCGCCCCGTAGCTGCCGACGGTCGTCTCCATGAAGGGCCGCCCTGGGTCTCCGACCAGCCTGGTGGGCGCCTGCAGCCACCGCAGCACCCCACCGAGCAGCGTGAACGGGCTGATCAGGCCAGCCAGACTGGTCAGCCCGGACGGCTTGCCGAAGGATCCCGGCCCGAATGCCTGCGTGCCGATGTGCGCGAGCACGTTGGCCAGGATCCAGGTGAAGAACAGCGGGATGCCGATTGCGCAGATCGCGAATACGCGCTTGCCCGTCGACGACGCGAGCAGCAGGCCGATGCTGGCGAGCAGTACCGCCCAGGCCGCGCCGTACAGCAAGCCAGGACCGAGCCGCAGCGTCTGCTCCCACACCTGGCTCGCGCTGTGCTGCTGGGTCGCCATGCCCAGGTACAGCACCAGTAGCGGAATCTCGATCATGGCCAGGCAGGCGAGGACAAACGCGGTGAGCTTGGCGACCGGGTAGTCGATCCGCCGGATCGGCCGGGCGAAGTACAGCGGCAGCGTGTGGTTACGGAGGTCACTGGAGACCAGGTTCGGTGCTTCCAGCGCCACGAAGATCAGCATCGCCACGGTGCGCAGCTGCACGTTGTAGCCGTCGTAGGTGACGATCGGCGTGCTGCCCGGATTGAGGGCCAGACCGATCGCGTTGACGACAGCGGGCGCACACATCAGCGTGAAGAGCAGGATCGGGAAGATCTTGGCCTTGGCCCCCCGCCCGATGCCGAAGGCGGCTCGCAGGCTGTGCCAGGTCAGTGCCCGGACGATCTGGGCCCGGCCAAGCCGCGTCGCCTCGTACCGGCGGTAGCCGATGTTGTGGATCACGCCGCTGGCATCGGCGGCTGGCGAGGCGAGCCGCCCTCCGGCAGCGCTGGCGTCAGCTGACACTGGCAGCTCCTGTCATCTGGCCGTCCTGCTCGGCAGGGTCGGCGCGGAACAGTTCCTCGATGCGGTGCCTGCGCTGTTCCATCCGGCTGAGCGGCAGCCCGAGGTCGGCGACGGCATCACGCACCGCGTCAAAGGTCTGCTCGCCTGCCAGCTGGACCAGCAGACCGCGCTGGTACGGCAGCGGGTGCAGCCCTCGCTTAGCGAGGTCCGCCTGAAGCAGCTCAACGCCCTCGTCCACCTCGATCACCAGAACCGAGCTGGCCTTCGTCATCGACCTGATGGAGTCGGCCCGCAGCAGCCGTCCGCCCTCGATCGCGACGAGCTGATCGCAGATCTGCTCGATCTCCCCCAGCAGGTGGGAAGCGACCAGGATGGAGATGCCGAAGTCCGCGCCGATGCGGGCGATCAGCTCGAGCATCGCGGTCCGGCCGGCCGGATCGAGGCCGTTGGTCGGCTCGTCGAGCAGCAGCAGACGCGGATCGCCGACGAGGGCCTGGGCAAGCTTGACGCGCTGCTTCATCCCGGTGGAGTAGGTGCCGATCTGCCGGTACCGCTCCTCGTACAAGCCGACGTGCCGCAGCGAATCGGCGGCACGCTCCCTGGCCGCCGTCGCCGGCAGCCCCGACATCCGGCCAAGGTGCGTGACCAGTTCCGTCGCCGTGACGTCCGGCGGCAGGCAGTCGTGCTCGGGCATATAGCCCGTCAGGGTCCGGATCGCGAACCCATCGGTTACGCAGTCATGACCGAGTACCGCGGCGTGCCCCTCGGTCGGCTCTAGCAGGCCGAGCAGGATCTTGATCAATGTGGACTTGCCGGCGCCGTTGGCTCCGATCAGGCCCGTGATGCCCGGCTCGACGGCGACCGTGAGCTTGTCGAGCGCAGTCACTTCAGTGCCGTACCGCTTCGTCAGGCCGCGGGCCTCGATAACAGCGCCGGGCTCGGGCGGCATGCGCCCCCCGGCCTGCCGCATGGGTTGAGTGATCACAGGTCCCTCCGCAATTGCCTCGGCCAGCGCTAGGCAGCGCCCCGATGTGCGAACAACACGATCCCAGGTTCTGGGCCGCGACGTCATCAACCGCCAGGCTGATTCGGGGTGCCCCTTTGAATGACGCCGGCCGACAGTGCACTGAGCGCGCGCCGCGCGGCTGGCCTGGATAGTCCCAGTCTGGCCCGGCTGGGAGCGCTAGCGCAGGTTTACCGGCCGACCGCGTAGCCCTGCATGCCGCGCGGATTCGCGGCCGCGTACAGGAAGCCGCCGGACCTGGCGACCGCGCTCATGCGCCCGAGCGACCAGGGCGGCCGCACGCTGACCTGGTGGCCGCGGGCCCGCAGCGCGGCGATGACATCCGCCCCTGCCCTGGACTCGATCGCCAGTGACGCCGGCATCGAGGCCCGCGGGTAAAACGAGGACGGGAAGTGATCGGTGTGGAACGCGGGGGCGTCGATCGCCTCCTGGAGGTTCATCCCGTACACGACGTGGTTCAGGAAGAACGCCAGTGACCACTGGTCCTGCTGGTCCCCGCCCGGCGTGCCGAACGCCAGGTACGGCATGCCGTCACGCAGCGCGAGGCTGGGCGACAGCGTGGTGCGCGGCCGCCGGCCTGGTGCCAGGGTGCTCGCGAGGCCAGGCGTGAGCGTGAACATCTGCGCTCTCGTCCCCAGGCAGAAGCCGAGCCCGGGGATGACGGGTGAGCTTTGCAGCCAGCCGCCGCTCGGCGTGGCCGCCACCAGGTTGCCGAACCGGTCGGCGACATCCAGGTGGCACGTATCGCCCGGCCCGAGTTCCGGTGCCGATACGCCCGCTGCGGGCTCGCCCAGACCTGCGTGACCGGGCCGCGCAGGGTCGAAGGCCGCACGAGCAAACTCCGGCAGCCGCGGCGTGGCGCCGGCTGGCGCGCCGGGCCGCAACTGCGCCGACGCGGTCTCGCCGACGAGCACGCGGCGCTCCGCCGCGTAGTCAGCGGACAGCAACGCATCGAGCGGTACCTGCGACTGCCGCGGGTCGCCGTACCAGGCCTCACGGTCGGCGAAGGCGAGCTTCGCGGCCTCGGTCACGATGTGGATCAGCGTGGCGCCGCCCGGCTCAGCGTCCTCGATGCCAAGGCCGTCCAGGAGGCCAAGCTGCTGGAGAAAGACAGGTCCCTGCCCCCAGGGACCTGTCTTGCACACGGTCAGACCGCGGAACTCCGCCATGACAGGCGCCTCGACGCTTGCCCGCCAGGCGGCCAGGTCATCACCGGTCAGCAGGCTGCGCTGATGGCGAGCGGTGACGTCCATCACCTCGGCGCTGCTGGTATACGCGGCGATGGCCGCAGCGACGAAACCCTCGTAGAACGCGTGCCGCGCCGCCTCGATCTGACGCTCGCGCCCCGCTCCGGCGTGCTCGGCCTCGGCCAGGATGCGCTGGTAGACGGCCGCCAGCGGCTTGTTGGTGAACCGACTGCCCGGCGCCGGCACTCCCCCGGCGAGGTAGATCTCAGCCGAGCCTGGCCAGTGGTCGCGAAAGGTGTCCGCGACGGCCGCGATGGCCGCGCTGGCGGTGGGCAGCATCGGGTAGCCATGCTCGGCGTAGCCGATCGCGTACTCCATCACCGCGCGCAGCGGCAAGGTGCCGTACCGCTCCAGCAGCAGCATCCAGGTACCGAAGGCTGCAGGCACGCAGGCAGCGAGCAAGCCGCTCCCCGGCACAAGGTCGAGGCCCAGAGCGCTGAACGCCGCCAGCGTCGCGGCGGCTGGCGCCGGGCCTTGTCCGTCCAGCACGAAAGGCTGCCCGGCCGCGGCGTCGAACCCGATAACGGGCACCTCACCCCCCGGACCGTTGAGGTGCGGCTCGACGACCTGAAGCACGAGCCCGGCGGCGACTGCAGCGTCGAACGCGTTGCCGCCCCGCTCCAGGACGGCCATCCCGGAGGCCGAGGCGAGCCAGTGAGTCGAGGCCACCATGCCGAACGTCCCAGCGAGCTGCGGGCGGGTCGTGAACTGCGGGCTCGCTGACACTCCTGCTGCCTCCCAATCGGGCGTGCACTCGGCCTGGCCCAGCGCCGTCCGGGCGTCAGCCAGCGAGACTTCAGCGTAGTGTCTCGCCACTCGCACGCAGCCTGGTTATCTGCCCTCTCAGAGCGGCTGTGAAAGGACGGGCCAACCGACAGAGTCCGGCCGGCGTCTTAGCTGGAAATCGGACTGTTGCCCGGCGCTGGACCCGGCCTGACCTAAGGAAATGGGTTACATGACCTCTTCGTTGACCCTCGCCGCCCGGCTGTCTGGCGCTGCGGCGCTTGCCGGTGCCTGCGCACTGCTCACGGCCTGCGGCAGCACGCCCGCGCCAGGTGCCGCCGCTACCAGGACCATCACTGTCCAGGCCAGCCCCAGCCCCAGCCCCAAGGCCAACGCGGCCGCCACGTCCCCATCCGCACCTTCTGGTCCTGCTGGCTGCCTTTCCTCCGCGCTGCAGGCGCAGCTTGGCGCGTCGCAAGGCACGGCCGGCACGTTTTACCAGGTGATCGTGTTGACCAATACCTCGAATGCCACGTGCACGCTGTACGGGTACCCGGGTGTGTCATTTGTCACAGGTGTCGGCGGTAGCCAGGTGGGCGCTCCGGCCACGAAGAATGCGGCCCTGGCCAAGGCGCTGGTCACGCTCGCGCCTGGTGACAAGGCCAATGTCCTCCTGGCCGTCCACGACGCCGGCGCCATCGCGAACTGCCACATCACCGCCGTGGACTGGCTGCGGATTTACCCGCCCGGCGACTATGGCAGCGACTACGTGCAGTACAACGCCCAGGCCTGCGCCAACAAGGCTCAGCCGATCATGACCGTGACCGCGGTTCGGGCCGGGGCGGGCACGGCTTCGTACTGAGCGGCGGGCCACAAGCTCAGCGGCTCAGCCGAGCCCGAGCCACATCCGCCAGAGTGGCGGCGGCCCGCGCCGGGCGGTGGGCGGCCCGCGTGAGATTATGGTCGCGCCCACCACAGGTAAGGTCTGTCACCATGCTCAGCTCGCCCACCTCCGCCGGGGCTGTCCGCGCCGGGGCTGTCCACGTCGGGGCTACGCGCCGCCCGGCGCGTCTGCGGGGAGCGTGCGCGATTGCCATTCTCGGCACGAGCCTCGCCGCCGGCTGCGCCGCGCCGGGCCAGCATGGGGCCGCGATCAAGGTCACCTCCGCGCAGGTCACCGAGCCGAGCCCCAGTGGCGTCACCGACGTCTACCTCGACGTGCAGAACAATGGGGCCGCCGACCAGATAGTCGGCGCCCGGATCAGCGTCGGCGGGACGATCACCCTACGGTCCCCGGTCCGGGCCGGCGTCGTGCAGATGCGTTCTGTCCGCGCCATCCCCGTCCCGGCTAGGAGCTTCACCGGGCTGGATCCCAACGGCTCACATCTCCTCGTCACCGGAACTGGCCCGATGAAGGCCGGGACCTTGATCACCCTGACGCTGGTGTTCGCGCACGCGGGCTCCATCTCGGTGCCCGCGCTCGTCACGAACCCGGAGACCGGCGGCGGCAGCTACTTCCTGAACTAGCTGCCCGTCAGCGGCGCTGCTCGTCAGCGGCGCGGGCCAGTCACGGCAGGGCCAGTCGCCGCCGGGCCAGTTGCGGTGGCTAGTTGCGGCAGGCTAGTTGCGGCAGGGCCAGTCGCGATATATCGTTTTGGAATTACCTGCGCACGGCACGGAGGGGCAGATGGCAACGCAACCGAGTTTGCGCATCGGGGACGTCGAGCGCGAGTCCGTCGCCGCCGAGTTGCGAGAGCACTTCGCGCATGGGCGGCTCACGCTCGAGGAATTCAACGAGCGGCTCGACGCCGTCTTCGCCGCCAAGACCCAGCGCGACCTCAGCCGCCTCACCAGCGACCTGCCGCACGTCAAGTCAGGTGGCGCCCCACTGCCGAGCGCGCGGCTCCGGCCAGGTCCGATGCTGACCAGCGGCACAGGAACAGTCGCCGCCGGCTGGCCAGGCACCGACTGGACAGGGCAGTCCCAGACCGGCGGCAGTTGGTCGGGGAGCCGGCCTCGGCACGGAATTGGAGCGTTCGCGACGCTGCTGGCCGCGCTCGCGTCCTTCCTCCTGGTCTATGACGTCATCCTGGTCGGCTTGCGGTTCCCGTTGCCGGGCCGGCTCGGCCTGCTGGTGGCGATCTTCACGCTGATCCGCGGCCTGCTCCGCCGGATCTTCCGCGGCTCGCGCGGCCGCCGCTAGTAGCGGTCAGCCGACTACCGGCACCCGCAACGGAACAACCAGGTACCGGAACGCGGCCGCCTCCGCAGGCCTGTGCTCAGCGCGTCCCGGTGCACCGGGTGCGTCAAGACCGGCAGGGACGGTGACGGCCCCGTTCCCGGCTGGTGGCACCGAATCGGCAAGCACCGGGTCGTGCGCACCTGCGCCCGCCGTCGCATCTCCGTCGATCCAGCTGATCAAGGCCGGCTTCGCCGGGCTGCTGAACTCCAGCCTGATCCGGCCAGCGCCGGGGGCGGGCACCACGTCGGCGTCACCGGCCGCGTGCGGTCTCCCCTGGCCGCTCAGTGCGTGGCCGCTCAGTGCATGTCCGCTCAGTGCCGCGGCGGTGATGCCGTCCAGCAGGTACTGCGGGCTGAATGAGATCATCTGCTCCGTGCCATGGAACGTAACCGGCACCGACTCGACCGCGCGTGCCCGGCCATCGGACCGCGCCTCGATCACGACGACGCCCCGGCGGAACGCCATCTGGACCGGAGAAGCCCGGTCCGCCACAAGCGAGACCCGCCGGACGGCCTCGAGGAAAGGCCCGGCGGCAAGCTCGGCGGTGGCCTCGAAGCTCGCCGGGAACCGCGACTGGTAGCGGATGAACTCGGTGCCGATCAGGCGGGCCGTCAGCCGCCGCCCGCCGCCTTCGAAGCTGATCATCCCGTCGGCGGGCCGGGTTGCGTCCTGACCAGGCTGGCCGAACGCAATCGTCACCGGGCCGGCCGGCCCCATCGATCGGGCCACATCGGCCAGCGTCCTGGCCGGCACCAGCGCCGACGCGCGCAGCGCCGGATCGGATGGCGCCCAGGTCACCGTCCGTACGGCCAGCCGGTACCTGTCGGTGGCTGCCAGCGTCAGCGTCTGTCCGTCGAAGTCCAGGCAGACGCCGGTCAGCATCGGCAGCGTGTCGTCGCGGCTTGCGGACGGCACGACCTGCGCGGCAGCCGTCGCCAAGAAACCACCGTCCACGGTGCCGGCCGCGGTTGGCAGCTCGGGCAGTGCCGGATACTCCTCCAGCGGCAGCGCCACCAGCGCGAACTCGGCGCTGCCACAGGTCAGCATCACCATCCCGGCCGCCATCACGATCTCGACCTCGGCAGGCGGCAGGCTCTTGCAGATCTCGGCTAGCAGCCGTCCCGGCACCAGCGCGGTGCCGGGCTCGCCCACATCGGCGGCGACAGTGACTCTGGCGGACACTTCGTAGTCAAAACACGAGAGCGTGAGCCGATCACCGTCGGCCTCCACGAGCAGGCCCGACAGCACCGGCACGACCGGCCTCGTCGGAAGCGCACGTGCTACGAACGACACGGCGTCACCGAGCGCGTCACGATCGACCCTGAGCTTCACTGCAATCCTCCCGCCCGACCCGCGGTACACCTCGATCGTGGCATGCCCTGCCGACATTGGCAGCCGACATTGGCAGGCGACATTGGGAGGCGACATTGGCAGGCGACCACCGCCGCTAGCACCGCACCGCACCGCACCGTCGCGGTCAGGATGCGCGCGCGGCCAAGATGCGAGCACGGTCACGACGCCAGCGCCGCGGTCAGGACACCAGCGCGCCGGTCAGAGCACCAGCGCCGCGGTCAGGACACCGGCCTCCCGGTCAGGACACCGGCGCCGCAGTCAGGACACCAGCGCCGCGGGCACCGCGGCGAGCGCCGCCTCGATCGCGGCAGCCAGGGCCCGGGCGGACTCGGCCGTCAGTTCGACCGCCACCCGCGCCGCGGGGCCCTTGGCCGGGTTGCGGAAGTCGATGTTCAGCGTGTGCTCGGCCATCGCGTGCACCGGGTGATCGAAGTAGACAGTCGCATCAGTCAGCGAGAACCAGCCCTGCGCGCCCTTGCCGCTGCCGGCGATCTCGATCTTCTC